>DAOUPA010000499.1 GCA_030626405.1 Planctomicrobium sp.
TTCGTCATAACGAAACACACCCGCCAGCGGCAATGAGCCGCAATACATTTTCCCGTTGTAAACTGCCAGCGGCATACTTTCCAACTCTTCACCTAGCTGACCAACATCAGTCCAGCGGCTCTCATTCACTCGCTGCTCTGGTTCCATTCGATAGACTTTTCCGCTCGGCCAGGTGCTGACATGCAATCGCCCCTGATAAACGGCGAAGCCGTAGGTCTGCGTATTCTTCTTCAGCACACCCAGGTCTTCCCAGTTCGCACCGTCGTAGCGATAAATGCCTGCTTCATCAAATCCGGTGCAGTAAATGGCTCCGTTGTAAACAGCCAGCGCTTCAACTCGTTTTCCGCCGGGACTTCCACAGTCGGTCCAATCCTCGCCTCCTTCATAGCGATACAGCCCAGGTGAATACATCGCCGAGGCATACAGCTTACCCCGAAACTCCACCATTCCGAAGATCGCTTCCGCCTTGCCAAGTTTCCCGCAACTACTCCAACGCTGATCCCCTTCATAGCGATAGATCTTGCCGCCGAGATGCAAGTTTTCTGACTCTGATAAAGCAGAGCCAGCCAGGCGATATTTACTGGCGGCGGCATACAGTTCGCCTTTGTAAACGATCAACGAGGTGACCGCGTTACAAGGGGCAGGGCTGCCGCAATCGACCCATTGATCTTTCCCGTCGAGCCGCCAGACACGCCCCGATTCTTTCTCCCCCGCCTCACAAGTTCCGGCGTAAAGCTCCCCTTGGTAAGCTGTCATTGAGAAGACGTAAACATTATTTCCAGGTCGTCCTCGATCAGCCCAACCGTTGTCGACTTGTCCGCTATCGATTCCAAAATGAATGTTGCGATAGTTCGCCTGCGTATTGGTGACACCGACATTGTTTTTGATGCTGAGCTGAAATCCAGTTCGGCTGACAGGGTCAAATTTACTGACCACATCGCCAATGACATCATCTATCTCCTCGGCGGTGTTAACCCAGGCCGCAATCGTGAAGTCTCCTTTGCCGACTTCAATATCCGAACTGTTCTTTACCTCGAAGTAATCCGAACGCCCGTCAAAGAGAGCCCCCACGTTCTTCAATCCATCTGGTTGATCAGCAGAATAATCGGCGCCATAGTTCACCGCAGTGTTCCCACGACCTGAATGATCGAGAGCGTCAGCAGACAATTTCCAGTGCCCTGATAGTTCCTGCCCATCAACACTGCCACCCGGAATTGCGAATAGCAAAATCAGCCAACTCGCAAATGGGAACGAAGTCAACGAATCAAGTCGAAATTGGTTCATCATTGTAGATCTCTCAAAATGAGCGTTGTCGATAGTGTTCTTGAGTTCTGAGTCGAAGCTAAGCCAAGAGAAGAAAGTCAAGCCGACAGGTTCGCGAATTCACCGTCAACATTCAACAAAGATAAAGTAGGCCATGGCCACGTCGCGAAGCAGAGAGGACATCCGGCCACTTCGAAATGCTGGGACGAGTCCCAGCCTGCTTGCTATTCACCGCAATCCACTTACTCATCCAACTCTTGAATCGCTCGATCTTCCGGGAAAATGCGTTGCACGATCTTGATGAGTTTTTTCTCGATAGGGTCGAAGTCTTCTCCGCTGACCGACTTGCCGTTTCGATAAATCTGGAGTTGCGAGCAACCGAAGCAGAAGAGTACGTCCACTTTGTCGTCACCTTGTGAGAACTCAATTCGGACGCCGTAATCTGGCTCGCAGCCTTTGGCGACTTTCCACATATAACTGTCGTCGGCAAGGAGAAGCTGTTGCAGTTCTTTTTTCTCTGCTTCTGCTACGAGGATTGGCCCGGTAAGAACGTCATAATCGCTAATAAGTTTTTGGAGATAACTCTCCTGCGGCTGTCGGTAAGCTTTCACAGTGTCTGGATTCTGCATAATTTCAACAGTTTCCGCTTCCCCAAAGAGTTTCACCACATTTGTACTGACGGTCAGAGGCTGCGCTGTCTTCTCAATCACAGGTTCTGCGGAGCAGGCCAAAAACATGGGAAGCACCAGACAGAAAACGTTTCTCGACGAACGCATGCTTCAACTCTCAATCAAGACCATATAACAAGATTGTATTACAAGCGTAGGAGATCGTACGTCAACGGGTCGAGAAATGCAAAGAGAGCTAAGATCAGCACAAACCCGATCTTCTCAGCGGCAAATCAGACTTTGTAGAGAGAACTCTTGGAAGACTGTAGTTCCACTGCTGCCATCGTCTGTTCAAGAAGGCGAATTTCTGCCATCTGATGGGAGAGTTTATTCTGCTCCTGCCGTAACTTCAGATCTCTTCGCGCTTCATAGAGATAGAAGAACAAAGCAATTCCTCCTGCGACCATCCCTAGCTTGCCGAGATCATCAGGCATCGCGCGACCAATAGAAATCCCCATCGCTGTGCAGCCCAGCATCGCGATGGAAAATCGTGTGATCATCCGAGATTCTGTATGTCGATATTCGGTTTTCTTCTGCATGGCATCGGTGTATTGAAATTCTTCGAGGGGCGATCTTTTCAAAGATAGGCCAAGAATTTATCCCAGGTCGACTCCTTCGGATGAGTTTGCACGCCTTTCAGTGAAAACTCGCAATCCGGCAATGATTCCCAGTAAACCGATGATCCAGATCCAGTGAGCTGGTCCGAAAATGAGAGTCGCATTGATGAACATAAACGCGAAAATTCCCTGAACCGACCAGTACCAGACCTTTGAGCGGTACGCCCAGAGATTTCCGTAACTCCACCACATGACGACATCGATCAACCAAAACAGGGCAAAGGCATGATTGACATAAATGCCGCCACCCCAACGGATTCCGATCACTGCTGCGGTGCGTTCTGCGGTATGTTCATAAGCAGC
This sequence comes from Planctomicrobium sp., assembly GCA_030626405.1. Lineage (GTDB taxonomy): Bacteria > Planctomycetota > Planctomycetia > Planctomycetales > Planctomycetaceae > Thalassoglobus. The sequence goes on from DAOUPA010000499.1 coordinate 2,852, forward strand.
GGCATGACTCATGTTGTGGACATAGGCAAACGCAGAATAAATGTGCATCAAAAAGAGAAGACAACCGGCAGTCCATAACCACTGCGATGTTAAGGCATTTGCTTCGATTTCTCCTTTTTTCGAGCCGCGATAATCACTCCAGCACCGCAGTAGATAGCACGCAACCACAACTCGCGCCGTCCAGCGAACAAGGATGTCGGCGGTTTCTGAACTCAGGTCCATCGTCTGTATTCAGTTTTTTTGAGGTAGGATTTCACAAGACGGGTACCATTCTCAACCAGAAACATCTGCGATCTTGAGTGGGACTAAAAATTACAAGAAGACATTGTAATCCTTGCACGGTTTTCATGTTAGGAACGCTCAATGGCAAGCAATGGTTGCCGATTGCGAAGACTTATCGAGGGAACCTTCCAAGACAAGTTGACAGGCGTCACCAGCGGGGCATACAACCGACCCAAGCCATGAGCAACCGACCAGCACTTTCTTTGAATTCCTTTTGTGCCGCAATTTTTGCGGTGCATGTGTTGGCTGCATGTGGCTGTGCAGAATCGGAAGTCGAGCGGCGAGAGAGCACCGTGGTCCCTGCCAGCCGAGCAGTTCAGGAAACCTCTCTTCTCGCAGCAGCAGAACCTTTTCACACCTGGAAGTATCTTGTGATTCATCACACTGCTACAAACTCTGGGAGCGTTGAGCGTATCCACCAAGAACATCGACAACGTCGCGACTCAGCAGGAAATCCCTGGAAAGGAATCGGCTACCATTTCCTGATCGGCAACGGTCACGGAATGGGTGACGGAGAAGTACAATCGACATTTCGCTGGCATCAACAAATTGGTGGCGCACATGCCGGGAATCGCCAATTCAACAATTTTGGAATCGGCATCTGCCTAGTTGGAAACTTTGAACAGAACGGCCCCACATCTGCTCAAGTGAAAGCGGTCGGCGAATTGATCGGTCGACTCAAACATGAATTCGGCATCACAGAAAAACAGATTTTGAAACATGGTGACCTGAAGGCCACCGCATGCCCTGGACGGCTGTTTCCATTTCGGAAGATTGCATCCATCCCCCCTGCAGGACTGCAGTTGGTGGACGGAAAAACAAGGAGCCGGTTCTCGCGAGTTGAACCGGGACGCATGGAGGGAATTAACAATGTGGCAGCGATCCAACGATCGAGATCTGAGCAACGCTCAACTAGAAAAAGTCAGCGCGATGAACGCGGCTCAGAATAACTCAAACACATTTCTCGAACGTCGCAAACCCTCATCGAGGGCAATCCATGCGCTGTTTGACCTGAGCTATTCTCTGTATGTCACCGAAAGCTATTCGGAAACGTATGCTTATCCGATGATCGCCTACCTGCACGAAGGCTATCGCTCGGAAAGAGATCTATGGAAATGGTTCCCGTCGATTAGCGATCAAAACTATCTTGGGCTTGGAGTGCGCGCTCCATTCCCGCATCCACTGGGACTGCCCAGCCAATTCGAATGGAAACTCCGCCGCCCAGACGCTTCCATTGCAGCGATTCGCGAGGCGGTGCAGTCCGTTCAGTATGACTGGACGATTCATCCGAAACGAACCTATCTCTTCGGTGAAGGTGATGGCGGTGTCGTCGCGTTGCAACATCTCATTTTGCAGCAATCACTGGCGTACGATTCGATCTTCACGAGCGGTGTCATTTGCCGATCACTGCCACACGGCTGGACCGACTGGCTCCCACACATTCAGGATCAACTTCAAGGCCGCGTCCTGTTTCTCGATCCAATTCAAGACCCGAGTGAGCAGGCCGCTATCGATGCGTTCTCCGAAGCCGGTTTGGAAATAACTTTCGCACACCCATCGGCAGAAGTGACACCGCCAGCGGTGATCAACAACTGGATCATGGCAGGAATCAATACTGCGATCTTTTAATCGCACACCTTGAGTGTACGGCAAACCGTTTTCTCTCTAAGACATCTTTGAAAAACGTTTTAGAACTGTCCGATCACTTCGCCACCGTTGCGGGTTCCCAATGCTCGCCAGACTCCTTTGTCGAGACTCTCGGAAA
>DAOUPA010000385.1 GCA_030626405.1 Planctomicrobium sp.
GATGATGTCGAGGCCGTTCACTTTTTCCGGCTCGTTTCCACCGGTGACGTACAGGCCGAGATCCGCATGGAATTGTCCCATCGCAAAGTCGAAACAACTACGACTGATTAGCCCCAAGTCGACGGTTTCGCATCCCCAACGTCGCAGCGCCGCAACGACTCCGATGACAAGGTCCGGCGAAGATGGTCGCCAGTCGTGAGCAACGAGAATACGAGGTGAGGTAACGAGAGTTGAGAGTCCAGAGTCGAGATTTGTTTTTTCTTCCCTCGACTCTGGACTCTGGACCCTGGACTCCTCCAACATTTCAACGGCATGCTCGACAATATTAACCATGATCGGTCGAGTCAGTTCATTCAAGTAAACCCCACGGTTGGGAGCGAACGTCTGCTTCTCGAATCCCTCACTCCTAGTCCCTAGCCCCTTCACGACTTGCTTCGGCAGTGTTCCAGTTTTACAGCGATGCTCACAGTCTCGGCAGCCATCGTATCCGGCAGCCAGGCGTGCGAGATGTAGCGACCGATCAATTGGCAGCGACTCCCCAGGGCAGAGATATTTCCCTGTTATTTCAGCTTGAGGCGGCATTCCGGATTGTGAATCGAACCCATCCATGGTGACTCGTCTTGAGGCAATTCTCTTTGATTGTCTTTGATCCTACCGCCGACGTACGTAGTGGGTCAATTGGATTTCGAGCTGCCCCTGGCGGAGTACTCATGAATTGCCTACGAGGAATTCGTCACTGCTTGAAGAATGACGTCCAGAGGAGGTGATGTCGATTTAGGAATTTATCGGCGATTTAGATTGAATTTCCTCTCACGCAAGAGTTAGCCTTTTGGTGTTCCTTTTTTTAGGGCAAGAGAAAGTGCGATGTGAAATGACAGTTGAATTTCAATATCTCCTTGCCAATCAGCTCTACGGTCCTTGCGAGTTTGAAGAATTAGTGGCTCATGTTCGTGATGGCGTTCTGTCTGCCGATGATCTCGTCAAGCCCAGTTCCGACGATCGCTGGATTCCAGCGGCGACGATCTACGGTCTCTTCCATATGGCAGGCCGCCAGTACAAACTGACTGAATGGGAAGAAAAGCGGCAATGCAATGAGGATGTCGAGGAGTACGATTCCTGTGACTCCGTGGAACTCGAAGAGATTCAGGCTGAAATCATTGCTCGTCAGCAGTCAGCAACAGAATTTGAATCTGTTCAAGCTGCTGAATCGCAAACTCAGAGACAGCAACAAGAACAGGAATTGCTCGAAGAGCAGCGAAATCAAGAGCGACTCGATTTCGCGATCGCAGCAGCAAATGAACTGAAGAACGAAAAGCATCCACGCCGACAGCGTAGTCCGATTCGGCGATTTTTGTCAAAACTGTTTTCGAGTTGAGTGATGTGTCTACTTAGCGAGGCTCGGTGAGTGCTTTGTTTTATTACCCGTACAAAATTTCGCCCATATTATTCTTGTAGGCTTCTACGCCTGGTTGACCATACGGGTTGATGCCGATGAGGCGGCCTTCGATGGTTGTCGCGAGCATCAGCATTTGCAGGAGTTGGCCCATGCCGTATGCATCGAGTTTGGGAAGCTGCATGTCGGTCGTCGGTCGATTGTCGTCGGCATAAGCTTTGTTTGTGCCGGTGATCGCGGCTTGGAGGAGTTCGGGAATCGTTTTGCCAGCAAGGCGGTTGAGCAAATCCTGATCGAGGCGTTCGTCGACGGTTGGAACCGAAATCGGATTTCCGGAAGCTTCACTGATGGTGAGGTTATTGATGACCCTGTCTCGTTTGCCTTCCTGATGTTGTTGTCCTCGGCTATGCAAATCGCGTGTGTTCACAACCGTGAGAGGTGTCGCTCCGCGTTCATGTTTTCCGAGGCTTTCTGCCAGAAGTTGGTCGTACCACAGCCCGGCGGCTTCGAGTCGATTTCCCCATGTGGAAAGGACGCGGATGTCCATTTCGTGATCTTGTTCAAGCAGGTGGCACGCTGCTATGTAATCGAGAACCGGGTTCTCGCCGAGCGGTTGTGTTCGGCACGATTCAGTGACGTCCGCAGCACCTTGTAGCATTGCTCGAATGTCAATTCCAAGAACAGCCGCCGGAAATAAACCAACAGCAGTAAAGACTGAAAAGCGTCCACCGACACCGTCTGGAATCGGAAATGTTGCTTCGTAACCAAGTGCGTTTGAGAGGTCGCGCAGCTTGCCAGTTTCACCGGTCACTGGCACGACGAGTTGTCTGGAGAAGTCGGAATCGGCACCGTAATACTCTTCGAGAGCATTTCGAAACAGACGAAATGCTGCGGCGGTTTCGAGAGTTCCTCCCGATTTACTGATGACGCAAATCCCCCACCTCTCGGCGAGTTCTTCTGGGTTCAAGCACTGACTTTTCAGTAAATTCAGCAATGAAGAGAGCGTGTCGTTATCGAGGTTGTTGCCTTCGAAGTACAGCTTCGGGACATTGCCCCGTGCCGAACGGGCGAGTTCGTTATGGTACGGATCGCAGAGTGATTCGAAGAGTGCTCGCAGCCCCATGTACGAACCTCCGATTCCCAGGACCACGAGTCGATCAATCTTCCCACCAAGTGTTTTGGCGGTCGACTCCATACGGTCGAGCAAACCATCTTCCCCATCAAGAAGTCGCTGGGGAAGATCGATGAATCCGCTGTCGAGCGGCTGCTTTGCCTCAGGGATCTCGCCGCCTGACCGCAACAATTCAACATCGGCGTAGGCATCGTCACGAGCCGCAATGAGCGATTCAGCAATGAGTGACAGTTGATCACCGATCAAGAAGTTTGCTGATGAAGAATCGAAAGTGATTTGATTTGTCATGAGCTGGGCAATGTCTCAATATGTTTCGCCGTACACTTCAAGTGTACGGTAAATCGACTTGACGCAAACAAACTTGTGATATGCGTTCTACAATGATTTTTTTATTCTGACGGAGGCATAATCCCGAAGTCTTCGATCGTGAGCAACGATTCGAAAGCGTAGCCTTTGTCTTTGAAGTTCGCAGCGCCACCTTCCATGCGGTCGATGATGGTCAAAACTTGGACGACTTCACAACCGAAAGCTTCGACACGCTCAATTGCGAGAAGTGAACTCCCACCGGTGGTCACGACATCTTCGACGATGGCGACTTTCATACCTGGCTGAACTGGACCTTCAACGTACTTGTTGGTTCCGTGCCCTTTCGATTCTTTTCGCACCAGAAACCCGAGGAGCTCCTGCCCGTTGGCTGCTGCGGCGGAAAGAACACCAGCGGCAATGGGATCTGCTCCAATGGACATCCCCCCGACGGCGTCGACTTCATCCGTATTCAAGAGTTCCAGGAAACCCTCACTGACGAGTTTCAGTCCCTTGGAATGCAAGGTGATCTGCTTACCATCGAGGTAGTAAGTCGCCTTCTTCCCAGAGGCGAGTGTGAAGTCTCCGAACTTGAGAGCACGTTCGCGAAAGAGCTCTTTCAAAGCGTTTTTGTCATACATGAAGCGTTCTCCGTGCCATTTGATGGGTGTGACGCATGAAGTGTACGGCAAACTCTCCGAGGTAAACAGTCTCGTGATGCGCTGAGTCAAAGTCTCAGTTATTGTAATTATTACACTGCAAATCGACCTTCTTCGGCAGAAGAGACAGCGATCTTGACTTAAATTTGCATTTTTCGGTAAATAGTTTGAATGAATCGAGAATTGATGCTGTGTCGTCTCGAACACTTCAAAATTTGTTGACACCGCTCTCGGATAACAAAGTCGCATTCTCTCTCACGAGATAAAGCTGTGGGGAATGTGACGACCTTAACCGCGGGCACTCGAAACTCTCGACCCACGGATGGAGTCCAATATCATGAGTGAACAGACTCACTCTCCTGAGAACCAAAATCCTGAACCAGTGCTGCCAGTTGAAAAGACTCAACGTTCCTGGACCAATTACATCGCGGGAACAGTCGTGTTGTTAATTGTGGCTGGCATTTGCTTTCAATTCTTCAGAGCGAATCCAGGTGTCGCACAATCGGAAAGTGCTGCGAACGGGACAGGTCGAAGCTCTTTGAGTGCTTCATCCGGAAAAATTTTGGCGAAAGTGAACAACGAGTCAATCACGTATGACGTTGTAGCTAGTTATTCAGTGGAGCGTCATGGTGCTGAAATTCTGGATAACCTCATCAATCGATTGATTATCCAGCAGGAATGTGATCGCCAAGGAGTTACGGTCAAGCAGGGTGAAGTCGAACAAGAAGTCGCCGAAACTGCGGAGAAGTTTAATTTGCCATTGGATACCTGGTATCAGATGTTGGCGAGTGAACGCGGGTTGACCAAGGATCAGTATCACAAGGACATCATCTGGCCGATGATTGCGTTGAAAAAGCTTGCTGGCAAGAGCATTCAAGTCACTGAAAAAGAAATGCAGGAAGGCTTCGAGCGGGATTACGGTCCGCGCGTCAAAGCTCGCATGATTATTGTGGAAGGAAATATTCGTCAGGCAACTGAGGTTTGGAATAAATGTGAAGCCGCACCAGGGGAATTTGATCGCATTGCTCGTGAACATTCGACAGATCCGAACTCTCGTCCACTCGGCGGAGTCATTCCTCCGATCCGTAAGCATGGTGGAAGTCCAACGGTTGAAGCGGAAGCTTTCAAATTGCGACCGGGCGAAGTTTCCGGACTCATTGAAATCGCTGATAGCAAGTATGTGATTTTAAAATGTGAAGGGAGAACTGAACCAGTCGTGGAAGATATTCGCGTTGTCTGGAATGACCTCTTGGAGCAACTCACCGAAGAAGAGACTCAAAAGTCTGTCGCCCAAGTGTTCGAGAAAATCCGTAAAGAAGCTCGAGTTGACAACTTTTTGACTCGTACGACAACCGCCGGTCGCAATCCAGTTCAACAAACAGCGGCTCTTCAGCCTGTTACGAAATAGTCATTTCGAACGACGGCATGACACCATCCAACGGGTGAATCTCTTCGATGAGGTTCACCCGTTTTTTTGTTTGCGTGCAACGAAATCTTTAACTTCCGGTTCGAGTCTTCGCATTCCTTCTGTGAATGTGATTTGAGGGTCGTAACCGAAATCTCGCTTTGCATTTTCGATAGAATACGAATGTGATTGGCTCAACTGCGAAGCCAGAAATCGCGTCATCGGTGGTTCGGAACTGAGTCGAAATAAAGAGAATGTTGCTTCCATGGCGGCGCCGACAGTTCTTGCCATTGTTGGTGAAATCGAACGCCGCACGGGCGGAATTCCTCCCAGTGCCAGCAGTTGATCAACCCACGACCAGAGGGGGACTGGCTCTGCTTCATTGATGAAATACGCCTTCCCGGCGCAAGGACTGTTCGTTGATAGAGTTTCAAACGCTTGAACATGTGCTGTGGCTGCGTTTTCAACGTAGGCCATGGAAACGACATTGGAGCCATCGCCAACGCGAATCAATCTTCCAGACATCGCTCGGTCGAGCAACCTTGGAATCAAATGGTTGTCGCGCGGTCCCCAAATGAGATGTGGACGCAAAGCAATCGTGGAAAGGTTTTGATCGTTCGTTTGCAAAACCGCCTTCTCGGCGAGTGCCTTGGAATGTGGATAATGGCAGAGATACCGATCTGGGTAAGGCAGTGACTCGTTGGCATCGAAGTGCGGTTTTCCATCATAGACGACGCTCGGCGAACTCGTGTAAATCAATCGACCGCAACCCTGCTTTCGACAGGCATCGATGACATTTTGTGTTCCCAAGGTATTGATCGAATAAAACGTCTCCCACTTCCCCCAGATTCCAGGAATGGCAGCTACGTGAAAAACTGCTTCGATACCTTGCATCGCTTGTTCAACGGCGATGGGGTCGCGTAAGTCGCCTTGGGCAATTTCGACGCCTTGAGATATCAGTTCCGGATAATCTCCACGACAGAAGATACGGACGCTGTGCCCCTTCTGAATGAGTTGCTCGACGATATAGCGACCGAGAAAGCCGCCGCCACCTGTGACGCAAATGTGCATGTGAGAAAAGGGTTGAGGGTTACGAAAAATGGAGAATCGGGAATGGAGAAGGGATGCTATTCTCTATGCCGCTACTTCCTTATCGAAATTCGTCCATTTGTTCTTTGGACAACTGACCACCTGCTCGCCAGATCGCTTCATTCAGTTTGACGACCCAGTCGTCCACGCCAGTCGATCGAACTTGTTTGACAGCGGCGTCGATATCGTATTCAACGCGGTGCAAAGTGACAGTCTGGTCTTCGATGATCGCATAGGCCGCCCGAGGGTCACCATCTCGCGGTTGTCCGACACTGCCTGGATTTAAGACTTGAATTTGTCCAAGGTCCAAGTGATACGGAACGTGAGAATGTCCCACGCAAACGAAATCTGCATCAACGTCACCAAGTCGCAATTTCCAGGCTGTTGGGTCGGCAGTCAGGTACTCATCCATCGGATCTCTGGGAGTTGCATGGACCAGCTGAATTGAGAAATCCTCCGTTCGAAAGTGAGTTGTGACCGGCAATCTCCCAAGGAATTTTAATCGGCTGGAGTCGAGTTGTTCCCAATGCAATGGACGTGTGGCAGCGGCCAGTCGCCGAAACCCTGTCATTCCAACAGCTTGGACTCGTTGTGCTACTGCATGGTCGTGATTCCCGCGAACAGCCGCAGCGGCATACCTGCGAACCCAATCAATGCAGGGTACAGGGTCCGTCCCGTAATCGAC
>DAOUPA010000187.1 GCA_030626405.1 Planctomicrobium sp.
GGAAAGAGTTCCAGCACCAGCCAGACTTTGGACAAGTCGGCCAGTCGAAAAACGGGTTGACCTTCTTTGACGTATTCTCCTTCGACGACCATTTTTTCGATGACGGTCCCGCTCATGGGAGCCACGATATCCATGCGACTCTGAGCAACTTGTGTTTGATGAATCTCTGCAATCTGAGCTTCGGACATGCCGAGTTCGATGAGTCGCTGCCGAGAATTGGTGTGTAATTGACGATTGGCATGAGCTATGGAAGGAAGGCTCTTTAAGGACTGCTTGCGGATCGTTTTCCCCGCTTGTAAATACTCAACCTGAGCCGAAAACAGTTTGGGGGAATAGAAGGATGCCAACCGATCACCTTTCTTCACTTCAGCTCCGGTGAAGTCAACATAGAGCTGGTCGAAGCGACCATCGGAGTATGCCGAGATAATTTTCAATGCTCCTTCGTCGTACTGCAATTGACCAACAGCTCTGATGTTGCGCGTCATGGGTACACTTTGAACCGACACGGTTTGAATGTTCGCCACACGTCGAGATGCAGGATCAACGACGACGGACCGTTCGTCTCCGCCACCACCTGTAGATGCAGGAACTAGTTCCATGGCGCAAACCGGACAACGCCCCGGCTCTTTCTGCGGAGGCGTACACATCATCGGACAGATGTAGTCGACATCCGCTGCCGCTGCTGACGTACTTGCACTGTGACCAGAACCACCAGCGGTGATCCACCCCGCCTTCTGAGCGATGCCCAACAGCCCCAGCAGTGCAGCGCCAGCGACGAAAAATAACAACGGTTGTGACACAAACCGAATCGTCCACCACAGCCGGCTTGGCTGAGCAGATGGAGCTGCTGTCTGCTTGCAAGCTGAGGCATCTGATTGCGAAGTCGCTACTTCAGACTGTTGGTCTATTTTTTCTGCCGACATGCTTCAATCTCCGACGCGGGCTGTGTCGATACAGCGCAGCGTCTCACGGATCAGGAAATAGATAACGAAACCACGCAAAGGCTTCGTGGTTGGTCTCAAAACACGATTGTGCTGAGTCGTTCATTGAGTTCGGGACGGTGACTGACTCTGCCGTCAAACAGAACATTCAACCAGAGATCAAACACAACATTGACACAAATTCAGACCGAATTGATGGTGAGACCACGATCAAAAAAACTTGAACATTCAGTCGCATGAAAGCGTGCCACTCATTAGTGAAACATCAACGAGATTCACCAAGCCGGACAATCTACGCACATCGGTGCGCGGGACGGGCAATGCTATAGCAGCCAGGCACAGAAGAGTGGCTGTTGTGAAACACCAGCGTAGAAGGTGTTCGCCTGTCGATCCGACCCTGACGTCGACCAAGTCTTTGCAATGAGGCGAGAGGGGTCGCTCAACCCGGCTGGTTCGGACGCCGTGCGCTGCATCCGGTCACGCAAATCATCCGGACGAGGGTTGGGGACTGTTGGACGATGATTGTTTCGGCAACCGCAACTGCAAATCTGAGTTTGATACGTTGAACCAGATTCCTTTGAATGGCAGCATCCACTTGCGTTCGTACCGTCTGCTGAACGTCGTTTACGACAGCAACATGTTCCCGACTGCTGCGCATCAAGCGAACAGCAACACGTTTCTCTGGCGCACTGTGCAAATGCCGGAACAGCAACGCTGCCCAAGACTTGCGAGACCAGGAGGACGCTGGTGAGAACACATTTTGTAAAAACGGCAGACAGCAATCTCAAACCTTGTCAGTTTCAACCGCAACGAAGCAACAAGAGTGCTTATCGGACAAATCACGATTTCACTCAATATGAATTCTTCAAGCCTTCGTACCAATTTCCCCCTTTCTGCGAAATTGGTTGGCATATTGTCAACTTTACAGAACATTGATTCCCCGACTGACGGATTGACCGTGCAAGAATTCAACGGTTGACACCATCAACGTGAAGGGCTTCAGCAAGAACGGAGATTGCGTTTTCGTCGAGAATTCCAAGGGCTTGCTCAGCTTTGAAAGCTCGGTCGAGATTAGTCCGATGGGCGAAGGTGCAGAGCAAGGTGGCGAGGTTCAATGTGATTCGTCATTCGATTCCTGATCGTGAACAACGAAATCATTCCCGTGATGACCAGCGAAGGTCGCTTCATAAATTTCGCTTCTTGGGCTCAGAGGCAGCTTTCCGAAGAGCAACTGCTTTGGGTTCCCCTTTCTTCGCGGGATGTCGAAGGGCGTGCCTCACGATCCAGCGACGATTCTTGAGTTGTTGCGGGGCATCCAGATCCTTGATCTCTTCCAACCATTTTCGACAAACATCAAAAGCGAAATCCGGGTGGTCCTTAGCGATATCGCCAAGGTGATTCGCAACCGATCTTCGAACATACAACTCGGAGTCGTCCTTGAGAATCTCGAGCAGAGGTAGAGATAGATTTGGATTGTCCTGAAATTCACGAAGACGCATCGCCCACGGTAGACGTGGTCGAGTCCCTTCGCTGACAAGTCGGCGAACGTGTGGATTGGAATCTCTTGTCCACCGAGCCAGTGTTTTGAGACATTTCGCACGATGCTCGACCAGAAATGGTCGAATGCTAAACTCGGCTGTGAATCGCTTAGTCAGTTCGTAGTTCGCCAGCATTCCGCCCTCAAAACAAGTAACGCCGTAAGTCGCAATCAATTGGGCGTGCGGGAAGTAAAAGAATGGAGCCAGTCCGTTATCTTCTGTCGCTGCAAGTGGTGGTCCAAGCGACCGAATAAGGAGCGGAGCAAGATCTTCGAACTCGGACGGAAATTGTTCAGCCATTGCATGTGCGATGTGCAGAGCTCGATCTTTCAATTCGAATTCCTTTAAGCCTCGCGTTGCACGGGATTGAAATTGCTTCTCATCAAATTTGGGAACGGCATCGCGCAAGGACTCGCTGATCAACTTGACGAGCCGCCGATCCATCAATTCTTTTAGCGGGACGCCATGCTGGATCGCTGATGGTGCCGTAAAGCGTTGTGCTGGGTGTGAAGGCATCGCAGGCTTACTCCGCAGAAAGTTTGCCAAGCATTTCTGCCACATTTCTGCCAAGACCTTCAATGCTGGACTGTTTTTTCTCATTTTTCAGTCTGCCGGTGCCGTCGAACACTTCAAATGATCTCGGAATGGCAACTTGATCAGGAAGAACGATGACACCAATACTGCTCAGGATCGACCTGACGTGAACCAAACCTCTCAAACCACCAAGTCCACCGGGTGATGTGGACATCAACGCAGCCACCTGACCGCGGTATGCCGACAATGGTGCTTCCCCTTCGGCTGTTCGAGACACCCAATCAATTGTGTTCTTGAGTAGTGGCGTGATCGAACTGTTGTACTCGGGCGATGCAATCAGCAGGCCGCCATGATCGAAGAACAATTGCTTGAGCTTCGTTGCGTTCTCAGGCGTGCCGTCTTCTCGTTCGAGGTCTTCATCAAACAGCGGGAGTGGGTAGTCTTTGAGGTCGATCACCGTGACATCCGCCCCAGCATTTCGGGCACCTTCGGCGGCAATGCGAACCAGCCGAGCGTTGTATGAATCTTTCCGGGCACTGCCGGCAAAGGCGAGTATGCGTGACTTTGACATTGGTGAGGTTCCTTGATTTCTTCTGTGAATTGACCGACGTTAGTAACATCCATTTCTTCCCAGGCGATTAGTTTCGCAGTTGAACGAAAATCAACTGCGCGTCCTCGAAAGCCTCAAAGGACAATCCATCACCACGCATCAAGTCGCCATCGGTGACAGGTATTCCGTTAGCATGGCCATTGCCTTTCGTGATGTACGCCAGAAAAGCCCCCTTGAATGCAACTTGTTGGCCACTGTGCAGCAATGCCACGTCTATGAGCGTCTGACTTGAAAATGTCTCGTCCTGATCGAGATTGCCTCCGTAGATTCGAGTCACCTCTCCCCACTTCGGTTTGAAGAGTTTGTATCCCGCTGGCTGTTCAGTTTCCTCAGGTAACACCCAGAGTTGAATCATGCGGTTCTCAGTGTCATCAGGGTTTGTTTCGTTGTGCGAGAACCCTTCACCTCCAGCCCTCTGTACCTGCACATCGAACGGTTGGAGTTCTTGACCATGTTCGAGCGTGCCTTCGTGAGCGATCCGCCCTTCAACCATCACCGAGATGACATCAATTTCCTGGTGTGGATGCATCCCCGTTTCGCCCTTTGGGACGAAGCGAGCGTCAGCCAGATAGACAAAATTTCCGATTCCCTGCCAAGCTGTTCGATGAGCGTGGTGACCCCATGCCGCAGTGTCCATCACCAGACGATGCTCCCGCAGACCAGCAAAGCCGCCAAGCGGCAGATCATCTCGATGCGAGACTTCGATTGCGGATTGTTCAGATTTTGTTGTCGTCATGATCTACTCCTTGCTGAGGATTGTTCACATGTAAACTAAATGCCCAAAATGGAGATCACAGACCGCCTTCATCACCAGCCAGAGATTGCCGTGCTTTTTCCAGTAGCCGACTCAAGGTTTTGAGTTCCGCCCGAGGCATGTGCCCAAGCAACCGTTTGTGCAATTTTGTCAGAGGCTTATCGATCTGCTTCAGGATCCCCAGAGCCTTTTCCGTAATTTCGACATAGACCACTCGACGATCCTCGGTGCAACGCTGGCGAACAACCAAACCTTGCTTCTCCAATCGATCAATCAGCCCAGTGATGGCTGGCACCACTTGAACCAATCGTTCAGCGATCTCCAAAGAAGGCATCGGTTTGCCCTCACCACGCAGGATCCTCAGCACGTTGTACTGAGAAGAAGTTAATCCGTATTCACGAAAGAGCCTGCCGAACCTATTCCCAAACTGGTCATTCGTGCGAAGTAAATTCAGGACCACTTCCTCTTCCATCTCCTCAAATGGACGCTTTTTTTTCAATTCATTTTGCAGTCGACCGGTCAATACCTAAATCCCCCTTTTCCCTGCCCTGCAATTAGTTTACATGTAATCTATTCTCATGTCAAGTAATACCTCTTCAGATTTACTCCAGGACCGATTAGCGTCAATCGCGACATCAATGACATTTGAGGATTTAATCGATAGCCGTGTCTTATATAGACGCGTCTTGGCCGCATTGGTGAGACGCAGTAACGTAAGTACGTTGCCACTTTTCTATACACCGCAGTCGATGTGACCTGTGATCACTAGATCTGCAATACGATCACCCAGCAAGCGTGATAGGTCGCTTCATGCTCGCTCTGCGGAGCATTTGAAATCAGCTGATTGAGATTGTGGCTGTCATTCATTGTTCAGTGATCTACAGAAAGACTTCCTTGTGGTGAATGTTTACTATTGGCGCGTTGCCCTCCTGAGTGGCGATTTGTACCAGTTCCAAACCTTCTTCCGAACGCGTGAACACCGGCTGACCAGGGCTGACGTGAGCATTCCAGTGACGGCCATAGGTCGCCGCCAGTTGCTTGTTCTTGGCAAGCGATTTCGGGACCGCGTGTAGCATTTCCATTTGTTGATGTTGACGTTGGAAGTAGCAACCAATGACATCCGGCAAGATACGAGAGAGCCACGTGCTGATGCGATAATCAACGAACCGGCGAATGACGTAACGCGGCGAGTCCAGCGGCCCCATCGCTTCTCCCAACGACTCATTGAACAGCTTGCTGTCTTTCTCGCTTGCGTTCTCCAGGAAAGCGCGAATGTACCCACCAGCACGTTTTTCAACATAGATGTCTCCATCTGCTTTGACGAGGCGCGTCTCGCTCAAGGCGCCTAACACGGCGCGGCCGATGGCTTGCGTGAGCGAGTGAGGATTCCAATCGACTTCCGGTTTGGCATATGGGAACGTAAGGTCACATATGCCACCCCCGCCAGGCAGCAGTTCCAGAACATAGATGGGATCAGGTCGGTACGGTTCACCAATTCGCCAGAGTTCGCGAAACTCTGCGCGACGCCTGGGCCGCTGGAGCATTTCAGTGTTTAACAGGCTCATTGATTCTTCCACCAACTCTGGTTCGATCTCTGTGAGGGCGGCGTGTACGTGTCCGACTCCTTTTTCGATCAAACCATCGTCGGTTAAGCCAAAGAGAGTGTTGTGTTTGTCGATGAACCGGCGATAGTCGTCTAGCCCCTTCACGAACTCCGGCGCGATGCAAATGACGTCCCAATTGTGTGCAAGTTTTTGTGGGTCGTCTGGATCAAGTCGCAGCGAACGACCTCGCAGTTGATTGACCGAAGTCGATGTTGTGACGGTTGTCAGATCGATCAGTACATTGATCTTGCTGGCATCCCAGCCTTCTCCCAGCAAACCGCGCGTCCCGACCAGGCACTTCGTGATGCCACGTTGAAAGAGTTCGGTAACCATGGCAACGTAAACTCTCGGACACCAGTCGGCACCGTGACCACTCACCACGTGAAATCCATCTTCCTCGCTGAAATCCAATTCGACGTTGTAGCGTCTTTCGGCTAGCCACTCAGATGCGGCCGCATCGAAGCGCGGAGCCAAATCGTCGTCAACCAAAACGGTTGAACCGGTGACAAGAATTGGATCCAAGGCGTCGGTTTCCGGATGATTTAATAAAGTGCGGAATGCAGCAATTGCTCCACCGGCTTCTTCGTCCAGCAAATGGCTGACTGCAGCGGTGACGGCAGATGTCTTCTCATAGTCGGCGACCACCACTGCGCGGATGCTCTCACCCAGGGCCTCTCGTTCAGCCTGGAGGATGGGGACGATGGCCTCGGACTTGCCGCGTGCATATGCCATCACGCGAGCGATGGGTGACGCGCATGCCTGATTGCCGGTCTCGGTGATTTGAGTACCCAACATGCGCAGCCGACGGGTTGCCTCTTCTGCCAGTTGATGGTCCGCCGGGTCGCTGGATCTGCGGAGCCGGCGGCGAATGTACCGGCTGAGGACGGGAATCAGTACCGTCAGCGGAAGTCGATTGGACTCTGACATCGCCCAACCTTTCTTACTACCTATGGACGAGAGATCACCTGGAGGCTGTGGCACTCCCGGTGGCAACGGAATCTTCCGGGCTTGCAGGAATCTCGGTCCAGCCCACGCCAGACCTGGATCGCGTTGGGCAAACGTTCGCCAATCAGAGACAGTCCCGACAGCAATTCTTCTTTCGGTCAGTACGCGTGTGAGCCACTCAGTCAGGGATTCACGACCTGTCGACGGCGCATCAATTTCGGACGACATTTCAGCTGGCGTCGACTGAGTTTCTTCGACGCTTGCTTCCGTCAGGTCCGCAGCCGCGCCCAGTTCCTGAACGATCATCGAAACAGAAAATGGTTCCGAGACGATTTCGGGCTCGCCAGAGTGTGACGTTGGTGGGACTGATTCGACCGCCGTTTCTGATCCCTCAGACGGTGCCGCAAACGGCTCGCACAACTGTTCCACCAACTCGAATAGTTGATCGTCCGCATTGGCGATGTATGCCAATTCCTCGGGGGTGGGTCGCACCAATTGCACAAGGTCCTGATAGGGAGCCAGGAATCCATCTTTCACAACAGCAGGCACAGGAACTTCGTAATCGACAGGACCGAAGAAGTCTTTGTATCGTTTGACATCCTTTGGGGGTTTGCCGCGCATGTCGGGCGGAGTTGCAGTGAGTCCGATGACGATTGGGTGATTGAAGTATCGGTGAGCGTCAGCCAGCACACGGCCCCAGTGGCTGAGTAAATGATGACACTCGTCCAGAATCAGTAGGCCAACACCGGCGCGCTTCAATCGCTCAAGCCTATCCAACGCCGAAGCGTGCAAAGTTTGCATGGCCTCACCGCCAATCGCGATTTCGTCGCGGAGTTCCTTTCGGTAACAGCTGAGCCGACCGTCGTAATACGAGCGGTTGTGCCGCTTCAGATCGTCGATCCAGACTTCAGCTTCATCTGGATCTTTGGCATGCCCCTTCACGACAAGTTTTTCAATCCAAAGTTCAATAGCATTTTCATTCAGTTCCTTGCCACCTCGATGTGGCATCGTGACTGCTTGATACGTCAGCGACGTGAAGAGTTTCGGTGATTCGGAATCGGTACTCGCGATGGACCGTACACTTCCAGCACTATCAAACAGATCGAGCCGATCAACCCATTGAGCCTGAATCGCCGAGTTGGGAGAGAGCACCAGCGCCGGCAAGCGAATACACTCAGCCCACAGGTAAAGTCCCAACACCGTCTTGCCTGACCCCGGCGGCGCGACGACGTGTATCTTTCGCTCACCACTTGCCAACTGTCGTTTCGCAATTTCGACCACTTCGATCTGAGATGGGCGAAGCGTTCCAGTAAATCGTATTGAGGGGAAACTATCCATGAATCACTTTAGTGAAAAATCTTTCAAGTCGGTCATCGCAGAGGTCAGTCAAATTCACGAAAGCAACACTTGGCAGAAACCAAGGCAGATGTCTTATTGTCATGGAGACTTCAAGGGATTGAGCATGAAACTATTTAGCGAACGTCAGCTTGATTCATCTGGTTCAATCTATTTCCATTATTCTCATAGTCTTGCCAGCGGTGGCAAGGGGCTGTTTTTCTTCTTGTGTCCCATTTTCTTGTGCCGCCTTTGACTCCTGATTTATTCATTTCCTACGATGACTCGTGTCCTCAACAATGATGAAGCGTCAGGATTCAGTTTCTCTGGAAATTTACTCACCTCTTAGAGTTGATCCGAGGATTCGATACGCAACACAGATTCAGTGCGACGCCGGATGGTACCCACGACTCACAGTGTACGTAATGTTGGCACGAACACTTTCAGCGAAGTTCTTATCGAATTCAAAGACTAGTCGCTTCGCCAGTCGCGGATTGAGGTATTTGTCGTCCGGATCCAGTTCGGTATTGCGTGAACCATGTTTTCATTATGCTAGGCGCTATGACACTCTCTTGAGCCTTGGAAAGACAATGCCCCATCGACTGCAACTTTTCGTTCTTCTTTTCCTCCATTTCGTAGCAACCTCAGCGACTGCTACAGACCAGCTGTCGGGAGAACTGATCTTCCCGCTGGAGGCTTGGCATAACCACGGCTCCTGCATTGTCGAATGCCCAAACGGGGATCTACTGGCTTGCTGGTTTCACGGATCTGGAGAACGTAAATCGGATGATGTGGAAATTCTAGGAGCCCGTCGACTCAAAGAGACAGGCAAATGGACAAAGCCATTTTCTATGGCGGACACTCCCGGATTCCCCGATACCAACTGCTGTATGGTCATCGATCAACAGCAGAAGTTGTGGTTGTTCTGGCCGACCATTCAAGCGAACCTCTGGGAGTCGGCTCTGATGAAATACAAGATATCAACCGACTACATGCGTGATGACGGTCCTCCTCACTGGGATCTCATGAAGGTCATGCACGTCAAACATTCCGGTGACTTCCCCCAACAAGTTCAGGAGAAGGCGCTCGCATACGTCGGAGAACAGGAAGTCGAACCATTACTCGTCAAGAACTGGCTGGAACATATCACAAAGCAGGCCAGCGATAAGCTGACACGACGCCTCGGCTGGTTCACACGTGCGCATCCGCTCGTCTTGGAGAATGGTCGAATGCTCGTTGGCCTCTATTCAGACGGGTTTTCGTTCTCACTGGTCGGGATCACCGATGATAACGGCAAGACCTGGACATATAGTGAACCCATTGTCGGTGGCGGAAACATCCAACCCAGTTTTGCTCAGCGCCAAGACGGAACTATCGTCGCTTTTATGCGGGACAACGGGCCGCCTCCGCAACGGATCCATGTTTCAGAATCGACCGATCAAGGAGAGACCTGGAGTAAAGTTTACGATCACCCACAACTGAACAATCCTGGTTCTGGCCTGGAATTAATGCGTGCAAAAAATGGAGATTGGGTGTGCATTTACAACGATCTTCCAGATGGGAGACATTCGCTGGCAGTATCACTCTCAGATGATGAGGGAAAGACCTGGAAATGGACTCGGCATCTCGAGCAACGGGAAGCAGGATCAGGTAACTTTCACTATCCTTCGATCATCGAAGGGAGCGATGGAAACTTTCATGTCACCTACAGCTACTTCATTGAGAAACCGCGCAACGGAGAATCAGTCGGGAAAAGCATCCGCTACGCGACATTCAATCGAGAGTGGATTCGAGGAGAATAGTTTTTTTAAAGGACAACGATGTTTCGATTTTTGATCTCCTATTTCTGTCTGGTTGGCTCGATCCTCGCTGCCGACAAGCCGAATATCATTCTCATTATGGCGGATGACATCGGCTATGAATGTTTCGGGTGCTATGGTAGCGAGCAATATCAGACACCGAATATCGATCGGCTTGCAGAACAAGGTCTGCGTTTCGAGCATTGTTATTCGCAGCCCTTGTGCACACCGAGTCGCGTCAAGATCATGACGGGGCTCTCGAACGTTCGAAATTACTCGGCATTCTCTGTTCTCAACTCAGATCAAAAGACGTTTGCCCATCATCTGCAGGCAGCCGATTACGATACCTTCATCGGCGGCAAATGGCAGCTCTTAGGTGCTGAACATTACTCCAAACAATTTCAGCAAAAAGGGAGTTGGCCACTTGAAACAGGCTTTGACAATTGCTGCCTCTGGCAGGTCGATAAACTGGGAGGCCGTTATTGGAATCCTCTGCTGAATATCGACGGGGAAAACAAACAGTTTTCCCCCGATGACTACGGACCAGAAATCATCACAGATCACATTCTGAAATTCATCGAGAAGAAACGGGACATTCCATTCTTTGTCTACTACCCGATGATTCTGGTTCATAATCCATTTCCCACAACTCCACTAAGCAAGTCACGGACATCAAAGAATCGACAGAAGAATTTTAATGTCATGGTCCATTACATGGACCATCTTGTCGGCAGGATCGTTGATCGAGTCGACGAGTTGGGGATGACGAAAGAGACGTTGATCCTGTTTACCGGAGATAACGGAACGAACAAGGCAATCACGTCCGAACTGAAAGGACGTAAAATAGTTGGCGGGAAAGGAAAGATGACTGATGCCGGCACACGTGTCTCATTCGTGGCCTATCACCCCGGCACAGTCCCGGCAGGAAAAGTGAGTGACGACCTCATCGACTTTTCAGATTTTCTTCCGACACTCCAGGAGTATGTAGGTTTACCTGTTTCGTCCGGTCTGGACGGCGTCAGCTTCGCTCCCCAGTTAAAAGGTCAACCTGGACACCCACGGGAATCGATTTTCTGTTACTACAATCCTCGTCCTGAGAAAACAAAACCGGTCAGATTTGTCAGGAACCAACGCTGGAAGTTGTACGGAGATGGAAGGTTCTTTGATGTGACGAGTGATCCTCTCGAAAAACATCCCCTCGATGTGCAGAACGATGCTTACCAGAAGCTGAAGACTGCCCTGGAGTCGACACCGAGCAAAGCAGCATCACTCCTGAACTTTCCTGAACGTTAACTCCAATCAGAGATCGATTAGAGACAGATTTCAACTTACCGATTTGAGTGCCAGTCCGGATTTGGCAAAGGGCGGTTCGCGTCGACATCGCTCAGCCACGCGCCAAGCTTTTGACGCAGTGTGGAGACCCCTGATGCTTGAGAAGTCGAAAGGTCAACTGATTCACCTGAATCCTTCGTAGGGTTTTTGATACTTGTTTTTAGAAGATTTGCGAGAACTGCTTCTCTTCTTTTTGACAGTTACTTTACTGTCAGATTTTGGTTGATTAGACTCAGCCATCGATTCATTTTCCTCCTATTGAAATGATGAGATCGACCGTTGTCAATTACCGCTGACAGCGGTCACTTTCGACAGTCAAACTTTAGATGACTATTGAGAAGCGAAGTCGACGAGCAAGCATGTCGACGCAAACTCTCTAAACAAAGCGTTTTAGCCCCTGTAGCTCAATTGGCAGAGCAACTGACTCTTAATCAGTAGGTTTTCGGTTCGATTCCGAACGGGGGCATTTATTTTAAGCCGTTTTCTGTACTTCACATTCTGGGGTGGAACCTGAAGTAGAACCTGTTTTCAAAACGAGGGTCGTGATGCAA
>DAOUPA010000418.1 GCA_030626405.1 Planctomicrobium sp.
CGAGGAATCCATTGCTTTGTTCCCATGTCTAAAACATTTTGCAGCTTTTAAGTTCTCGCCTGCCACAATAATCTCCCTGAAACTCTTCGCGAATGGAGTCTGCTAATGGCTCGATGCCTGATGCAGAACTCTCATGGTGTTGATTCTGATCTGAAGTCTGATGACTTCGTTTTTGTGTCGCCTACAGTATCAGAGTCTGGTGTTAGAGAAAACGTCTCCGGTCGACATTTCACAATATCCCTTGTGCTACTAACGATCTCAAGGCAGCGGTAGGGTGGGTGAAGTTCGCGTGTCTCTAAGTTGGTGGGTTTCGCAAGTCCGGGCGGATACATCGTACAGCTTGAATCACTGTTCAGTTCGCGAACGTAACCCACCTTTCACCACGCTGCACCCACCCTATGTCATTGTAGAACCGGATCGTTGAGGGCCTGCATTTTTGACCGTAGCTTCTTGTCGAGATCGACAATGATTTTTTTGACTTGATCACCGTCGGAATTGATCAGATTATTCGTCTCTTCCGGGTCGTCAGTCAAGCTGTACAACTCGTCTCGTTCGGGATTTCGGAAGTCGCGGATCAGTTTCCAGGCATTCGTGCGATACATCCGCATGTCCGTGTGAGACTGATGTTTTGTGCTGTATTCCGCGTAGAAGTCATCGTTCCAGGTTTTGGCTTTACCTTTGAGAACTGGCGTGATGTCTGTTCCTCGAATGGTGACTGAATCGTCGAGGTTGACGTCCGCCATGGCGAGAATGGTCGGGAACCAGTCGAGGTTGGAGACGGTGTTATTAATGACAGTTCCCGCTTTGATGACTCCGGGCCATCTGATCGCAGTCGGGACACGAATGGAGTTGTCATACATATTAGGTCGCTGCCCTTTTGGGATGTTCTTCGTTGCTTTCGGTGGGGTGTTGACGATCCAGTGACCATTTCCTTTGTGCCAAATTCCATTGTGGCCCATGCTGTAGCCATGATCGCTGCTGAAGATGACAATCGTGTTCTCGGCGAGTTTCAGCCTGTCGAGTTCGTCCAGAAGTTTCCCGACGTTGCGATCCACACCGGCGGTGCTGGCTAAGTACTCGCGCGTCATTCGCTTGACGCGTTCGACGTTCAAATCAGGATAGTCAGGATGTGGAAGTTGCGGGTCGAGAGCAGCAAACGGTTCCCAGTCCGCTTCGCGAACCGGCAGCCAGCGGGCATGCGGAGCACGGTAATGTAGAGAGAGTGCGAACGGCCCTTTCTTTTGATCGAGCAATCGCAGCCAGCGGATTGCTTCGTCAGTGAGAATATCTGTCGTCAGGCCATTTACTTTTAGGGTCTGACCAGCCACTTCCAGTTCTGGACGAAACGGCGTCGCTCCGCCGCCTCGAAATCCCATGAAGAACTCGTACCCAAATTGTGTTGGATGTTGCTCATCCAGCAATCCGAGGTGCCATTTCCCGACGAGCGCCGTTTGGTAGCCTGCCTTCTGTAATTCCCGAGGCCATGTTGGTGTCTTGGGATCAAGACCATGCTTCGGCTCCGCACGAGGGTTGATCCAGTCCGTCACTCCCATTTCAGAACCATACCGACTGCAAATCGTACTGACGCGCGAAGGACTGCAAACCGGTGTTACCGTGAAGCTGTTTGGGAGGTAAGCTCCGGATTGAAAAAGTTTATCCAGGTTCGGTGTGTGAGCATGTGGATGACCAGAAAGCCCCAGCGCCCAGGGAGCTTGATCGTCAGTCAGTATGAAGAGAATGTTCGGTTTTGCACCTGCGTGAATTGCGGAGCCGAGGAAGTAAACGAAGAGAAGTGTGGCAGTGAAGAGTTTATTCATTCGGGCTGGCTCTTTTGAATGGAAATTGAAATCAGTCACGTTGTGATACAACGCAGCAACCAGAATGTCCAACCCGAAGGTCGTTTCCGCAGATCGGTCACTATGACAGTAGTGAAAAATCGCTGTCACATCCTGAGAACTTTTCCGCTATAAGACATTGGAGGATTTTCAGAGTCATTGTGGGTACGAGGAGCAAAGCGATGGTGGAACCAACACAGAAACATGAGCGCCCTCAGTGGAAATCACGATTTGGCTTCGTTTTAGCTGCTTCTGGATCGGCGGTCGGCTTGGGAAACATCTGGAAATTCCCTTACATCACTGGCGAGAACGGCGGTGGTTTGTTCGTTCTCATCTATCTCGCCTGCATCCTGTTGATCGGTCTACCGATTATGATGGCAGAGATCATGATCGGCCGCGCGGCTCAACGGCAGCCGGTGGGTGCATTCGAAACATTACATGGCGGGAAAACTGCCTGGTCCGGGATTGGCTGGATGGGTGTTGTTACCGGATTCATCATTCTTTCGTTTTACGTCGTTGTCGCGGGTTGGTCGATGGATTACACGCTGAAATCGATCGTCAACTTCACGAAGCCGATCAAGAATGCGGCAGTAGAAGAAACGAATGAATACATCGCCACCACGACGATGGTCGACATGAAATTATTTCTGATTAAGAAAGAGACTGAAGAAAGAGTGCAGGCTCAAAAATCGCTTCTTCAGCGACAGTGGACGAAACGGCAAAAAGAAAGTTACGACAGATTCAACTCTGCGGTGCTGGCAGCAGAAGACATGGCAGAAGCACGCCGCCGATTGCTCACTGATGAAGCGTTAAAGAAACAAGTCTTGCATGTTGAATCGATTCAGAAGCAGGTCGAAGAACTGGTTGAGAAAAAGAGAAGCGAAGCGACAGCTGATGTGAATTCGCTCAGCGAGACGCAATTGCTCTCCCAGGTAAAGACCGCCAAACGTCGATCACTCGTCTTTCAAAAAGTTCAAACAGCGTTTGTGAACACGGCCACGAACGGCTGGCAATCTTTCATGTGGGCGGCGTTGTTTATGTTCATCACGATTGGAGTCGTCGCAGGCGGTGTCTCGGCAGGGATTGAGCGAGCTTGTCAAATTCTGATGCCAACATTGTTGGTTTTGATTTGTACGATGGTTCTGTACGGAGCATTTCAGCCTGGGTTTGCGGCAGCTCTTTCGTTCGTCTTTAGCCCAGATGTCAGCAAGCTCAAGCCGAGCGGAGTACTCGAAGCGTTGGGGCACGCGTTCTTTACTCTCTCCCTTGGGATGGGGGCCATGATGACCTACGGTTCTTACCAAAGCTCGAAGAAAGGTCTCTTGCAAGAATCATTGATGATCACACTTCTTGATACGATGATCGCTTTGCTTGCCTGCCTGATGATTTTTCCAATCACTTTTTCATACGGTCAAGAACCAACCGCAGGGCCAGGGTTGGTCTTCATGAGTATGCCTCTGGCGTTTGCTGAAATCGGGACCGGCGGAATGCTGCTCTCGATATTATTCTTCGGGCTCTTATTCTTTGCGGCGTTGACTTCGGCGATTTCACTTTTGGAAGTTGTTGCCTCTTACCTGATCGATCAGAAATCCTGGAGCCGGCCACGAGCGGCTTTGGCGACAGGTCTGCTGACTCTTCTTGTTGCTGTCCCGACGGCCTTCTCCGGGGATGCGGATTCCGTTCTGGCCAACTGGAAAGGTGACTACGGGCTCGATTTTTTCGATACGATGGATTCTCTAGCTTCCAACTGGATGCTGCCTTTGGGTGGATTGTTTATTGCGATCTATGCTGGGTGGGTGATGCCTCGTCGATTGCAGGCAGTTGAGGTTGAGGACTTACCAGGCTGGGCTTATCAGGTCTGGTTATTGCTCGTCCGGTTCATCGCCCCAGCATTGGTCATTGTCGTGCTGATGCAGAAAGTCGGGATCTTCGACATCGATGAACTGATGTCTCGGTTGTGATCAACAGGCCGATCCATGTCAGCCAGGTAAATGTTGGGGGGGACTTCATCACTCATCCGACTCATACTGTGTTGGTAGCTCAATGAAAGCATGACCCTCGAAAGAGGATCGGGTCGGAGGTGACTGAATGTTTAGCATTGGCTACAATGCAAGGGAGGTGTGCTGGACTTGTGCATCTCTATTGTTTCTGACGTTAAAATTGATTGAAGATGTCCATTCAGGCAGATACAAAAGTGGCGGATCATGATGATCTATCACCACTTTCGATTCACGACATGACCGTTGCCTACCAGAGGCGACCGGTCATTTGGGATATTGATTTTGCTGCACCACCAGGGCACCTCATTGCAGTGATCGGTCCAAACGGGGCAGGGAAAAGTACTCTGATCAAAGCGGCTTTGGAGTTGGTGCCGAAAGTTTCTGGTGAAGTTCGTTTCTTTGGAAAGAAGTATTCTGAAGTTCGAGATCGCGTTGCCTACGTTCCTCAGCGAACTGGCGTTGATTGGGACTTTCCGGTGAGCGCACTCGATGTTGCGGCGATGGGACTCTACCGGCAGATTGGCTGGTGTTTACCGGTTTCAAAAAAATATCGAGAGCGAGCGATGGAGGCTCTTGAGCGTGTCGGGATGGAGAACTATGCCCGGCGCCAGATTCGTCAACTTTCAGGTGGGCAGCAGCAGCGAGTTTTTCTGGCGCGTGCGCTGGCTCAGGATGCGGATCTGTTTTTAATGGACGAACCATTTGCCGGAGTCGATGCTTCCACGGAGCGAGCAATCATCTCCATCCTTCATGGTCTTCGCTCAGAAGGGAAAACGGCTCTTGTTGTTCATCACGATTTACAAACGGTTTCCGAGTACTTCGATCACGTGCTGTTGTTGAACATGCGGTTGGTCGCGGCAGGACGCACGGAAGCGGTGTTCACGACTGAAAATTTGCGACGGACGTTCGGCGGGAAATTGTCTCTACTCGATCAAGTCGGTGCTCGAATTGCGGAACAGGACTGATGGGCATTCTCAGGCTGGCTTTCTGTTTTGCACTCGCCATCATTCTATTAGTGTGTCTCGATAAATCTCTTTTTGCGGCAGAAAGCGGCTTGGGAGAACAGTTGCTCCGCGTTGCATTTCTCAAAGACTACAACACGCGAGTGGTCTTGTTAGGAACAACATTGCTCGGCGTCTGCGGCGGGATTGTGGGCGTGTTTATGTTGCTCCGCAAGCGTTCTCTCGTAGGGGACGTCGTTGGGCATTCTGCGTTGCCTGGTATCGCGATGGCTTTTATTCTGACCGAACTTTACAGCCCTGGCTCTGGAAAGAACGTCCCGATTTTATTGCTGGGTGCATTTACTGCTGGGTTGACGGGAGCAGTCTGTGTGATGCTCATTGATCGTTATTCGAGGATCAAACCCGACGCGGCAATGGCGATTGTGCTCAGTTTGTTCTACGGAGCTGGCACCGCATTGTTGACAATAGTTCAGCGGATTCCGACAGGGAGTTCTGCTGGTCTAAAGGATTTCCTTTCCGGAAAAACTGCTTCTCTCGTTGCTGGCGATGTCTGGTTATTTGCGATTGCGGCTGCCGTTTTGATTGCTGTGACAACATTGTTGTTTAAGGAGCTTTGCCTACTTTGTTTCGATGAAGACTTTGCTGCCGCTCTGGGATGGAACGTCTTTTGGCTCGACTCGTTACTGACCGGGTTAGTCGTCTCGGTGACGATTCTCGGAATGCAGTCCGTTGGACTGTTGTTGGTCGTGGCAATTCTGGTTATCCCGCCTGCGTCTGCGAGATTCTGGACGGATGATATTCGCTCGATGACTTGGATTGCCGCGATTGTCGGTGGACTCGCCGCCGCGATTGGAACCATCATCAGTGCTGTGTTCGCCAAAATCGCGGCAGGCGCTGTCATCGTTTTGGTGGGAACGCTTTTTTTCTTGCTCAGTCTATTCTTCGGCGCTCGTCGTGGAGTGATCTGGAAATGGGTGGAGCATTTCAAGCTTCAACACCGCGTCGGAGAACGGGATTTGCTACGTGCGATTTATGAAGTCGCGGAAGGGAAAGCGAATGGCAAGCAACTGTCGGATCAATTCCTGCTCTCGCATCGAATTTCCATTGATGATCTATTGAAAAGGCGGAGCTGGTCGCGAACGCGAGTGGGGCAACTGGTCCGGCGAGCCCAGAGGCGTTCGCTGGTGACTCTGCCGCCTCAGGGAGTTCTTCATTTAACACCCGAAGGGGCGGTTTTGGCCCGTCGAGCGGCACGAGATCATCGGCTTTGGGAGCAGTATCTGATCACCTATGCGGAAATCGCTCCGAGCCACGTCGATCGTGATGCCGATCAGATTGAACACGTTCTTGGTCCTGACGTGATTCGAGAGCTCGAAGAACAGGTCGAGACCGAGCAGGGAGCCATGCTGCCAAGTCCACATCCGA
>DAOUPA010000376.1 GCA_030626405.1 Planctomicrobium sp.
AACCTTTCCGCTCAAAAAAATCTGGAAGAGGTTTGTGGCGACCTTTGGCTGTGACCTCATAGCAACAGTCTTCTTCAGTCATCCCATCTTGAACTGTTAACCAATTACAATACGCCATCGCACCATCTTGATTGATACTGTTTATAGGACATTTTGGAAGAGGTGAAATGATATCGTTGTACCTGAAATCCGATTGGAATTTCATGAACTGCTCGACAGTCACTTCTTTTGTGCAAATCGCAAACGACCAGCGAAGTTTCTCATTATCTGCGTTCTCAGGAGTTTCGTCTGAAGTATCGGAAAACACAGCCTGCTCATTAGGAATCACCATCGTGTCCCCAAAAGTCGTGACATACCAGCCAAAGCGCTTGTTCTCCAACTCTTCCGGAGTGCTCGGAGTGACTGTGGGATGCTCACCGAATTGATTCAAAACCCACTCACTCGCTGAATGGACTTCTGGGTCAGGGTGGTTTTGAAAGTGCTTCAAGGCAACGTCGGCTAGCTGCTCTTTCAAGGACTCTGAAAATAAAGTTCTATCACTGGAACCGAGTACGAGAAGCGTTGCAGCAATGGCAGGGGCGCTCGATTCTTCACTAAGTAATTCTATTAAAAATTGTGGATCAACTTGGTTTGTGATCATGTTTTCGATTAAGAAACTTCTCAGCGAAGGGTCATCGCGATGCACCAAATACGGCTTGAGATGTTCACCTGCTCCTAGATGGGCAAATGAAGTCAACGCGTTGACGATTGTCTTCACCCCTGCGGAAGGATGGTCGACGAGCCACTGCTGCAAATGCTCGGAATAGATCGATGAATCTTCAGCAATAACATCGCAAAGAAGCGGTAATTGTTTTTCATTAGCTCTCAACAGTAATTGAAGATATTGCTCGTTATCGTTCCGCAGTAGTTGAGAAAGTGCCACAGCCGCGTTCGTTGATGATTCAGACAAATTATCGGAACGGAAAATCTCGATCAGTTTTGGCGTCAAGTCTTCTTCATACTGAGATAACCAATTCACCCACTCAGGGATCGATAGTTGGCTTTGCTGCACCAGATTCGTCACAACATTATCTGTGATTTGTTGATCTGGTTGATCTTCGGTTGAGAATGCCAACAACGCACACGCGGCGCGGAATTTCTCGCGACTTGAGCCGCTCCAAACTGCTTCTTCAAAGACATCAAGGGGCAACTCCATTTCGAGCATTTCAGAGACGATCAGTCCGAACTCATCGACCGGTGCTTGCAATAATTGCTGCTGTAAATAAGTGGCATCAGCTTGACCAAACCGGAGCTTTGCCAAAGCGAGTCGATTTTTCTCTTTCGAACCGACTGGCGCTGCCTCGAAAGCTGCGTTCACTTGAGACTCCATTCGAGGAAGTCTTTCTCCGAGATCATCAAGGATCTCTGGAACATCGCTGGCAGACACTTGTGTCAGTTGTGCGAGAATTTCGGCGTCGCGATCGCTTTGTGAACGATTGGAGAACAGGAAAACCAACAGAAAGACGATCGCCGCGATGCCGAAAGTTTGACTGGCGATGCGTCGTGATGCCGTCTTCATCAATTTAGATTCTTCTGTTGTCCACTCAGGTCGTTTCGTTCCAGTCACGATATGCAGGAAGTCAACCAAACCAGGCAACTGCCGGGATTCTCGCTTCATACGCCACAAAGAGGTATGGTCTTTCAACTTGATTCGAGCGCGACCCTGGAAAGTGCGAAGCTCTTCTTCGTCGAGCCAAGTGCGAATGGCTGGGACAAGATAATCATGTGTCAGCTGGTAATTCAACGTGTCAGAATCGGTGGCCTCCCCATGACTGACCGGCGAAATAATCCTGAAATCGCGGTCGAGGAGATCGATGAGTTGAGTAAACCTCTCCGGGCTATTCTCGTAACCACAATCGGTTCGCAATTCTTTCAGGCTGAGTTCCTGCCCTTTGAGATCATTCCCCTGTTCCGGAAGGAGTGCCGCCAACAGCAATTTGATTGCTGGAATGTGAGTTCGGTGACGGCGCGAACACGTTTCAGGATTAAACTGTTGCTTGATGTAAGTGTGTCCAAGAGCTTTGAGATCCTTGAAATGTCGAATCTTCTCCGGTTCCCAAGTGAAGTCTTTGGTCATTTCAACGAATAGAGAAAGTCGAACCGGCGAGACATACCCATCTGTCTGAATCAATTGAATGCCACGTTCCACGAATAAGGCACGCATCACCGCATCAGATTCATTCCCTTTCACGGCTTCCCCAATTCGGGAGAGCACTTTTTGAGCATGCTCAATCGAGAATGGTTCAACAGCCATCATATTTTCACCTTCGCGCATCGGCTCTTCGACAGCGCGCATGAAACTTGACAGTTCGACCCAAAAGTCGTCCCGAACAATGAGTAAGCACTGAATCGAATGTCCATCACACTGACGTATCGCCTGGACGAGTTCGAGATTCAACTCCAGATGACGACCGTGCAACCATTGTTCAAACTGATCGATGACAATCAGGATTCTTTCATTCGCAAATGGCGGTTGTCGCTTGCGAATGTGCCGACACATTTCCGGCAATGAAGTCACTTCTTCGGAATTCAGAAAAACCTTATTGATTTGATCAGCGAGATCAGCCTCCGTTCGCTTCGGCGATGCTTGAACAGAAACCACAGTGATCTCAGTGCTGAGCTTGGGAAGAATTGCGGCATTGACAAGAGAAGATTTGCCACTCCCTGTCGTACCATAAATGACTCCAATTCGCGGTTGCAATTCTTCATGTTCTTCCTGAATTCGATTCATCCAGAATTGAACCATCTCAGGATTCCCTCGACTCGAGCGCATTCCTGGTAGTAACTCACAGAAGAATTCATGGTCACTGCGGCGAAATGCTCGCAGACCACGATAGACCATTCGTGCCTGATGATGCTCATCTGAAATCTCAAGTGGCTCAGTCAAAAACTGTGTGAGCTCATTCGCAAGTTCACGCGATGTACTGAATCGATCAGAAGATTTTTTCTGCATCGCCTTCAAGCAAATCCGATCAAGTGCGAGTGGAAGCGTTGGGTCGAGATCCCGGAGTCTCGGCACGTCAATCATCCATTCGACCGGATTATTTGTCGTTCGATCTTTGAACGGACGATGAGCGGAAAGCAATTCAAACAGCAAGACCCCTAAACTAAAAATATCGGAATGCGGTCCGATGAGATGCCCATCGCCACTGAGTTGCTCTGGACTCATGTACGCCAGAGTCCCAACGATTTCATGATTGCCAACAATTTCTTCTTCCTGAATAGCGAGTCCAAAGTCCGTTAAAAATGCCTTACCTTCACTGTCAATGAGAATGTTTCCGGGTTTGATGTCTCTGTGAACAATGCCATTGGAGTGCATGTAATGCAGCGCATTCGCCACGGAAATAACAAGTTTCACTGCACTCTCGACAGGGAATTTTTCCAGGCTCATCACGGCAGCCAAATCGCGTCCTTGAATGTATCGCGACACGATGAAAACCAGACCGTCGTCAGTCAGACCAGAGTCATAGACAGGGACGATATCGGGATGCTCCATCTTTGCCAGTAATCTCGCCTCACGCTGGTAACGTTCAGCATCTTGCAGCGACTGGATTCGATAATGATGAGCAATTTTCACGGCCACATTGCGATCGAGTTGTTCGTCACGAGCAAGTAACACCGTCCCAAAGGCCCCCGCTCCCAGGCTTCGAATAATTTTGTACCTTCCAATAGAACTCGGGCACTCAGGTCGATGATCAACTTGTCCTGAAAGATCAATCGTCCTTTCCCCGCAGGACGGGTCTGGTTTCCGAGAAGGATATTCGACCGTTTTTTGCAGGGGTCGACGTTCCGCATCATCGACAATATCGACTTTTGATTTTTCTAGAGCAGAAACATTGTGGGGAATCGTGTCAATTCCGCTATCAAGCAACGTCATCCGAGACTGGCAGGAAAGACAAGTTCGTAAGTGTGCTTCGACCTGAACAAATAAATCTTCTTCAAGTCGACCGTCAATGAAGCCAACAAGTTGATCGTCCACCGGACATTGCATCTCTCAGACCCTTCTTTCTGGCAAGTAATCTTTGCCACACTAAACTCGATCAATTCATCAAATTCAATCGCAGTTTTTGAATACTTCGATGTTGTAAAGTAGACCTCACTGAGGTGACCGTTAAAGTCTTATGCGACAGGCACAAGCGAACAACTCAACACCTCAGCAACGACCGAGAAGGACAGAACGAATACATAATCGTGATGCCACTCAACCGAGAAACTTGAACAACTACGCCCCAGTGGGCGTTGCGACCGACTCTACAATACGTGAGATAATCTCTTCGACAGAAGTCCCTTCAGCCTCTGCTTTGTAATTGAGGAGTACCCGGTGCCGCAGAACGGGGTGGGCAATCGATTTGATATCTTCCACATTCACATGCGAGCGACCTTCCAGAAGTGCTCGCGCCTTGGCTGCCAGAATCAGATACTGCGAAGCCCGCGTTCCTGCTCCCCAACTGACATATTGATCCACAAAGTCAGGAGTCCCTGCCTGAGATGGGCGAGACGCGGCTGTAATTTTGACGGCGTATTCAATGAGTTCTTTTGCGACCGGAACAGTTCTCACAACTTTGTGAAACGCAATCACATCCTCGCTTGAGAACAACGCTTCAATCGGGGCGGAACTCCCAGAGGTCGTTCGTTCAACAACAGTGATTTCATCCTCGACCGGAAGATAATCAATCACAACATTCAGCATGAAGCGGTCAAGCTGCGCTTCCGGCAGCGGATATGTCCCTTCCATTTCGATCGGATTTTGAGTGGCAAGAACGAAGAAAGGCTCTTCAAGCGTGTACGCTCGACCGGCGGCAGTCACTTGGTGCTCTTGCATCGCTTCGAGCAATGCTGCTTGTGTTTTCGGAGGTGTCCGGTTGATTTCATCTGCCAGAATCACGTTGGCAAAAATGGGGCCTTTCACAAACTTCAACTGCCGTTGACCATCATGTGTTTCCTCCAGAATCTCAGTTCCAGTGATGTCCGCTGGCATCAGGTCAGGTGTGAACTGGATTCGGCGGAATTCCAGATGAAAAATCTTCGCAATGGAATTGACCAACAAAGTTTTCGCCAGCCCTGGTGCGCCGGTAATCAGACAGTGCCCGCCTGCAAAGAGAGTGATCAGCACTTGCTCGATGACATCGTCCTGACCAACGATTGCCTTACTCAATTCGTTGCGTATGAGCTGTCGAGAGGATCTGACTTTTTCGACAATTTCTCGTTCCTGATCGAGAGCATTTTCTGCTGGTTCACTCATTCGAATCGTCCTGGTTTCTCGGACTATGATTTGCCGCACACTTAAAGTGTGCGGCTAACCGCCAGTATTTACTCTTGTCTACAATAAAGCCGTCGTTTCATTAAAACCGCACATCAAATTGAAATTCTGAATCGCGACTCCGGCTGCACCTTTGATCATGTTGTCGAGAACTGCCAGAACGATCAAGCGTCCACGCACAATTCGCACTGTGATGTCGCAAAAATTGGTGTACGCCACATCTTTAGTTTTCGGCAAATGAGAAACAACTCGAACGAATGGTTTTCCAGCGTAGAACTTCCGAAGAATCTCCATCGCTGCAGCTTCAGTAACTTTTTTAGTGAGGTCCGCGTAGATCGTTGCGAAGATGCCCCGATCCATAGGCGCTAAATGAGGAGTGAAAATCACTTCCACTTTCCGACCGGAAACATCACTCAAAACCTGTTCAATTTCCGGCGTGTGTCGATGGCTCCCGATTGCATAAGCCGACATGCTCTCGTTGCATTCGGCATACAATGTCGCCACCTTCGGGGTTCTACCCGCTCCAGAAACACCACTCTTGGCGTCGATGATGATCGATTCGCAATTCACGATGCCTCGACTCACAAACGGAGCCAATGCCAAAATGGAAGTGCTGGTGTAGCAACCAGGATTGGCGATTAAATCCCGTCCTTTAATTCGATCACCGTTCAGTTCTGGTAAACCGTACACAGTATTCCCAAGTCGGGTCGGATCGGTATGCACATGACCGTACCACTTCTCGTAGACCGCTGGATCATTCAAGCGATAGTCCGCTGACAAATCAACAACTTTCAGTCCAGCGGAAAGCAGCGACGGAATGCTGTCCATGCTGGCCTTGTGAGGCAGGCAACAGAATGCCACATCCGCGTTTTCAGCGATTTCATCGGTCGTTGGACTCGTAAAAGAGACGTCGACAAGACTGGTTAATGAAGGATGAACACTTGCGACCGGACCAGTTTCCGAGCGACTCGTCACAACCGTCACTTCTGCCTGTGGATGCCGCTGCAACAGCCGCATCACTTCCAATGCCGTATAACCCGTCCCACCAATCACTGCCACTCGAACCACAAAACCGCCTTCTACCTGAATTCCAAAGTCCCATCCTTTCGCCGGACAATCCCGATAGACGAAAGGTTCAACCCCATTCTGACGAGGTCAGGCACATGCAACAAGGATGGAGTCCATGCGGACTTTTCTTCAACGAGTTCGAGGGGATACTTTTCAAGCTGTCCTTCTCACACCATAATGGCGGCATCCTACAAACACCCTTTCCGCGAATACATTACGGAGTGAAGATGTCCAAGACATTTCTCTATACAGGTTTCACATTCTTTTCACTGATCATCAGTTGTGGTTCAGTATCAGCCGAGAACTGGACGAATTGGCGCGGTCCGGCTGGTGATGGAACCGTGGCGTCAGGTAATTTTGCAGTCGAATGGTCCAGCGAGAACAACCTTGCCTGGAAGATCGACATGCCCAGCCGGGCTGGATCGACACCGGTTGTTGTTGGTAACAAGATCGTCTTGACGGCGACAATCGAC
>DAOUPA010000595.1 GCA_030626405.1 Planctomicrobium sp.
GTTTCATTTCCAATGTCACCTTCCTTGAACTTGGCAAGTGTTGTCAAATCACCCGACTTCAGCGACTCTTCCATACCATCAAGAAACCGAATTCGGTAAGAATGCTGGAGGTCTCTGGGTGACCTCACAACCACGCCGACAGATCCACGAGGGTGCATGATTCGCTCGTTCGAAGCGACGAGGTCGCGCAGCGTGACGACCTGCGTACCGACAGGGAAGATGAGTGAGGCTTGGTCGTGAAACGATTCTTTCATAACGGACTCTCGATCATCTGCTAATTCTTGACGTTTGTAGCACTATGCAGGCGAAAATCGAATTATCGAGATGACCCGATGCGCACTTGTAATCGTGCAACGGCGAGCAGGCCGGTTTGGGATTTTCTCTGAACGGTGACGACATAGTGTCCCGGGTTCTGGTATCGATGTGTTGTGACTGCATAGCCATCTTTGGCGTGCGGATTTTTTCGTCCACCGACTGAATGAACTTCCACGAGTTCTGATCCATCACCGAAGTCCCAGATTTCCGGTGAGTTGTCATCCTCGGCATAGTTGAATCCACGCACCTTGAACGTGATTTCATCACCGGATTTCACACCCAACGAAGGCCAGTAAGTGGCGTGGATATTGGGAGGGTATTGATCAGGTTGTTTCGGATCAACAACTTTCACGACAGTAAAATCATAATCAATATTACCTGACTGATCGGTCACTTTGAGCATCTCGTGAAAGACGCCTGGCTTTGTGTAGCGGTGTTCAACAATCGCTTCGGTCGCAACAGAGCCATCTTCGAGCAGCCATTCATACGATTTGATCGGACCATGTTTCGACCAGGAATAGAGACCATTGAGAGTGGCAGTTTCACCTGCTCGGATGAAGTGGCCGGGACGCGCATTTGCCAGGATCTCAGGCTCGTATTGGCTGATGTAAGCTTCTCTCAGAAACGCATATCCAGCTTGCGTTCCCCATTTGCCGGAAGGCTGTCGGCTTTTGATTTCAAAATGTAAATGCGACCAGCCACCGCTGGCCCCTTCTTTACCGACATTACCGATTCGCGTGCCCTGATCGATGTGGCGACCTGGGACAATGTTTTCTTCAATCTTCGCGAGATGACTATATCGGTAATACCAACCACGCTCATCAAGGAGATAAACAACATCGGCGCGCTGAGCAATCGGAGAACCATCTGCATACGAACCACCAGAATATCCATCGAGTACATTCACCCCGGAAGAGACAACAATTGCATCGGTCGCTGCAATCACTTCGGTGAGATGCTCCGTCCCTCCAATATCGAGGCCGCTGTGATAATAAATCTTCGGAAGAATTTCTTTGCCACCATCAACAGGTTCGTGGTCGTACCAGGTGTTCGTGACGAACCAGCGTTGTTTGACGGGATAGATGAACGATCCCGGTTTCAGTAGAGGTGAACTCGCTGGCCAAACTCGAATTCGAGCCGCCTTGTCCAGTCCCCAGAATGTCGCTGTTCCATTACTGTTGAGTCCGCTGGTCACGCTGCAATCGACTTGCACGGCTCCAATCGATTGCGGCAAGTTGTACATTCCAGACTGTAAGGAAATGGCCTTGCCATCGATTTCGACTTCGACGGTCGCTTTCCGCACAGCCTGACGAATCGGATCGCGCGCTTCATCAAGTTTCACTAACTTGATGACCACATTTTCTCCATTCGAGAGAGTCACGCTCTCTGTTTCCCCGACGTCCAGATCAACGACTCTGATAATCGGGTCTGCAAACTTTTCTTCGGCAGCAAGAATCTTGTCGTACTGAAACACCGAAAGTAAACAAATGCAGCATAAAAAAGAACGGATACAAACTGCCATAGGGAATCCTCGATCTTTCAAAGAGCACTGCGGTTCGATTTTCTGTAACGAAATATTAGAATTGTGAGTTGATCATGGATGGCCTCATCCACGAAGGCTTACCAGACAACGTTCATGGTCGAACTGATAAAGTAAAACTTCCGCCAACCTGAGTTTGCTTGAGTATGTCACTATTGCCCTAGAGTCTTCAAGCAATGGTTAAGAATTTTAGCGGCACAGGGTGCGGCGACAGTGCCGCCGAATTGAGAGGGGCCGCGGGGTTCGTCAACGCAAACCAAAACCAGCAGTCGAGGATTCTCTGCCGGTGCTCCGCAGATGAAGGAGCAGACGTTTTTGTTATTGAAGTACCCACCGGCGGGATTCACTTTTTGAGCGGTGCCTGTTTTCCCGAAGACCGTGTAGTCTTCTAACTGAGCCTTCTTCCCTGTCCCACGCTGGATGACCTCTGTCATTGGGTGTTGAACGACCCAGTTTGCATCTTGTGGATTGATGATTTGCGAAACAACAATTTGCCGCGGAAGCTGTGAAGCATGGTCTGTTTTCAAGAGCAGATGCGGACTGATTTTTTGACCACCGTTCGCCAGAATTGCGTGAGCGGAGATCATTTGCATAGGTGTCACGGCGAGTTCGTGCCCCATTGGAATCGATCCGGTCGAATACCCGTTCCAGTCTTGCAGTTGACGCAAAATCCCTGACACTTCACCGGCGAGTTCCAAACCTGTCTTCTTGCCAAAGCCGAATGCACTCGCCATGGAATGGAGCTGCGAGTTGCCAAGCTTCTCGCCCACTTTTGCCATGCCGATGTTGCTCGACTTTACAAGGACATCGGTCAAACTCAAATCCCCATACGAATGATGATCATGCAGAACGCGCCGCCCCATGCGGTAAGTTCCCCATTCGCAATGGAACGATTCATCTCTTTTCAGTAATCCCCGGTCCAGTCCCCAACCAACAACGAGAGGTTTGAATGTCGAGCCAGGTTCGTAGACTGCAGAAATTGCGAGGTTCTTCCAGGCGTGCTCAACAAGATCTCCTGGAGCCGAGGGATTGAAAGTAGGACGCGACGCCATCGCCAGAACTTCGCCATTCGTTGAATCCAGGACAATCGCACAAGCGCCGACCGGATCGTGTTCGGAGATCAAATCATCAAGCGAATTTTCCGTGTGGAGTTGCATCACCGTATCAATGGTGAGAACGACAGTGTTCCCGTTTTTCGGTGGCTGTGTCACTTCTTCCAGAACTTCAAGGACAAGACCACGTGCGTCGCGAACAAAGCGACGAACACCGTCTTCGCCTTTCAAGTACTCATCAAACGCCTGCTCGGCACCGCCCTGTCCTTCTCCATCGATATCCCGTAACCCAATCACATGCGCCGCCAACGACTCTTGCGGATAGAAGCGTTTGAATTCTTCGCGCAAACCGGCCATCTCTTGCGGGAGGTTCAGACTCTCGATTGCTGCACCTTGCTGCTTTGTGAGATGCCGCTTGACCCAGATGAATTGTCGTTCCGAGTTCTTCTCAATTTTTCGTTGCAGCTGTTGGTCACCAACATCGAGCACTTCGGCAATGCGAGTGACGATTTCTTTGACATCTTCGATTCGACTTGGATTGACGTACAAACTTGGAACGCTGATTGTCGTGGCGAGCAATCGCCCTTTGCGATCCAGC
Organism: Planctomicrobium sp.; assembly: GCA_030626405.1. Classification (GTDB taxonomy): domain Bacteria; phylum Planctomycetota; class Planctomycetia; order Planctomycetales; family Planctomycetaceae; genus Thalassoglobus. The sequence goes on from DAOUPA010000595.1 coordinate 3,506, forward strand.
AGATCGCCCGGTCGAGCGAGAATCGGTTCGTGACTGATTTGTTGACGGACCGCTCGCGAGGCAAACGTTTCCTGAGACAACCACTGCACGTGCAACAGCCGGAGTGCAAGGACCGTCCAGACCGCCCAGACTCCAAACTGAATTGTACGTTCGCGAAAACGAGCGGTCGATTTTCGTTCAATATGCAGCGATCGCTCACCTTGCTCTTGCATTACCATTCACCTTCGCTTGCTGCTTCTTAGAGTGAGTGGGTTCAGGCACCGTCACCGCGCGAAGTCGCCATTCAAGAAGAGGGAGTGGAGCGTCGGCAGAATCATTCGCCGACTGAACGTA
>DAOUPA010000766.1 GCA_030626405.1 Planctomicrobium sp.
CGCAGCATTTCCATTAACTCAACCGTTTAATAGCACAGCGAGAAAACCACCGTTATTTGATTCGAGTCCCAGTTTCCCATACGTTTTCTGCTTCAGCGAATTCGTCGCAAGTACGCCATACGTTTTCTCGGAATCTCGTCCGATTTGGCATCGATTCGGAGAAGCTGGAAAACGTGGAAAAACGTACAGGCGTTTTCCCAACGTTTTATCGGAATCAGACTGAACCGATCGAATTTCGCCGAATTGGCTCTCAAGCGATGTTGAGAACTCAACCTTGTAAAAAAAGTCGTCGGAGTAGTCCAAACGACTGTCCAGTGCGCCTGCTCCTCGAACACTCCGCGCAATCTTGCAAACGGATGCTGCGGCACAATAGCTGTGCGATAATGCCCACTTGCCCTGACCGTGGAAATTTTCCGAAGCGCGAGCGAACATTGGGTTGTTTTACCTAAACTCCTGTCGGAATGGGAATTACAAAAAAAGTGGGACCTGGGGGCCTCATAATTCGGATGGTGTTGAAGACAACGGGTGTTTGGCATCACACGTGCACGAGCCGTTCAGGATGCAAATCAAAGAGCAACCGTCCGATGGCACCGACTACGGTTACATATGATCCGGTAGGTGGGCGAAATCGAACTGGTGAGTTTACAGGAGACACAAGCTATGACATTTAAGAACATCGCTTTCGCTGCACCCGGCCTCAAACTGGCGTTGCTCACTTCCGTCCTGTTCGCAACGGGCTGCACCGAGTCGGCAGCGCCAGAGGCCGAGCCAACAGCACCAGAATCATCGTCGTTGTCCCGTGAACAGATTGAGAACTTTGTTCGGCGGTCGTACCAATACGTCGCCATGTTCAACGTGATCCAGAAGTTCGCGCTAGACCCCGCCTCCGGTGGAATGTTTATGGACGGCTTTAACAGGCCGGTAGCCTTGACTGTGCTTGCCGACCATACGATGAAGTCCATTGCGCGACCCAACAATGACACGCTTTATCAAGGGGCCGTACTGGACCTGCGTCACGAGCCCGTCATCATCGAATTCCCGGCCATTGATTCGAAATACGTGTGCTTGGAAACGTCAGGCTATGCCCATTACGTCGGAGTTCCTCTGGCAACCAGCGAAGGAGATTTCAAAGAGCCGACGAAGCTGTTGTTCTACACCGATCGCACAGAAGGCTATCGAGGGCAACCTGTTGAAGGTATTGACCGCATCGTGAAGGCCGACGACGATTTTCTTGTGGCATTTCTGCGGGCGATGCCGCACCAGGCCGACTCGGCACGGATGGCGGGAATCATCCAGGCGCTGAAGGACGTTAAGGTCGTAACGCTCTCCGAGTTTCAGGGCAAACCGGCCAAAGACTCCAGCGATCCGAAGTTCCCGGTCTATGGCAAGACAGACGGGGACGTGTTTGCAAACAACCTGCTCGAAGTAATGCAGTTTGTTTTAAATCACACGACCTTTGATCCGAACAACGCCATGGATCAGGGAGTGCTGGCAGCCTACAAGCCGCTCGGAGTGGAACCCGGCAAGCCTTTTGATGCAACCAAGGTCGCCAAACTCGATGGCGCGCTATTCCGCGAGGTCGCCGCTGAAGTGGCCAAGCACGCGCTTGAGAACAACATGACAGATCCTGTGGTCATGGCGCGAGTCATGCCTCAGATGTTCATGCCCAAGGGGAAGATCGACCTCGAAACGCAAGTCACTCAGTCCGTGTTAGGGCCAATCGGTCTGCCCGCTTATCAGGCTCGCTACATCCCGGTCGCAACCACCGACGGAAAACAGATGAGTGCCCAGCGCGACTATGTGCTGAAGATGAGTAAGGATGAGTTGCCGCCAGCTACAGCGTTTTGGTCGCTGACGCTCTATGACCTGGAAAATGGATTCTTCATCCCCAATGATCGC
>DAOUPA010000345.1 GCA_030626405.1 Planctomicrobium sp.
GCAATGTTCCGCACCAGCGGCACCATCGGTGTCGTGCAGAACAGGCCAATTTTCACGCCGGGTGTCGCGAACTGAGCTACGTCACTGGCAACCGCCAAATCGCAAGCCGCGACAAGCTGACAACCTGCGGCAGTTGCAAATCCCTGAACGCGAGCAATGACTGGTTGTGGAACAGACCGAATCAACTTCATCACTCGAGCGCACGTTGCAAAGAGTTGCTGATACTCTTCCTCTGTCCGTGCTTGCATTTCTCCGAGGTCATGTCCGGACGAAAACACCGGACCATCGGAGGCAATCACCACACAACGCACCGCTGAGTCCGCTTCGATGCTCAGCAATGCCGCTTCAAGCTCTTGCAGCAGTGAAAGTGAAATCGCATGGCGCCGCTGAGGACGATTCAAACGAAGCGTTGTTACACCGACTTCGTTTTCAATGATCAGTTCTTTGACTTCAGAAGGCATAACGGACTTTTCTTTTTTTGTAGAGAGCAGCAAATCGGAAGCAGTGATCAGCACAGTATTTGTTGCAGTGAATAAGGTCGGACAGCATCCATTTGTAGCCATCTCACAGGTGACTATGTCGAGATCATCTGTCTCCCAGAAACTCCACCATCGCACGGCAGAAATCTGGTAAATCGTCCGGCTTGCGGCTACTGATAAAATGGCGGTCGACGACGACGGGGGTGTCTTCCCAGACGGCTCCGGCGTTCACGAGGTCGTCTTTGATACCTGGCGATCCGGTCACTCGAACGCCCTGATACACCTTCGCCGAAATCGGCATCCAGCCTCCGTGGCAGATCGCGGCAATCAGTTTCTGCTGTGTGTGGAATCCGTGAATCAAGCTGAGAACTTTTGCATCACGGCGAAGTTTATCTGGCATGAACCCACCTGGACAAATCACGCCGTGAAAATCATCGATCTCCATGTCGTCGATCCTCGCATCAGACTTGCAAGGGTATCCATTCTTGCCAGCGTAGGTGACACCTTCTTCTTGACCAGCGAGAGTGACGTGTGCCCCGGCTTCCTCCAGCCGCAGCTTCGGGTACCACAGTTCGAGATCCTCGTAAATGTCGCCGACAAAACAAAGAATTCGAATTCCATCAAGTGGCAAACGCGGCATGTTTCTTCCTTAAGTAATTTTAATTAAAACGATGCTTCAAGAGTTCGCCGCACACTTGAAATGTGCGGGAAATCGACGCGACTTCAACCAAAACGTTTACTGCCAGGGAACTGTTCCGTAGCGTTGAACTTCTTTTCGTAACGCTGCGCTCAGTTCGTTGAAAATTCTTGGTGCTTTCTTGGAGAGGTCGTTCTCTTCGAGTGGGTCGGTCTTGAGGTTGTAAAGCTCCAGTGGTTCGAATGGACTGTTTTGAAGGAGTTTCCAGTCGCCGCGACGGACAGCTTCAATGGTTTTCCCAGCGTAGCGATTGCCTCCCTCACGACGACGGAAGAACCAATACTCGCGGAGTTCAGGTTGTTCTTCCCCAAGGCACGTCGGCAAGAAGCTTTTGCTATCGAGGTGCAGTTTTTTGCTCGGCGTGATCCCAGCGGCTTCACAAACGGTCGGGAAAATGTCCATCGTCAGTCCGCGAAACGTGCTGTGTGCTCCAGGTTTGATCTTTCCAGGCCAACGAACGCCGCATGGAATTTTCAGACCGCCTTCATACATGCTTTGCTTGCCATCGCGCAGTGGACCATTGTTGGCACCAACGCTTACCTGCCCACCGTTATCTGAAGTGAAAACGACAATCGTATTCTCTGCCTGTCCTGTCTCATCCAGGCACTTCAACACCTTGCCGATCCCATCGTCCATATGCTCGATCAACGCGACGAGTTTCGCACGTCGGTCAGAAATCCCGGCTTCGCGGTCTTTTACTTTTTGGACCCACTCTTCGGGCGGCTGAATCGGTGTGTGCGGAGCGTTGTATGCGAGGTAGAGGAAGAAGGGTTGCTCGCGGTCTTTCTGTGATTTGAGATACTCGCAACTCCATTCAGTGAAGAGGTCGGTCGCGTGTCCTGCCGGATCGACTGTTTCCGTCCCCCAACGCATGTAATTGATGTCATGTCGGCGGTGGGTGTAGTAGTCGTCCATCATGTCTCCAAGATAGCCCTTGAAGAAATCGAAACCACGGTCCGTTGGTCGGTCAGGTGCCTCCAGTCCCAAATGCCATTTGCCTACACAACCTGTGTGGTACCCAGCTTCCTTCAAGACGGCAGGCAGCAGGACGGCATCGTCGATCAGATTCCCCCAGTTGTTGTCCGCGTGAGTTCGAATCACCCCCGGCACACCGACCATGTCCTGATAACGACCACTGAGCAAAGCCGCCCGCGTCGGTGAACAAACCGGGCAGTTTGCGTAAAACTCATTGAACTGCATTCCCTGCGAAAGCAGTTTGTCTACGTGGGGTGATTTCAAATCGGTCGCGCCGTACGCACTCAGGTCTCCATATCCAAGATCATCGACAATGATCACCAGAATGTTCGGGCGTTCCGCTGCCTGAACTCCCTGTGAAATCATGGATGTCAAAATGAGCGAGAGCAGAAATGGTTTCATTGTTTGTATGTCCAGTTGTCGGCGTTGTTCAAACTATTTGTGGTGCTCCCAGATTGTTGCAGATCGAGAAACGATTTTGCACCAACTTGATTCCGTTCTTCTCCTCACTCTCAATAAGTTTGGATGGATTTCAGGCGTAGAGTCGCGAACGGGATCGACTCAACGTAAACTTCACGAAATGGAATTTCAACGACAAGTAAGGATGGCAATCAAGTTATGAGCCACTACAGCCCTGCGTACAGCATTACCGTTCGTCTTCGCTATCGTGACTTACCGGGAGTGCTTGGAAGAATTACTTCGGCGATTGGTGAGGCTGGCGGTTCAATTGGAGCCATTGATATTGTCCACAGTCTCGACGGGGCGATTGTTCGCGATCTCACAGTGCAGGCAACAGATGTTGAGCACGGTGAAAAAATCGTCGAGCAAATTCAACAGGTCGAAGGTGTGGAAATTTCGAACGTCTCTGACCGAACGTTCCTGATGCACCTCGGAGGGAAGATTGAAGTCGTCTCTCGCGTCCCGTTAAAGACACGCGACGATCTCTCCATGGCCTACACCCCCGGTGTTGCGAGGGTTTGTATGGCAATTGCGAAAGACCCAGACGCTTCGTTCAATTTGACGATTCGTCGCAATACGATAGCCGTCGTCAGTGATGGAACCGCAGTCCTTGGCCTGGGGGATATCGGACCTCGCGCAGCAATGCCTGTCATGGAAGGGAAGGCACTTCTGTTCAAGGAATTCGGCAATGTGGACGCTTTCCCCATCTGTCTTGAAACGCAGGATGTCGAAGAAATTATCAAGATCGTTAAAAACATTGCCCCGACATTTGGTGGGATCAATCTCGAAGACATTTCCTCACCTCGATGCGTTGAAATTGAAGAGCGACTCAAGAACGAAATCGAAATCCCAGTCTTTCACGACGACCAACACGGCACGGCGGTCGTCGTATTAGCCGCGCTGACGAATGCTCTGAAGGTCGTCGACAAAAAGATGGAAGAGATTCACGTCCTCATAAACGGGGCTGGTGCAGCAGGGGTCGCCATTGCGAAACTGCTGCACTCGGTCGGTGTCGCTCATATGATTGTCTGTGACAGCAAAGGTGCCATTGGCAAAGAACGCTCGAACGATCCCAACAAACTTAAAGCCTGGATTGCCCAAAATACCAACCAGGAAAACCGAACAGGACTCATGCCCGACGTCATCGAAGGCTCCGATTTATTTATCGGTGTTTCCGTTGCCGGAGCGCTCTCTCCAGACGCAGTTGCAAAAATGTCGAACGACGCCATCGTCTTTGCGCTGGCAAACCCAGATCCGGAAATTCTTCCAGAAGACGCAACTGAGAATGTCAAGGTGATGGCAACCGGTCGCTCAGATTATCCAAACCAAATCAACAACGTCCTCTGCTTCCCTGGACTCTTCCGAGGCCTACTGGATGTCCGTGCCAGCGACATCAACGAAGAAATCAAAATCGCCACCGCTGAGGCGATTGCCGGTGTCATCTCCGAGAACGAATTGCATCCGGATTACATTATCCCATCGGTTTTCGACCGCCGTGTTGCGTTACTCGTTGCCGAGCGTGTTGCTCAAGCAGCAATCAAAACCGGAGTTGCTCGAAAAGGAAAAGGTTAACGAGCATCGAAAAGTAAGTGCTCCGGTCATAAGTCAAAGAACCGAAGCACTCTGTGGAATTACCGACGTCGCTTCTGAGCTTGCTTCAAGCCTTTGGCAACCAAGTCCATTGCATCGGTCGCTGAGTAGTCATCGAGAACATCGAAGAAGCAAGCAAGAACTCGCTTCATTTCTGCGACGTTGACGTTCTGTTGCTGCTCAGCAAAAGGAAAACTACTCCACTGAAATGAGCAGATCGATTCGCACAACATCACTGAGAATAACTGGCGCGATCGTCGTGGTTGCGTGCGGCTTCGGATTGCAAAGATGGACTCGGCCTTCGGTTGAGGAACTCACAGTCCAGGCGGCACTTGCTTGAAATGCAGGAGAAATCAGACAGGCGGAGAAGTTCGCTCGATCCGCACTCGCCCGGTCCGACTACGCCAGCGGCGCACGCGATGTGCTCATTCAGGTGGCCTCTCACGACGCGAATCCGATGCTGCATGTCGCAGTTTTATTGAGTGTTCCTGAAGACTCTCCAATTGGTCCACAAAGTAAATTCGAAGCCGGAGAAGTTGCTTTCCATGCAGGGTATGCTGCCGTGGCTGAACGGTGTTGGCGAGACTCGCAGCGTCTGCTCCCAAGATCTCCAGCGGCTCATGATCGCTTGACCATGCTGGCTGGAATTCGGCTTGATCCGATGACTCTTTCAACAGCATTGATTGAAAAGACCAAAACATTCCCTCTGCAAAGGGAATCGATTCGATTACTGGTCGGGGCCGAGGCGATTGCACTCGAAGCAGCATCGATGGAACAAAGTCTCCGAAATTTCGTTGGCAATGATCCGTCTGATCTTGCCTCAAGAATCGCACTCGCGCGCTGCCTGATTGAACTAGATCGATCCGCCGAATCCGAACAATTACTTGAGCAAGGGGAACAGTCTCCGAGAGTTCAAGTGTTGCTTTCACAGACTCGATTTCTACTGAAGCAACCAAGTGTCGTTGCAGACTTGCCCAGTGCGCCACCAATTGGCTTCGAAGGTGAGTATTGGTTGATGCGGGGACTAGAAGCGTCACAAAACAATCAAGCTGAGGTTGCTGTGGATTGTTTGGCGAAAGCCGTTTCGCAGCGACCGCTCAACCGACAGATCCGTTCACGGTATTGTGAAGTCCTTCGTTTTCCCGGAGATGACGAAGAAAACCAGCGGCAATCAAAACACCTTCGCGTTCTACAAGAACTTGAACAAACTGCAAAGAACCCTTCGACGATTTGGGATGAAGAGACGATACGCGAATTTGCCGAACAGTGCAGAGATGTCGGCGCAGAACAAGTCGCCGAGCTACTTAGTAAATACTTGAAATCAACGTAAACGGTGTACGACTCACCTTCAAACTCAGATCTTCTTCTTTTAGTTTTCACATGCGATCGACCGTCCCATTCATCTTGTTTGCAATGCTCGCCGCCGCTGGTTTCGGTGCCGCGAAATGGGTCGAGACGCGATCCGTCTGGCGTGGTGACGACCTGTTGCCTGAGCAAGTCCAATCAGGCAATACTGCCGCAGTGAATTTCACTCAAAATCACTCAATTGAATCGCCAAATCACGAGACTCTCAAGTTCACCGAATTCTCGGACTCTGCTCTTCAGTTTTCATACGACAATGGAGCGTCGGGAAAATTCCATCTCGCGGAGACTCTCGGAGGCGGTCTCGGAGCCGCTGATTTGGATCGTGATGGGCATACTGACCTCATTTTCGTAGATGGTGGTGATCCCATCGACTGGTCGGATCAAACACGAAACTCCATCCAAGTCTATCGCCACCTTGGCAAAACTTCATTTACGGAAGTCGGAAAGCAGAATGGTTGCTTCTGGTCAGGCTACGGACATGGCTGCTGCCTTGGCGATTTTAACAATGACGGCTTCGACGACTTCTTAATCACCGGTTATCAATCTTCTGCCCTCTTCATGAATATGGGCGATGGAACTTACGAAGAACAAACAGCAGAGGCGGAATTGAAGATGGATCGGTGGTGTGCAACCGCCGCTTTTGGCGACCTCGACAACGACGGCGATCTCGATTTGTATGTCACGACCTATGCCGACACTCCGCGAGATGTTCCACCTCCGTACTGCGAAGAATCCGGAAAACGCATTCACTGCCATCCTCATTATCACTTACCCGTTCCTGATTATTTGTTCGAAAACCTCGGCTATGGCACATTCCGTGATCGATCTGCCGACTCAGGGATTTCGGCACAAATTCAATACGGCCTCGGAGTCGTCATCGCGGACTTCAACGATGACCGAATTCCTGAAATTTTCATTGCCAACGATGGCGACCGAAACCTGCTCTTCGAAAAGGAATCCGATTGGAAATTTCGAGAAATCGGAATTGAATCTGGCATCGCCTACACCGCGATGGGGAAGTCGACAGGTTCGATGGGAATCGCCTGCGCCGACTTTGATCAGGATGGTCGTCTGGATTTACTCACGACGAATTTCATCCACGAAGCGAACGTGACGTTTTACAATCAAGGTAACAACACATTCGTTGAGACCACTGGTCAGAACGGTCTCACAACGACGAGCCGATCAATGGTCGGCTGGTCAGCCGTTCCTTTCGACGCTGACTTGAATGGGCAGCTTGATCTATTTATTACAAACTGACATGTGACAGATTCACCATCAGCCTCTTTTCAGCAACCTCCGCTCTTGCTGCATGGAACGAAGAACAACCAATGGCAGAAAACTGAGAACGCAGGCCCCTACTTTGAGCAATCCTGGCACAGGCGCGGTGCTCTCGCGACAGATTTAAATCGAGACGGCCTTCCTGATCTCATCGTTTCACCGATTGATGATCCAGCAACGATATTGCTGAATGACTTCGACCTCAAAGAGCCGATCACAACTCTTCAATTTGTCGGAATTCAATCAAACCGCTCCGCCGCAAACCTTCGAATTGAAGTGGAATCACAGGGTAAGACGAACATTCACGAACGACAATTGTGCGGCGGCTACCTCTCCAGTCAAACCGGCGAGCTCTCCTTTGCCTCTTCGGAAGAGGGGATCAACCTCACACTTCGCTGGCCGAACGGCAACGTGCAGGAGGTCAAGAACCTCCCCTTCCCACCCAACGAATGCACGAACTATTTCAAACACTGCGGATACCACGAACACTAAAATGAAAAGTGCTCTAGTACTACAGTTGCACATTACAGTTTTGGTGGGTCGTGGCCTCTTTTTTTGTAGTGACTGAGTTTGGCGATCAGTTGATGATGACGACGCCAGTCTGAC
>DAOUPA010000013.1 GCA_030626405.1 Planctomicrobium sp.
AGAAGTGATTCGCGCTTGCCGACTGAATCGAACCTCGAAATACTCCGGTAGCGTCGTCAGTTTCAATTCCCTGAGCCGTTTGATCGCAAAGCCGGTTGAGCCAAGGATGAGGTAAACAGCGAAAGCAATCAACGGAACAACCAGATAGCTGAACCCTTTCGTGAAGCCCTCCATCGATGCGTACATCAACGTGACCAGCCCCAGACCTGTCCCAATGAAACTGGCGATGCTTAAAGAGGTCCCGGCACCACGCCCGCCAACAAGATAGTCCGAAGCATTGTGGACATATTTGTTGACGTACATCCCGAGCAGACCAGTGCCTGATAGGTAAACAACAACGATCACCCAGTCGAGGTTCGTGAATTGAGTTTCAAACATGCCTCAGCCGACTTCCTCATCGCTACGATCTTCAGGGAATAGTGATTCACCGAGTATGGTGAAGGGGAACACCTCTCTGATGCAAGTGTCGAGGCAAAAAACGATGAGAAGTTCGGAGTGAATTTTGATAAATAAACCTCATGAGAAAGACGAACGCGTCTACTGTTCACTCATCAAGAATCGCATGCAGTCGCTTGAGGATCTCCTCGTTGACTTCTTCGATTGTTTTGCTGTCTTGACTGGTTTGATCGAGACTCTTCAATTGAATGAGAATTTGTTTTTCGATCAGAAGAAGTTCGGAGGCTTGGTTCTCGGTTTGGTCTTTCCATTCTCTGGTTTCGGTTTCGACCCATTCTTTTAATGGTTGAGCGATCCTCATTCCGTGCTGTTCCGCAACTGCCAATCGGCCCCAGAACGCTCCCAGTCCCAGTTCAATCGCAGGCCATAATGGTCTGGCCTGTAACTTGTCTCGCAACCGTCGGGCGAGTTCCTGTTTCGGTGCTAGGAGAGATTCAGTCTCTAAGTCTTCCAGAAGGTAACGAGTCCAAATGTCTCCGTGGATCGCGAGTAATCCCACTCTCTTTCCCCAGTCTGGTGTGTCCTGTTCGAATAGGAGTGCGTTGTGCATGTTGAGGTATTCTTGCGTTGTGATGGATTCACGCACCGGAGGTGGCGTCTTCTGTCGGGTGACGTGGCGGACAGTTGCGACTTGATTGGGAGTGAAATCGTAAATGTTCATTCCGCTCGCGGAGGTACTCGCGATGAACCGTTTCCCGCTCGGCATCAACACAAGATCTGAAACGGCTGATGTCGCATTGGTCTGCCAAAGTTCTGCGGTGGTCTTGCGGTCGAAGGCTCTCACGAGACCATCTTTCGATCCAGTGAAGACTATCGACGCATCCTTTGAAAACTCCACCGCCAGCATCCAGACGTCAGGGACGACCAGAGTTTTCTCCACAGCAAGTTTCTCAGTCGACCAAATCTTGACCGTTCCGTCATAACTGGCGGAAGCAAGATAATCGCCTGATCGATCAAGCGCGAGGTGCAGGACATCCTCCTCGTGCCCTTCCAGCACGGCAACTTCCGCAAGCTTTTCAAGATCCCAAACCCGAATCGTCTGATCCCGACTCGAAGAGTACGCTCGCTTTCCATCTGGCGAGAGGACAACGGACGTCACCTGTGCTTCGTGTCCTTGCAGTTTCGTAACCTTTCCCGAATTCAAATCTCGGACGACGACGTTCATGTCATCGCCCACCGTGATCAGTAATCGAGAATCGGCAGTGATCGCAGCTCCATGCACGTCATCATCATGATCTGCGAAACTGTGCAGCTCCTTCCAACCATCAACGGCCCAGATTTTCGTGAGGTTGTCACCACCGGCCGAGATGAGTTTTTTGGAATTTGAATCGAAGACAAGGTCAAAAACCCAGTGGTCGTGAGCGACCCAGTTGTGTACATACTTCCCTTCCGCTTCGCTCCAGATCGCAATTTCTCCCTCGCCGTTTCCCATTGCAATCAGACTTCCGTCCTTATTCACTGCGACAGTGCGAATCGCAGCAACAGGTATCGGCGTCATTGCCAGGCCGGTCGCGACGGCGTCTAGTTGTGATAGTTTGGATTTCACTCCAGGATTTTGAGAGTTTTCCGGCGGTGGCATGTCAATTGAAGGTGGGGGCGCATCGTTCATCGCGCTGCCTGCTTCCAGTTGTACCGCACGGCGATTTCCGGAATTGTTTTGTCCTTGCCCGCATCCAATCAGAAAAAGGGGAACGCAGAGTAAATATCGAATCAGCATGAGAGGCTCCGATGAAAATAAAGAGAGCGAATAACAAGCTGCATCGTATCTGCCCGCTCTCGGAGTCGCGAGAAGATTCCCGTCGTTGCCATTCAGTTTTACATACTTCTTACAACGGAAGAAAAAAGGTCAACTTCGCCTCTCGATTGCCGTCCTCCTTCTGAGTCTCCATACTTTGCAGAGTCCAATTGATGAAATCGTCTTTAGAATCAGGTTGACCGATGAAGCTTGTTTGTTCTTTAGCACTCACTCTGTGTATTGCATCCTCTCTTTCGGCAGAACCAATCGAGATTGGTTCTCGACTGGAACTCTTTGTTGATGATTTTCTGATCGAGAAAATGTCTGGCGATCTGTCGCATCAGGTTCAGCAACCGACACCGCACGAAGTGACCATCGTCACTGACAAACCCTGGGAAGGGAATACGTGTGCCTACTACACGATCTTTCAGGATGGTGACATCTACCGGATGTACTACCGTGGCTCACATGCCGATGAGAAAACGCAAAAGTCTCTGCATCCGGAAGTGACCTGCTACGCGGAGAGCACCGATGGGATTCATTGGACGAAACCGAATCTCGGACTATTCGCCTGGGAAGGCTCGAAGGAAAACAACATTGTCTGGAACGGAATCGGAACACACTGCTTTGTGCCGTTTAAAGATACGAACCCTGATTGTCCTCCGGAAGCGAAGTACAAGGCGATCTCGCGAGGACGACCGCAAGGGAAGAAAGGGCTGTATGTGTTTCAGTCTCCCGATGGAATTCGCTGGTCGCTCATGCACGACGAACCAGTCATCACTGAAGGTGCCTTCGATTCACAGAACCTCGCCTTCTGGAACCCGCACACGAAGCAGTACGTCGACTTTCACCGAACGTTCACAAACGGCGTTCGCGACATTATGACTTGTACTTCCGACGACTTTGTGACGTGGACAAAACCTGTGCTGCTGAAGTATCCAGACGCTCCGCATCAGCATCTCTACACAAATGCGATTCGATCCTACGATCGCGCGCCGCACCTGTTGATCGGATTCCCGACGCGATACTTACCGAAAGACTCACAGGTTGAGCCGATCTTTATGTCGAGCCGAGACGGCTTGACGTTCAAACGTTACGACACTCCTGTCGTGCCTCGAGATGCTCCTGAAGACCGACAAGGCAACCGGAGTAACTACATGGTGCATGGCCTCGTCGAAATTCCGTCGCAGCCAGGTCGCATGTCCGTCTTCGCGACCGAAGCCTACTACGTTGGACCGGACACCCGCGTCCGTCGTTTCAGCTACCGAACCGATGGCTTTGTCGCGATAAACGCAGGTGATAAAGGAGGCGAACTTCTCACAAAGCCGTTCACCTTCAAAGGCAGCAAGCTTGTTCTCAACTACAAAGCAGCAGAGGGCGGCTTAGTACAAGTTGAACTCCAGAATGCAGACGGAAGTCCAGTCCAAGGTTGCACTATGGACGATTGCAAGAAGCTGACCGGCGACTCATCAGGACAAGCCGTCAATTGGAAGGGTGGGAGCGATGCACTCAAAAAACTTGCCGGAAAGCCTGTTCGCCTTCGATTTTCAGTGAACCACGCCGATTTGTTTGCGTTTCAGTTTGTGGAGTAATGAATTTCAAGGAAAGAAGATAAAAACACGGAGGCACAGAGTTCACGGAGAAAGCAGGAGAACACCAACTCCGTGTCCTCTGTGCCCCTGTATTTCCTACTCTTTGAACTGCGATAAAACCGCCGGTCCATTTTTCCAAGATATGAACGGTGACAAGAGATTTCCGCAGCGGGAGTAAGCAATGACTGACATATCGGTCCTCGAAGTCTATTCCGCGGACGATATGATGGATGCTGAGTTCATCCGTCATGTGTTGGCGGAGCAGGGGATTCAAGCAAGAATTATCGGGGAATCTTTGCAAACGATTATTGGAAACTTGCCTGCCGTGTGGGTGACTCCGCGTATCTGGGTTTGTGAAGAAGACTTTGCCCAAGCAGAAATTCTGGTGGATGAAGCGAAGACCGAACAACGGCGACGAGCAGCGTTGCGAAAAGAATGGACCTGTTCGCATTGCGGAGAAACAAACACAGCCGACTTTGAAATCTGCTGGAGTTGCCAAGAGGAAGATGAAACACAACCAAGCCCTCATTCCAAACCATGAACAGTAACAAGAAGTTTTTGTAGCGGGAGCAAGCAATGAATGAAGATCAAATTCGAGAAGTCTACTCTGCAGACAATCTCATTGAGGCGGAGTACATACAGAATTTACTGACTGCGGCGGACATTGAAAGCCGAATTGACGGAGAGCATCTTCAACTTGTTTCAGGCAAGGTTCCAGCTCAGTTGGTCGCACCAGGAATCATGATTCATGCCGATGATTTTGATCGAGCGAAAGCGTTGATCGAAGAGGCGAATCGGGAGCGGCATCACAATGCAGAATCATCACAGCAATGGACCTGTTCGCACTGCGGAGAAAAGAACGAGGCGAACTTTGAAATCTGCTGGAGTTGCCAACAGGAAGATGAGACACAACTCACTTAAATAGAACCCGTATGACTGTTCAGGAAGCGATTGAAAATTGGGTCGAGAACTACAAGGAGAAGCATTTCAAGCTTCGTGTTGCAGGTGCGATTGCCTGTGCGCTCGGTTCGCTCCTTGTGTTGTTCATCACTTGGTGGATCATCAAAGGAGTTCTCTGGTTTGCGTTTCAGGGAATCACGGGAACTGGTCTCAGTTTGACTCTCTGGACCTGGGGAGTGCTTGGCTTGTTGTTCGTGGCGTATCTCACTGCGAATTACGAAGAGTTGGAAAACCTGAAATTCGGGTCAGCGGACCATTCACGGAAAGTCAGAATGGTCGCCAGAGCGACCGGCACAAGCGCGATGAGCATCTTTGCGAATCAGGACACATTCCATTCGTTCGTGAAGCTGCTGTCAGTCTCTATTCTCGCAGGTCCAGCACTGGTGATGACAGGAATTCGCCTTGCCCGCACTTCCCGTGAAGCTGAAAGCCTCGACTCTGCTTTCATCGCTCCGTTTTTAATTCAACTCGCAAAAGCAGGCAATAGAATCCCGATGGACAAACTCGCCACCGAACTTGGCGACGCCACAATCGCAGACCTCATCGACCAAATGTCCCTCATCGACGGAGTCATCATCCGCACCAACCAAAACGGCGGCATGTACCTCTCCGAAGGATTGAAGACGTCACTGGAAACCGCCAGAAGGGAGCGGAAGCAGGGCCAGAATTGAAATGCTTGTGAGCCAGTTTCGCCTATTTCGCGTCTGGTTGATGAGTCGCGGCGTAGAAAGTCTTTTCACCAATCATTTCAATTTTGTGATCGTGCAGGCGTTTTTCGTTGAGCCAGTAAGGGCTTGTGATTTCCTTGAAAGCGTAGATCGCTGCCTGAATTCCTTCGGCCCAGGCGACGGCGATGAGTTTGATGTCGCCGTGCACATCGCCGACTGCAAAAATATCGCGGCGGCTGGTCTCGAAGTACGGGTCAATCGCGATGCTACCGTCATCGTTTTGTTTCACATCGAGTCGCTTGAACGTCTCTTTCGCAGAAAGGAAGCCGATTTGAACGATCACGATGTCACAAAGAATGGAATCGCCATTCGTCAAGGTGAGGCGAAATTCCTCCCCCTCGAATTCAGCGGTTGCGAGTTCGGCGTTCGTGAGAATTTGCCCGCCTGCTTCGAGGATGCGAGTTGCGCTCTCCGTTTTTCCTACGTGAGCTGGCTTCCGGACCATGACCGTGACCTCAGCGTTTCGGTCAAGTGACATAAGCGCAGCATCGAGTGCCGAGTCGCCACCACCGATGACCACAACCTTCTGTCCTTCGTAGTCTCCAATTTTGGGGTTCTTGTAATAGACTCGCTTTGAATTCAGGGAGTCGAGGACTGGAAGCTTTCGAGGGAAGTGTAACAGTCCGCAGGCAATGATTACTTTGCGGCACAGATATCGACCTTTCGTCGTGACGACTTCTTTCAGTCGCCCACCATTGACCGCTTGATCAGTGTCCAGAATATCGGTGAATTCCTCGCTCATTCGAAACTGCACCAGTGCGTTCACCGCCTGCCGGTAGGTTCTTGACGAAAGTTCCTCACCAGTAATTCCATCAGGGAACCCTGGGATGTCAACGATTTTCTTGTCCGCGTACAGAAACTGCGGCTGACCACCCGGCGATTCCTTGGCCTCAATCACCAAAGTTGTGAGTCCTCGGTGAGCCGTCGTGAGACTCGCCGCGAGTCCCGCTGGTCCCGCCCCAATAATGACGACATCCCAGTAAGGGAGTTCATCAAAATTCAAATCTGGAGTGAGTTCAGTCACCTTGAAATCAGACATCAACGTTCACCTTATGGAAAAAGAGTGGTCTCATTACGATCCTGTCTCTTCGACATGACATACTTCTATGCTAGAACCAACCGCAAAATTACCCCTTTTCTCACTAGCAATTCCCGGATATTCAAATTCTCGCCTCGCTTTCAGATCAACAATTTTGAGATTCGAGAATCAGCCCTGCGAGGCAGAGCGCGGATCGTTGTCAATTCTTAGCTAATGTCTCTTTGTATATTCGCATCGCGTTTCCGTGCAGGATTGCTCGTGCCCAGGTGACTGCTTCAGCTTCGGTGATTTGTCCCTCTTCGACCATACGACTCAACGCAATGGAAACAGCACGGCGCGCACACCACGTTCCGGTGAGCATCGCCAAGCCTCCTCCGTCGGTCCCGAAGATGATTTCGTAAGGACCGATGAGTTCAATCCACTCTTTGAGATATCCAGCAAGCGTGTCTGGAGGGAGCAGTAGCGGCATCCAGGAGAAGTCGAGCCAGACATTCTTGCGGCGTGCCATGACTCCAATTTCCTTGCAGAACGGATAGCCACCGTGGATCAGTATGATCTGAGTCGATTCGAGTTCAGGTCGCGAGAGTAGTTTGTCGAGCAGTGATGGATTCGAATTGCTCAGGACCAGTCCGGGATCAGCTCCGAGACCTGTGTGTATTTGGACAGGGAGATTTTGCTCTCCGCAAACTTGCAACACGTGAAATGCAAGATAATCCTGGAGTTTCTTGTAAGCGGCTGGTGACGTGTCGGCGGTTTCGTAAATTCGTCGAGCGTCCTCCAGATCGACAGGCTCGACATCATATGTCCTCCAATAGGAGAAGCCCATCTTTGTCCCAATGACGCCTGGTCGATGGCGATGCAGGCTGATCGCTTCGGCGACGAATTGGAGGTATTGCGTGAATTTTTCAGGGCGAGGCCCATGCATTCGTTCTTCGGCCTTGAAAGAGGCTTCCAGGACGTTGAGGCGATTTTGATAACTTGGATGCCGCTCTTTGATTTCGGAATTATCGAGCGGAAACAGAAAATGATCAACATAGATTGCAAGACGAAAGCGATCGGAAATCAGTTCCTCGGCGCGATTCAACTGGTGCGCAAATGTCATAAACAAAATGTGGCTGGTGTTGGTCTGTTTGCTTAGAGCGGTGTAAAATTCCTTCTTAGACTTCTCCTTCGCAAACTTGGAAAAACGATCAGAGACGACGTTTTTCGTCTCTGGTGTAATCGTCTTGTCGGGCAATTTCAAAAGCTGCATGAGGCCCGGCACGATGCCACGCGAGCCGAATTCGTTTTTGCCAACGGTTTTTTGAGGGTGAAACCACGCGAGCGTCGCCTCTTCGTCGCCGAAGTGAAGATGATGGTTAAACGCCGAGATATTCAGAACGTGAGAATAGATTTTATTAAAGGTCATGCACATTTGAGGCACGAATGGACGTTGCGACAATGGTGCGCTGATAGCCTTGTTGGCGTTCTGGCCTGTGGTCGCATCAATCAAGGAGGGTGACGCATTGTCCGAACGATCTTGTCCCATCGCACGGCTCGTCAATAATCCGGAAGTCAACGTAGCTGTTCCTGTAAGAGTTGACCAAATGAAGGTGCGACGTGTTGACGAAGGAAGGTGATTATTCATTCTTGACTTTGCATCGCTGGATATCGTGTGGGGTGGAAAGTCTGTCAGGCTATTCTCTCAATAACAATCAAGTTAAACCAGCACCAAATGTGCGGCTCGTGGATTCGACCAGGGAGAGTGATTGGAAATTTGACAACAGGCCATCATCTGGGCGTTTCGCCTTCGTGAGGACATCATGCGGTTCCATCATACAACTCTGTCTTGAAGACTGATGTCTGGCGTTCCAGGTACTCTTCTTTCGTCATCGCCGGGTTATTTTCCTTGAGAATGCCGCGGGCCTTGGCAGCATCGTTACTGAGCAATTCGACCGCCATCATGGCGAGCGTTTTTGCAGGTGCAATGTAGCCGTTCTCGTGATCAGCGATGCACCAGTCAATCTGGTGATGTGCACCGGCGGCGCCTGTCATCATCGGGTGTAACACTGGCATGATTTGACTGAGATCGCCTGCATCGGTCGAGCCTCCGCTGTGTGGATAGTCGCGATAGTTCTCTTCGCCCAGGACTGCTCCCGCTGTATCGCGGAAGATCTCTGCGAGACCTGCATCATTTCGGAGCGGAAGATTTCCCGGCACAGTTTCGATTTCGACCTTGCATCCCATTGCCATGGCAGCTCCTCGCAAGGCACGATCAACTTTTTTGGAAGCGTCGAGAATCGCGTCAGGCGTCTTCGCGCGAACGTATGTCTCCATGCAAACTTCCGCAGGAATAATGTTCACGAGGTCGCCACCTTTGGTGATGACCGGGTGAATACGGACGCAATCCTGATCACGAAACGTTTCTCGCTGCGCATTGATCGCACTCAGCGCAAGCTGCGCCGCATAAAGAGCGTTGACTCCACGCTCGGGATAGATTCCGGCATGAGATGCCTTCCCGAGAAAGCGGATGTTCTTTGCGAGGAATCCATTTGAAGAAGGTGCGATCCCCATACTCCCTTCGCTCACCTCAGGACTTGTTGAATGAATCATTACCGCCATATCGATATCATCAAAATGTCCGAGCTTGATGAGTTCTTGCTTGCCGGTTAGAAATGAGGTTTTTCCCTTCTTGACTAAACTGACTCGGTAATTGATCTCGACGTACTCTTCTGCAGGCACGGCAAAGAAAACGATATTTCCTGAGAAGTGTTCCGCGATGCCGGTGTCCGAGAGCGCCATCGCCGCCCCCATTAATCCTGCAATTTGTGCGTTGTGTCCGCAAGCATGTGCTGCACCGGAAACAGGGTCGGCTCGAGGATGATCGGGAACTTGCAGTGCGTCTAGCTCACCCATCAATGCAATCGTCGGGCCTTCCTTCGCCCCCCGCAATACGGCTTTGACTCCCGTGATCGCGAGTCCATCTTCGAAGGTTAAGCCGACTTGATCGAAGGTTTGCTTCACGCGGTCTGCTGTTCGTGTTTCCTTAAACCCCAACTCCGGCGCGTCCATAATCGACTCGCCGATGTTGATAATGTCGTCCCGTCGTCGGTCGATAGCATTGCAGATCTCTGGTTTCCACGTGTTGGGATCGGTCATTGTCTTAGTGTCCTGACTTTAAGGGTGCGAACAGGATAGAGGTTGCCATACTGAAATGGGAGTCGCACAGTCATCACACGCGGGACGCTGATTGTCGCCAACAGGATTCGCGATCAAAGGTGGCTCAAACTTGTGCACAAGGCTGAGCGTTCACTAATCTGACGAGAGTTTCTCTACGAATGATTTCTAGACTCTGGAGAAACTCGAAATCCTCGATGTGAACTCCGATGGTTCGCCACTGACTGCACGAGAGACGCCAGTATGAATTTTGCACGTTGGACGATCAGAATTTTAGCACTGGCAGTCTGCTGGCCTACTCTTAGACTCAATGCACAAGGATTCTCACCTATCGTTGATGCCGGAGAAAGTTTTGAAGGAACTCAAACCTCAACAGGTACGTGACCTCATGAAGTATTTACAGAGTAGTGAGAATTGACTGACACATGGAGTCGATGATGAGATTTTCCACTTCACTTCTATTGATCGTCACTTCGCTCTCAATCTCGGCGGAGGCGGAGCCATGGCGAGCTGGAACAGCCATCGCGGTGATCACTCCGGATCACCCCATGATGCTGGCGGGCTTCGGCAGTCGTAAGCGGCCAGCTGAAGGGACTTTCACAGAATTGCACGCCAAAGCGCTGGCGTTCGAGGACGAGGCAGGGACTCGGTTGGTCATCATAACATGCGACTTGATCGGTATTCCGCGCCCGTTGCGAGAACGAGTCGAAAAGCATGTCGGTGAGAAATTTCGATTGCCACCGGAATCGTTGCTGCTGAACGCTTCACACACTCACTGCGGCCCCGAACTGCAAATGACACCGACTGCATTGGAAGAACTCTCCGACGAGCGGAAGAAGCTCACGATCAAATATTGCCAGCGACTGGAAGACACGCTGGTCGAGTTGATCGGTCAGGCACTCGATGATCTCGCACCGGTCAAGTTACGATACAGCCACTCACGTTGCGGGTTCGCGATGAACCGGCGTCTTAAGAATCCAGATCCGAGCGGTGAACCGTACTTGAATCACCCGAATCCAGACGGCCCGGTCGATCATGACGTTCCGGTTCTCCAGGTCGTCGACACTGAGGGTCAGCTACGAGCAGTTTTGTTCGGTTACGCCTGCCATAACACGACCATGTGGGAGAATCAGTACGCCGGAGACTACGCGGGCTATGCTCAGCGTTTTCTTGAGCAGGATCATCCTGGTGCCATCGCGATGTTCATGACTGGTTGTGCCGGAGATCAATGCGGTTACCCTCGCGGAACAATGATACACGCTCGACGGCACGGTCGTACACTGGCAACCGCCGTTGATGCTGCGCTCGGAAACAAGCAGCGAACAATCAACGGCGATCTCCAACTTCAGTTCAGCCGAGTTGAAATCGACTACGCACCACCACCCACTCGCGGGCAACTCGAATCAGTTGTGGCCGGTCGCTCAGATGCTACCTTCAAAGATTATGAACTGACACCAACGCACGCGAAGCGTCTGCTGCGACAGCTCGACCGCGAAGGATCGCTGCGATTATCGTATGACTATCCCGTGCAGACAACTCGGTTTGGCAATGACCTTGTGTTGGTCGCGCTGGCGGGTGAGGTTGTGGTCGATTATTCGCTGCGTCTGAAACGCGAATTCGCTGGATCGGCTGCGATTTGGGTCGCTGGTTACAGCAACGATGTCTTTGCTTACATTCCCAGTCGGCGATTGCTGCAGGAAGGTGGCTACGAACCTCGCCGCTCGATGAACTGGATGACCACCATCGTGCAGCCGGGGCCTTTTGCTCTGTCGACCGAAGAGCGGATCGTAGAGAAAGTTCACGAATTGCTTCACAGCAGCGAGAGAACGACACAACAATAATGACACCCGTTGGAGTGTGTCATGGACCAACTTGAGTGTGGCTACCAGCGAAAGCGAAATCCTCATGCTGACGAACCGATCAAACCCATCTCTGACACGCCGCTCTTTCCTCGCTGGGACTGCTGCCGGAGTGATGACAAATGCTGTTGGTTATTCACAGGAAAACCGACGCGGCAAGAGATCGCAAATTGCCATCACCTTCGATTTGGAAATGAGCCGAATGTATCCCACGCGGGATATCATGGAGTGGGATTTTCAGAAGGGCAACCTGAACGAGCCGACAAAGAATTATGCTCTCAACGCCGCTCGCATTGCCAAAGACCTTGGCGGGATGATCCACTTCTTCTGTGTCGGTCGAGTGCTGGAACAGTCAAACATCGACTGGCTGAAAGAAATCGTCGAGATGGGACATCCAATCGGGAATCATACTTACGACCATGTGAATGTCTGGTCCAGAAAACCCGAGCAGACGCAGTTTCGATTTCAACGTTCACCTTGGTTGATTCGCGGGAAGACGGCGGAGGAGATCATTCGCGAAAACATCCGGATCACTACTCTCGCCATGAAAGAACGACTGGGGATCGATCCCGATGGCTTCCGCACGCCGGGTGGTTCGAGTGGAGCACTTAATGGGCGTGGAGACATCCAGCAATTGTTACTGGACGAAGGTTTCACCTGGGTTAGTTCAAAATATCCACCACACAAAAGCAGCAAAGCGGGAGTTGAGCCAACCGACGACGTCTTCGCATCGATTGTTAAAGCTCAGCAGCAAGCGCAGCCGTACGTCTACTCAACAGAATTGATCGAAATTCCCATGAGTCCGATTAGCGATGTCGGAGCGTTTCGCACCAGTCGCTGGAAGCTGAATCACTTCTTGAAATCCGTTCAACAATGTGTTGAATGGGCGATCGAGAATGGTGCCGTGTTCGACTATCTCTGCCATCCATCGATCATGTACGTCGAAGACCCAAACTTTGAAACCGTCAAACTGATCTGCGATCTGGTGAAACAAGCTGGAGACAAAGCCGAGATCGTGGGGCTGAGTGCGATTGCAGAAAGCGTTACTGAGAAGTGAAAACAACCAGTCACCGCAGATTCCTGTCACAGGATAATTGAAAGGAACACAAGTCATGTCTCAAACGACTCACTCATTCAGCTACGTTCTGAATGCGGCGATGTTCGTGGCCTTTTCTTTGTCAGTTGCTTCGGCGGAAGAACCGGCTCGCGTATACAATAATCATTTGAAGCTCCTGAAAGACGCAAAGCCGCTGCTGGCCGACTATCCGGAATTCATCCAGCCGATCGAGGAAGTGCGGCGGTACGAGGCACCGCTACTAGTGGATGATGAGAACGCCAATCTGGATGTGCGAGCCTGGCGATTTTCATACAATGCTCGCGGAATCATCGAAATGCCGAATCGTTTGCGAGCCGATAAGACTGCGGTGATTATGGTTCATCCCTGGGGAATCGATGACGGACAAGGCTGGAAGACTCCAGAACCAGCTGGGGCTTGTGACTTCTGTACGCCCACAAAAAACCATCTCGCTGGACGTCATACGCGTGAAGTTATCAACCCCTTTCTGAACCAGATGCGCGGTCACGTCTCGCTGGTAATGTACAGCCTGATCGCTCCTGCTGATCCGATTCGCAAGAAACTCTACCGCACGTTCGATCACAACCCTTCAGCGGAGGAGCGTGCGGAAGCAAAGAAGCAACTCGCAGAGAGACTCAGCAGTCTTCCGTACAAAGGTCAGCCGCTTGTGGAGAAGTTAACGCTCTCCAGTGACCGACCTGTCATTGACTACTTTCGGCAGTTCCCTGGCCTCAGCGCCAACGACCATTACAACGGCAAGGGATTTTGGAACGTCCCCGTGCCGGTGACCGCCGACGTGACCGTGCACCCTGACGACGTGTTGATATTCGACCAGGAAGGGTACGAGCCGCTCAAGAATTTTCTCAACAAGCACGGCATCCGCCACGTCTTACTAACCGGCTACGCAACCGACATGTGCTTCTGCCGCACGACGGCAGGTTACGAAAATCTCTCGCGGGACTTCAACGTCTTCCTCGTCGGCGACGCCACTCTCGCAACTTTCCCGGCGAACTCCAGTCCTCGATACGCGACGAATGCTCACATTTCGTTCGCTTCCATCAACCACTTGATCACGCAAGTTTCATGGATCAAGAAACAAGAAAAGTGATCTTTCCAATGAGTTTCCTCCGATTTTCAAGAGTGTTAAAAATCGTCAGGGGCGACCATCGGGCTTTTGTCGCCGAATTTGAGCATCTCTTTGAGCCAGGTTAGTTCGATGGTTCCGATCGGGCCGTGACGGTTTTTTGAGATGATCAAGTCAGCCTCGCCAGGACGGTCTTCAGGGTCGTATGCTTCCGGTCGATGCAGGAACATGACGATGTCTGCGTCCTGTTCGATGGCACCGCTCTCACGGAGGTCGGAGAGTCGGGGACGCTTGTCTTCGCGTTGTTCAACGCCACGATTCAATTGGGCGAGGGCGATGACCGGAATGTCGAGATCTTTGGCGAGGAATTTGAGTCGACGAGTGATCGAAGAAATCTGTTGCTCTCGCGGCATGTTTTTGTCTTCAGTTTCGATCAACTGAAGGTAGTCGATGATGACAATATCCAAAGTCGCACGTCGTTTCAGTCTCCGGGCGATGGCTGCGATTTGAGACATTGTTCGACCGGATTGGTCGTCGATGAAAATGTGGTAGTCCCGCATAATCGTGGACGCTTCCATGAGCATGCTCTGTTCGAATTCGTCGAGTTCTCCCTGTCGGAGTTTGTGACCGCTCACTTTTGCCTCAATGCAAAGTAACCGCTCTGCGAGTTCAAGTTTCGATTGTTCAAGACTGAACAGCAGCACTCCTCTGTTGAGTTTGGCGATGGACATCGCAAAATTACAAACCAACGCTGTCTTTCCCATACTCGGGCGAGCAGCAAGCACGACAAGTTCTGAAGGTTGAAATCCACTGGTGTATTCATCCAGTCCGGTGAATCCGGTGTGCAGTCCACTGACGGATCCGTCCTGATCCATCCGTTCAAAGATTCGCTGGAATGTCAGATCAAGAATGGCTGCAATTTCGATTTTGTCGATGTTTTCTTGCTGTTCGACAATTCCAAAAATTCGTTTTTCGGCTTTTGCAAGAATCTCCTCGACATCCTCACCTCCGTGGTAAGCCTCGCGCAGAGAATCTGTGCAAGCGTCAATCAAGCTCCGTTGCAGCCAGGCATCCCGCACAATCTTCGCATAGTATTCAGCATGTGCCGCGTGGGGGACAGTCCCCATGATTTCGTTGAGGTAAACCGCTCCTCCGACTTCTTCGAACTCGCCTCTTTTCTCAAGCTCATGGCTGAGTGTAATGACATCCAAGGCGCGAACGCCTTTTTCGTACATGTCATGAATGCACTGGAAGATCAGGCGATGGGAATTGGTGTAGAAGCAGTGAGACTGGACGTGTTGAATGACTTCGTCGAAGGCTTCGCTGGAAAACAAGAGACTCCCGAGGACGCTCTTTTCCGCATCAAGATTCTGCGGTGGAATTTTACCGAGAAGGTCCGGTGTTGAACCTCCAGAACCATTTCCGTTGGACATCACTTCCCTCCTTGCGGCACAACCGATTCGGTTTGCCTGTTCCTGGCGTTCTCAGCAAGTGTTTGTGCGTGCTGATTGAAGAAGCGTCATGAAAATTGATTGTCACAACACGGCAAGACTTCGTCCAGACACGCAGACATCCCGCCCATTTGAGCGAGATGTCAAAAGCGATACCGTAGTGATCTCAGGTAGGTTCTATTTGATCGAAGCCGCTGGAACGACCCAGACTTTGACTTCGGTCTTCACACTATGATCGAGTTCAATCGGAATGGTGTACATCCCCAGAGCTTTGATCGGACCTTCCATTTTGACCATGTTTGGATTCACTGGATAGCCTGCGGTCACCATGGCTTTACTGACATCGACAGCAACGATCGAACCATAGAGCTGGCCTTCGTCGGTGGCGTTTGCTTCGAGTGTGACGCTGTAGTTTTTGATTTTTTCACCAAGAGCCTTGAGGTCTTTACGGTGAGCGACGATCGCCTCGTCCTGGCGTTTTCGATGGCTTTCGACCATCTTTTTGTTGGCTTCAGTCGCGATAGTTGCAAGTCCCATAGGGACAAGATAGTTCCGTGCGAAGCCAGGCTTCACGCGTACAATTGCGCCTTGCTCGCCGAGGTGAGGAACAGTTTCCGCGAGCAGTAACTCAATTCCACCTTTTCGATCTTTGGATCGAATCCGTTGTCCGCGTTTACGTTGAACGACCATATCTAAACTCCTGAATCAGCCAGCTGGCTGCAACATTATCTCTGATTGAATTGAACTAACTTTTATATGCTTTAGAACGGGACGTCACTATCTGAGACGCCTGCCGATCCGGAATCGTAGAATGAGTCGGCCGCATCATTTCCGGACTGTTGTGGTGGCGATTGCTGCTGCCCTGCATTTGAAGAGCCGCGAGAAGGAGCTCCACCTCCACCACCACGACTACCAAGCATCGTCATACTTTCTCCGACAACACGCAGTTTTGAACGTTTTTTTCCGGTCTCACGGTCATCCCAGGTGTCGAGTTGTAATCGACCTTCAATTAATACCGAACTCCCTTTGGAGAGGTATTCCCCTGCGACTTCTGCTTGGCGTGCCCAGAGGGTCACATCAACGAAGGTCGTTTCTTCTCGCTTTTGATTTTGCTGTTTGTCGAACCAAGTTCGATTCACGGCAAGACCGAGTTCAGTCACGGCAGTCCCGCTTGTGACGTATTTGACTTCCGGGTCTCGTGTCAAATTCCCGATCAGAATTACTTTGTTAAAGCTAGCCATGACGCTTCCTAAAAAAACGTGAGTAAAAGCAACCTGGAGCAGGATTGTGAATCAGTGAAGAATTTTTCCACTCGAAAAAGCGAGGAACTTCAAGAGATAAAACGTGCATGCTCGTTTGGAAGCTACTTTAACCCTCTTCACTTTCTTTTGTTGCGGCAACGACTGCAACTTCTTCTTGAACAGGTGGCTGATCTTCGGATTGTGTCTCGCCTGAAACTTCTTTATCCGTGAACTGCTGTGTGAGGAGTTCAAACAGTTTCTCCTCGTGCTCGAGAAGCATTTGTCGAACCACAGCGTCATTGAGCTTGCAGATGCGGTTGAATGAATCAACCTCAGCCCCATCCATCTTGAAATAGGTGAGGTAATGCAAACCTTTGCGGTGTCCATCAATCTCATAAGCAAGTTTGCCTTCTTGCCATGGTGATTTCACGACAATCTCTGCTCCACAACGCTCCAGAATCTCCTCAACCGTTTTCTCGGTTCCCTGAGGATCCTGTGCGAAGCGACCGCTATCCAGCAGGAACATACATTCGTAAAGTCGCTCAGCCAATGTCTTCCCCTCGAGTTCTTTTCGTCTTTGGGCCGCGATGTGAACGCGGTCACAGTGAAAGTCTTGTTTTTTGTGTTTCGAAACCGTTTTGCTTGTGAACTCAATAGTTCATCTATTTTCAGGAGTCATAACTCCTAGTCGCCATCCGTCTCTGCTCGATTGAAGAGATTCATGGCTTGTTCCACGCCTTCCTCAACCCAACATTCCACTGCCGATGCGGCTCGTGAAACGCACTCTTCCATCTTTAACCGCTCCGCTTTGCTGAACTTGTGCAAAACGTAGTTTGTTGCATCCACCCCGCTAGGAGGCCGACCGACTCCGACACGCAAACGAGCGAAATCGGACGTTCCGAGTTGATCAATTGTATTTTGAAGTCCCTTTTGACCGCCAGCAGATCCGGAAGACCGGAGTCGCAAGCGACCTGTCGGTAAATTCATATCGTCATGGACAAGCAGCAAGTCAGCCAGTGAAATCTTATAGAAATTCACGATTGACCGCACGCTACGACCACTGAGATTCATAAAAGTTTGTGGAGCGACAAGTTGAATTCGCTCGCTGCCAATCTGAATCTCTGTCGTTTCTGCTTCAAAACTGGTTCTCCAGCGATCTGCTGAGAACCTTTCGGACAATGCCACAAGAACATCAAAACCGATGTTGTGACGTGTCCCTGCGTATTTTTTTCCTGGATTCCCAAGGCCGACGACGATTTTCACGGCTTCGTCCTCCTTGGAGAATCGACTCTCAAAACTTATCCTTCGGTGGAAGCTTCTGAGTCAGCAGGTTGATCCTCTACTTCTTCTTCTTCTTTCACGGCTTTTGCATCTTCCGAGATCTGTACCACTACGGAATCCGCAGGGTTCAGAATTTTCAAGCCAGCAGGAAGGTCAACTAAATCACTGACGTGAACACTATCACCAATCTGCAGGTTTCCAATTTTCACATGAATTGCATCTGGAATTTCTACTGCCAAGCACTCAACTTCAATGGTGTGCAAAGGTTGCTCAAAAATGCCTCCAGCGAGAACTCCTGGGGCAGTTCCTCGAAATGCGACAGGAATTTCAACGTGAATTCGTTCGTCTGGGTCAACACGAAGGAAGTCAACATGCAAAATGTGTTTGCTGAATGTATCCCACTGTACGTCGCGAAGCAGGGTTTTTTCGAGAGTTCCGTCCAACTCCAAGTCAACCACTTTCGACCCATCTTTGAGAAGGGCGCGAACATCTTCGCCAGCCAGTTGAATCGAAACAGCACCTTTTTTGTGTCCGTACATCACGGCCGGGACAATTCCCTGCGTACGCAAACGTCGACTACCTGTGCTGCCGGATTCAGTGCGGGGTTGTACCGCAATTTTTTCAATCGTAGACATAACTACTTGTTTTCAGAAGACTTGCTTCAAAATGGCGATCATTCAAACTGCACTTCTTACCCGTATTAATACGTCGTCAAAAGTACAGAACCAATAAGTCAAAATCCCGCCTAAGGCGAGAAGCCACGCACCATAGTGTCTCCTTTCCCCGAATTCAAGACTTCCGTCTCACGGTTTTTGACCTCAGGGCAACAAAAGTTGACAATATCTAAGGTTGGCCTCTTCGTGTGGTCAGAACCGTTTGAAATATATAGGCAGGTTTCCTGTACATTTGAGATGTATGGCTCAACGGATGGAATTGAGATTCGGAATGCGGTCGATTTTGATTCTCTCGTCTTGAGTTGTTAGCTTCTACGTTCAGATGAATCTATTTTCACTTTTCCAATAATGGATTACGGATATTCGCATGGGCGGTAATTACGAAACTCAGTTTGACGAAAACGCACCGGTCATTCGCCAATTGACGAAAGGGCAGCGGCGTGCTCTGGGAGTTCTCATCGAAAAAGCGTTTACAACACCTGATCAATATCCACTGACCTTGAAGTCGGCGACATCTGGTGCAAACCAAAAGAGTAATCGTGCTCCAATTGCGAATTACACAGAAGGTGCTGTTTGGGAACTGCTTGATGAACTACGAGAACTTGGCCTCATCGCCGTTGTTCACCCAGAGTCTGGGCGGACCGAACGGTTTCGCCATTACATGCGGCGGCGTTTTCAATTTTCAGAACCGCAACTCGCGATTATGACGGAGTTAATGCTTCGTGGGCGCCAGCAGCTTGGAGAATTACGCGCCCGCGCCAGTCGAATGGTTCCCATCGAAAACCTCGACGAACTTCGCCGTGAGTTGACATCGTTGCAGGAGCAAGGCTTTATTCAGGCGAGTGGGTCTCTCGAACGAAGAGGAATAGAAGTCGATCACAATATGTATACAGACAGTGAAGGCGGGAAGTTGGAGTCCTCTTCTCCTGTTGCGGAAGAACCGCAAAGGGAAGTGGTCCAGCAATCGCATTCTTCGCCAAGCGTGACTCCGGCTGCTGGCAATGCAGACGAAATCAATTCGCTAAAAGGTGAGGTGACATGTCTTCGCTCCGAAGTCGAATCGCTCCGGCAAACTGTTGAAGAACTCAAAGACAATCTGGACGATCTTCGTCGAAGCCTGGGGGCCTGACTTTGAATTGGAAATGCACGATCCTGATTTGTTCAATGGCATGGCCCGTCGTTGCAAACGCACAGGTTGAAGTACCAACTTCCACAAAACCAATTCCAGCTGCAAAACCTTCGGAGCCACACAATTTTTCGCTGTCCGCATTGGTTCCACGGGATCGAGAGTTAGAGGTCAAGGCACAAGCGATCGATAAACTGATTGCGAAGAAAAAGCACTCCGCTGCCGTCGAGATCTTGATCGAAATCCTTTCCAGCCGTGAGGAAGGTCTGATCCCGTTTCAGGGATCTTTGCAACGACCACGGTCTCTGGCACGGCAGCGAATTCTCAAACTCTCTCCGATTGGATTGAATGCATACCGTCGGAACGTGGAGAAGAGAGCGCAAGAACATCTTGAATCGGTTCTTAAGTTCGGTGATGAATCGCTGCTTCAAGAAGTTGTCACACTCTATCCAATGACGAAGGCAGCGGAGCGTGCGCGCGAATTCTGGGTCGCAGCGGTTCGAGATCGCGGTGATCAATTTCGATCCGCGCTCATCCTTCAGGAGCTTGCTGGGAGTGCGAACTCCGGTCAGTATAAGAACCGACTGGCGGCGCAACTTGATCGCCTGAAGGCGGAAGGTTCAGCGCTCAAGACTGCTGCACCGAAAAAAACTCTCTTCGACGACTTTCGCCCATCTGTTGTTCCAGTCTGGTCGATGGATCACGATCTATCTGGTGGTGCGATCAAAGCGATCATGCAGGGGCATCGCGACCTTCGCGAACATGGTCTGACTCCATTCTCGCCGTGGGGTGCTCTCTTCGTTGGTGATCAACTTTTGACCGTGACACCCAATCGCATCGAAGCGAAGAACCGTGAGACTGGCGAGTTACTCTGGTCCCGACCTCTTGAACAGTACGGTGCCAGAATTTTGACAAAACTGAATGACGTTGCCAGTCCGCTGCGCAGTTGGAACATTGCGAGGGCGGTGTTGTTTCGTGTTTTTGGTGAATCAACATACGCTCAACTGGCGTCCGATGGCGAGAGCCTCTACTTCACCGAGGCAACTGAGTCTGGTAGCAAGTTCGAACAAAGAAGGAAGGATCGGCGCGCGGCAAACCGCGTTGTTTGTCTTGACCTGAAAACTGGTGAGGAAAAATGGTCGAACTCGACAATCGCCAAGTCACGAGCATACCTCTGCGGTCCTCCGACAGTCCTCGATGACGAACTGCTCGTGATGGCAGAATACCGACACACTTCGCAGATTTACCTCTTGGCTTTGGATAAGGCGACCGGGAAAATTAAACGTCAACTTTCGATTGCGGAGCCATCGAAACCAGTCGAAGCAGGGACATTCGATGAGCGCGACGGTCGGCGTCAAGGCGTTGCGTGTCCGATTCGGATTGTCGGCGCCAGAGCCTATTGCCCGACTTCTGCCGGAGTTCTTGCCGCAGTCAATCTGGTTCACTGGAAAATCGATTGGATCTATCGATACCCGCGTCACGACGTTCCTCTTTCAGGGACTGGAATGGGGAGACCAGAACTCGGTTTGACTGGCTTTCAATGGTGGTCCGGCTGGAATGGAATTCAAATGGAATTCTTTGATGATTCCATGGCGTTTGTCAGTCCTGAGAGCAACCTGTTGAGTCTTCATAATCGCTTTAGCGGAGAACTGCTCTGGCGTGTAGACCGCGAAGATGGCCTCTACGTTGCCCATGCGAGTCGCGAGTACGGGGTCGTGGTCATCGGTGCGAATTCCGCGCGAGCTTATTCAACAATCGGTGGAGAAGTCACATGGCAAACGTCACTGAATTTTCCGATGGGACGTGGCGTGCAGATTGGTGGCTTCTATCTCCTTCCAGACAGTGAATTCGGCTGGACGGTCATCGATCTGAAGACCGGGAAACGGCAAGACTCCCGCTTCAATTCGGATTCAAACTATGTTCCTGTCACGATCACAAATTTAAGAACGCCCAGGAATTTCATTTCGAATAACGGGGAACTGTACGAACTCAGCTACCGTGGCGTGAAACGTCTCCAATCTCTCGATGGCACGCATGATGTTACAGAAACAGAATCAATCGCGCTCAAGATACTTTCTGCCATCGAACTTGGAAACATCGACGCGGCAATGACGTACTTTCTTGATTCTCAATCCGCATCGAGTGAAAAGGATGAACACATCGCAGTTGCTGGGATCGCTTTAGTTCAGGAATTGGAGAAGAAGCATTTTAGCAAAACGAAACCCGAGGTTCCCTTCGAAGGATTTGCAGAACATGGCAAGTTTCTCTTCGATTCATCGTTGATTCAGTCCTGGTTCCGAGTTGCATTCGATCATGCACTGAAGTCGAAAAACTGGAAGATGTTGAAGAACGTTTTGTCGAGTCAATTGACTCGACCAATTGCTCAAGGATTTGGAACAAGTCGAAAGCGACGATTTCGTATTGACCGCTGGATCGCGACGAGACTTGTTGAAGCGGATCGATTGTTCTCGTCTGAAGAAAAGGAACGTCTCGCAAAAACGATTGAAGAAATCTGGCAGGCGAGAGGTCTTGATAACCCTGACGAACGAGAGTTTTTGCAGCAGATGTTTGCTTTTACACCTTGGTCTCGAAAGACTTCGGAGGTCGACTCTGAGAATCCGGAACAGCTGGAAGAGAAAGTCAGTCGTCAACTTAACTTGCTTCAAAAGGAGTCGCGGCAGTCAATCTTTCTAGCTCCAGTTGAGTTCGAAAAACAGAACCGAAACTGGCTGACGGAAACACCCGTTGTGACGCAAAAGGCTCGCGGTTCCAGCAGCATCTACTTTGAACCAGTCCCGATTGAAAATGTCGATGGCACGCCGAATTGCCAGATCAATGTCCAGATCGAGTACCCGGGACATCGCGCAGTGAGATTTTCCGGCAAGAATTGGAACCGCCCCTGGGACGCTTACCTCCCACGCACGAATCGCGTGCTTCGCATGGAGCGTGAATTGGCGAGAGGTTGGATGTTAGGGCGACTGCTGGTTCTTCAAGTTGGATCGGAAGTTTATGGAATTAGCCCGTTGAATGCTGAAGGCCATCGCGGGGCGCGATTACTTTGGCCTTCGAAGGGGCAAGCAATTGATACGCTGGGTGACCGATCGAATCAAATGCTTTCGTTTCAATCCCGGGTCATCCCTGAACGAGTCGGTTTCCCTCAGCAACCAGCGAAAAGAATGTCCGAATTCGGTCATTACGCAACAGAAGTCGGACCGGTTCGGGCCAGCTATTTTTGCATTCAACAAAAAGGAATGCTTGTTGCATTCGAGACGTTCACCGGAAAGGAAATCTGGCGGCGTTACGACTTGCCGCAAGCAGCCATTTGCCTTGGAGACGAAGAAAAAGTTGTCGTCATCGATCAAAAACAGAATGTGGCACAAATCCTTTCGGCACTCGCCGGGCACGAACTCAACCGCCGGCCATTTTCGTTTTCAATGGACTCCATCTTGATTGCAGTTGGTGTTCATGCTCTTGTGATGCAGGGGGGCAGCGACAACCGACCTCTCATTCTGGAATGGGTCAATTTTTCGAACGGAGAATCAATCTGGAAACGTGAATGGAAGGCTGGAGCCATTCCATTCGAACTGGACGGTCGTCGGTTTGGGGTTGTTTCCTCTACAGGAGGTATGGAAATCGTTGCGACAGATTCAGGGGAGACGGTGGTCACTCATGAACTCGATCTGCCTGAGGAGCTTTCCAAAATTGTTTGCAGTGTCGGAGAACGGGATTACTTGGTCATCTTTTCGAAGCCTGTCGAAGATGCGAAAATCTTGAACGCAACACAGCAGTCGGGAGCGTCTCGCCGCGAATTGGTTCACGGTCCGATGGTTTCCATTGACCGTCAGAGCGGAGAGGTTCTGTGGGAATCGAAATTGGAAAATGCTGTATTCCCACTTCATCAACCGGTTGATCTTCCAGTATTTATCACTGCGGGAAGTCGGTTCCCGGAAGAAATCATGGATGATCAGGTTCCAGGTAGTCGCATTCAAATGTTCCATCGCCAAACTGGCGAGCGACTGTACAAAGCGGATTCCCTCGGCCCTGTTTCCCGATACAACATCAGTGGCAACGTCGAGACAGGTGTCGTGACGCTTGTCACTCGAACTGCTATTGTTGAGGTCGATTTCTCTTCTGGTAAGCCAAAAACTGACCTGAAAGAGAAAGAAGAATCGAAGTGAAGACGTCGGTTGGTGCGGCGGAATCGTTCTCACCATAAATACATATGAAGACGTCCTGAAGTGATGAACGTAGGGACTTTCCATTTTCACGGATGAAACTCGAATTACCATGATGCGTCCCCACTTAAAAACGTTCCTTTGCTGCGTTTTACTCTTCGGAATCTATACAGGCTCTGTATCTGCACAGCAGTCGAAACCAACAGCTCCGGGCGAGGCACCAAACGCTGCCGGTGCCGAGGATGTTTCAACAAGCAAGCTTGAATCGCTGAAGGGTCGCGTCGAAACTGCGTCGGAACTCTCTAAAGACGAGAAGGACGAAGCGCTTAAGTCCCTCCAGGAAAGCATCATAGATCTAGCGGCAATCGAGAATTTGATAGCACGTGAACTCGCCGACAGAGAGAAACTCGCGAAAGTCAGCGAAGATCGATTAGAGCTACAAGCCGATTTAGAACGATTGCAGAAACTCACTGCTTCAACTCCAGAGCCGGACATTCAGCTAGCGGAGTTAGAACAGACGCTGGCGATTACAAAAAGTGAATTGACGCAAGCTCAATCAAAGTTCGACAAGGTCAAGGCGCAGACTGACGGTCGTGCAGAGCGTCTGAAATCGATAGCAGATCGAATGGTCGCAATTCCAGATGAGCAAGTCAGCCTGCAAGCTGAACTCGCAAAGCTTCCGACCGGTGCCGAGGCAACTTTGCTGATTGAGTCGAAACGATTGGCGTTTCTGGTGAAACTCAAACAGTTGAGCGTCGAACCTTCGGCGTTGAAATCAAAACGCGAGTTTTTGATCGCAGAAGCATCTTCGAAGCTGCCGGATCTGCAAAAAGACATCGCCGCTCGCCAAGTGGAGCTCTTGAATCAGGAACTGCAGGTTTACACCAATGCTGTTAATCGCGCTCGTCGATCAGAATTGGAAAACCGTTTGGCGGACGCGAAGAGTGAAATCGAGAAGATTGGTGAACTCGGAGAGAATTGGAAGAAAAGACTGCTCCCAGTTTACGAGCAAAACGTAAAAATCATTAAAGGTGAGTTGGATATTCAACTGAAGTTGGAACAGGTCCAGTCCAAAATTGAAGGGACGAGAAAGCAGCGTGAATCACTCGCGACCGATCTTGACGAAATTCAGAATCGTGAAGGGCATACGGGGACCAGCCGTCGTTTCGGAATCCTTTTACGTCAGCACCGGAACTTTCTTCCTGATGCTGCGAATTTGAAACGACAAGTCTACTTGCGAGGGCAAACGTACGAAGCAACACAACTCTACTATTTTGATCGCCGCGAAGAACGCAACAGGCTGGACGATATCGAGGAGAAGATCAAAACGTTCGCCAATGAAGTGATTGCAAAAGCAGATGCTGAAGGCCAGGATGCCGAGAAGTTTGAAGAACTGTATCGGGAGGCGATCAAACAGCAACGAGATGATCTCGATGCCGTGATCACCGTCTGTGATCGATACATCGAAGGACTCGGGAGCTACGACTCAGAGCAATTTCAGCTTGCTGAATTGAGCGAGGAGTTTGCGGAGTACGTCGATCAGCGCGTGTTGTGGATTCGTAGTCACGAGGCGCTCAGCTTCCGAAGCGTCACCGGAGATGTGGAGAGCCTGTCGGTTTTCGTAGATGGAAATCGGTGGAGTCATTTATTGTCGACGCTCGCAAGCGACTTTTGGAGTCACCTGTTTGTTTATTCACTGTTCGTTGTCGTGTGGGTGTTCTTGCTCGCTTCGCAGTCAAGGCAAACGCGTCAACTGCAACATGCTGGGAAAAAAGCAACGAGTCGGCTGAACACATCAATGTCTCCGACGCTTCGGACATTGCTGATTACATTCAGTAAGTCGGTCATTCTTCCGCTTCCGCTGATGTTTGTTGGTTGGCGACTTCTGACTGCCACCTCGAGTGAAACATCAACCAGCGAATTTATTCTACCACTGTCCGATTTGGCAACGAACTTTATGTTTGTTTCCGTGCTCTTGTTCTGTCTGGAATTCATTCGGAACGTGCATCGTCCGCAGGGTCTTGCTCCGACACATTTTCACTGGACGGAATTCTCCTGCGACGTTGTGTTCCGACAGGTCAAGGTTTTCGTGTTGCTGGCGACTCCGCTGCTGGTCATCATTTCCATTCTCGATGCTTGGGACACAGTCCAGGAGGCCGCTCGATCGAATGTTGATGTGGCATGGGTTGTTCCGGTTGATTCTGAAGTCACCACAGCCGCGACAGACCACAGTTTTGACGATTCACAAAGTGCTTTACTTCTGAATCTACAAACACAGGACGTTGATAGCGATGCGATTTTTCGAGTCTTTTCGATGGCTCTCTTTCTTCTGTTGGCAGCAACGCTTCACAGATTGACCGATAATTATTCTGGAGCGATTAGTCCCTGGGTGAAACGAAATCGAAACGGCTGGGTTGACCGCTTTGCATCACTCTTACATTTGCTGGTCGTTGTCATTCCCATCGCATTAGCGGTGCTCACAGCGATTGGATTCACGTATGCGGCAGATCGTTTGGCGATCAAGTTCGGTCTGACGATTCTGTTGTTGTTCGGCGTTGAATTTGTCCGTTCGCTTTTCTTGCTTTGGTTGACTATGCGGCAGCGTCGGCTGGCAATTGAACAAGTCCGGCAGGCGCGAAAGGAATTGCTTCAAGCCAGTTCAAAGAGTCAAGTAGCAACAAAATCGACTGTCCCAGAAGTGAAATTCGAGAAAGCAAACCTTGTCGATGTCAACACTCAAACCCGCAGGCTCTTGAATACTTCGAGCTTTGTTTTGTCGATCATCGGTGTTGGGATGATTTGGACCGATGTGCTTCCGGCATTGCATTATTTCGATGCCTGGACTCTGCCTGGGACAATCTTGCAACTGCCGGAGATCATTACGACTGCGCTCATCGCTGTCCTCACAGCCACTGCAGCGCGAAACATTCCAGGCCTGCTGCAGATCACTCTGCTTGAATGGCTACCACTGGAAAAGTCGAGCCGCTACGCGATTGGAGCCATCACTCAATACCTGATTGCGATCGTTGGTTTGCTGGCAATCAGCGGGCAACTCGGAATTGGCTGGGAAGATGTTCAATGGTTGGCAGCCGGCCTGACTGTGGGATTAGGTTTTGGATTACAGGAGATTTTTGCGAATTTCGTTTCCGGTCTCATCATTCTGTTCGAACAACCTGTTCGCGTTGGTGATGTTGTCACAATTGACGGTGTCTCAGGCGTGGTGAACCGAATTCGGATTCGTTCGACAACGATTACAGACTGGGACCGGAAGGAATACATTGTCCCCAATCGTGAGTTCATCACTGGAAAGTTGCTGAACTGGACTCTTTCTGACACGGTTAACCGAGTCGTCATTGAAGTCGGTGTCGCGTACGGAACCGACCCAAATTCCGTGCAGGAGATCATCCTGAAAACAGTCTCCAGTCATCATAACGTGATGCATGACCCAGGACCGATTGTCACTTTCGATGGCTTCGGAGACAGCGCTCTTAACTTCACACTCAGGGCATATCTTCCGAGTCTGGATAGCCGGCTTCGAACGATTCACGAACTGCATACCACCATTATCGCTGCATTGGAAAAGGCCGGAATCGAAATTCCATTCCCACAAAGAGATCTCAACATTCGCTCTTCGGTTGCGCTGCCGCACGTTGCTAATACGTCAATTCTGAAAGATAACTCTGAGTTACCAAATGAATACAAGCAGACAGACTCGCAGGAATGAAAAAATGATTGCCACCGAGTTCACCGAGAACACATGTGACTTGTGCCATATTTATCGAAGTTCCCAGGTAAGATCGAAAGACAATAACGTGATTCAAAATTTCTATCAAAACTTTGCAACACTGAGTTCGACACTCATCATTGCTTTTTGTTTCGCAGGGACGACGTCGAACGTGCAGGCAGAAGACAAGGAAGATCGGCAGATGCCCACACTTCTAGAAACCTTTGCAGTAGAATTCGTTCCCATCACACCCGGCAAAGGGAAATTCCCCAAGAGTGTGGTCATGGGATCTTCGGTTGAAGTGACACTGACGAACTCTTTCTCAATCGCGAAATATGAGGTCTACCAAAACCTTTATGAAACAGTCATGGAGAGCAATCCGAGTCGCTGGAAAGGGCCTCGCAATTCGGCGGAAAGTATGACCTTTGCGGAAGCGAAACAGTTCTGCGAGAAAGTCACCCGTTTGCTTCGCCAGCATAAATTCATCAAGGCAAATCAAGTCGTACGCTTGCCCACCGAAGTTGAATGGGAATACTGCGCCCGCGCCGGGACAACGACTGCATACAGTTTTGGAGACAAGGCTCGTCAAGATGGTGACATCGGCAACAAGGCGACACTTCTTGATCCCTACGCCTGGCACACTGGCAACGCCGCAGGCAACGATCCCGCAGTTGGAGTCCTCAAGCCGAATCCATGGGGATTGTACGATGTGCATGGCTACTTGTCGGAATTCTGCCTCGACGACTGGACTCCAACACTTTCAAAGGTTGCCGCATCGGCTCATGCTCCAGTTGCCAATAAATCCGATCAGGTTGCCGTACGCAGCGGTTCATGGAAAGATCCTTATACAAAACTGACCTCATCGTTCCGCAGGCCATTTCCGAAGAGTGGACGCGACGACGCCTTCGGATTCCGCTGCGTTCTGATTGAGGAGTAACCGACGTATGAATTGGGACGACGACGAGTACGACGATGATTATCCGGAGGAAACGGACGAAGCGTTCACGTTTCCCTGTTCCAACTGTGGAGCCGAAGTCTACGAAGACTGCGAAATGTGCCCGGCATGCGGAGAGTACGTCATCCGCTCGACAAATCCCTTGTCAGGCAAACCAGACTGGTACGTCTGGATCGCTGTGCTCGGAATCATCGCAGTCGTTTTCGCCATGCTTTCGGCGTTTTGAACGGATCCGCATTGGCCTTTGGTGGAGCGAATTGAGTAGAATAGTGCTGGCGGAAGTTCCAGCGGGGGAGGCTTGCACATGGGATCTAACAATAAGTGGCGAATGGTCATCGTCGTGCTCGTGTTGTTCTCCGGTTGCGGTCCGAGCGTGACTTTTGAGCATTCACTTGTTGATCCCAACAAGGCTCCAAAGTGTCCCGATTTGTTTGGAGTATATCCATTTGGGAACGATGAAGAAGGGCGTGAACTCTATCTATCAGTTTCATCAGCAGAACCTGAATACCCGAAGGGTTTCTTGCGAGTTCAGGGATACGCTTCGTCATTAGATGGTCGAATAGAAGTGACCGAATTTTCAAGATTAGCTTTTTGTGCCAGACGTGGAAACGATTACTTCTTTCATTGGCCGCTCGGGAAGAATTTGGCCGCCGCCGATGATGGACAATACTTTCAAGACAATTGGTCCGTCGCCGATACTGTTGGCTATGAAATCGATGCCTGGACAATGAATGACGATGGAAAATTATCGAAATGGAATTTTCTTGACGGGGAATATCTCGCCGAACAAATCGAGGCTGGCCACCTTCGCGGTACTGTTGTTTACGATGAACAAAAACCTCAAAGAGGCGTTGTCAATGACATTCAGTCGGTCCATGTCACCGCTACAAGAGACGAACTTTGGCGATTCCTTGATTTCGTGAAGAAGCACAAATTTCGTCAAAATCTAGAAGGTGGTCTTGAAGGTCTCCAAAAGTTGCAACTCTCCGAAAATGCCAAACACTAAGAGTGTATTACGAAACCCACCAACTTTGAGTTGCGCACACTTCACTCAAATATCACTACTCGGCTTTCGCTGGTTTGGGGCCCTTTTCAACAGGCCATAGTTCCCAGCGGCGGACGTAGAGCTCGGCGAGTTCGGTTTGCAGTTGCAGGCGACCGTATGAGGGAGTTGCATTGAAAGCTTCGTTGACCTGAACTCCGTTGACGAAGACGTTAATGTGACCGCCATCGCAAATGGTATCGATTCGTGTCCACTCGCCATCAGGGCTTTCGACATCATCTTTGCCACGAAATCCGAGGACATCTTTCCAGTCGGGATCACGTCCGTACCAGTTGATCCGTCTGCGGTTTTTCAGGTCGAAGACTTCTCGCTTGCCACTTTTCTTCCAGATCACTTCGCCATCTCGGTCACGGTCGACTTCACAGGTCAATGTCATGGGGACAGGTTGGCCATCTTTGCCAGTTCCGCTGACCATGATGAAATCGCCGACACCGCCTTCAATAATCTGCACTTCAATCGAAGGCATCCAGATTCCACCATAGCCACCATCAGCACCGACGCTGTGGACGAGCAGTCCGGAATCTTTTGTTTTTTCTGAGCGAGGTGCCCAGGTTTTCTTGCCCCACTTGAATTCCAGAACGCAGTGGTAGTCACGGTATTCCGTCTTCGTGAGCAATCCGCCGAAGCCCTCGCCTGTGACATGAAGCATTCCATCTGTGATTCGGAAGACGTTGTTCGGGTCTTCAAGCTTGGTCTCTTTCAGGAACGTGTAAAACGAATCGAGCGATTTTCCATCGAACAGCCGAATCAATTCGGTCGGACGTGTTGCTTGCTCGCGATTCGGTTCGTCAGCAAACCCGTGAGAGGCAGAAATCCCGAGGAGAAGTACACCGAGGAGGAAAGCTGAATGTCTTGAGGTGCTGCGATTGAATTGTTGCATCGGGAGAATGTCTCTTTCGGCTCTTGAATTAAGGTGACCAGATCGATGTCGTGCATCAACCGTCGGTCTGGATTGAAACGATGTTCAACCGTTTGTGATAGCCGGTTCCAAGAGAGAATGGAAGTGCTGTTACGACTGTTTTGCTATCCGTACTGCCGAAAGTGAACGACTTGGTCGTGAACCTCATTTGCCGCTTCCTCAATTTTCGAGGTCACCGACATCTTCACAATTCAAGTTTCGCCCAGGAGAGGCGTTGTCGGTCGCCGGTGTCGCGAAGTCTGGAGAGCAATGTTTTGATCGATGGTTGAACGAACTTCCGAGGCAGGTATTTCATGTTGAAGCGGACTTGCACGCGTTCATTAAAATCGATGAGTTCTGGTGAGAGCCAAACCGTTGCTCCACTTCCAGGAACTTTGATATAGATCACATTTCCCTGGTTCCCCAAAGTTGCCCGGGCAGAAATCTTCATGCTTCGGCGCCTTGAGAAAATGTCTTTCGGGAAAGAGTCTTCACGAAAACCCTTGCCGTCCAACCAATGGAAACTCGACTCTGAGCGTCGCATGGTTGAGACTTCCCAGTCTTTTAATTTCGAAAGTTGCGGCCGTTGCTGGAACTGCATCCAGGCAAAGATGCGTTCCTGTTCTTCGTGGTAGGATTCGTACCCTCGGTGCATGTAATCACAATAGATGATGTTTTGCCCGTGTCGCATCATGTTGTTGAGGACATTGGCGTTCGAATCAACAAGCTTGCGATCTCTTTCCCCATTGACCAGGTACCACCCCAGATCCGGTCCGTTCCTCCAGTAATGATTGCAAATCCGTCCACACTCAGCATTCATCGGAACAACACCAGCAAACCAGCCCGGTCGAGACATTCCGATATCAAAACAGGCATCACCTCCCATGCCATGTCCGGCCAGAAAGATGCGATCTGAATTCACCCCGTAGCGTTGTCGGAGGTCTTCAATTGATTTTGTGACGACCTGATGTGCTGTGGTGTTGCCCCCGTAACTCTTCGTGTTCTCATCGCAGTAATGTGGAGCGATGACAATATAACCACGCCGCTGTGCCCAGCCCGGACGTGTTGCATCGCCTGCCCACCAGCGAATTTCCTGTTCGTGAGTTCGACCACTTGGTCGTAGCACGACCAGGACCGGGTAGGAATGGTGAGGTGAGTAATTTGGCGGAAGCATTAAGGAATAAGTCGCCGGAGGTTCGTCAGCAGCAACATCGACGTTTTGTTCGACAATCTCACTCAGTTGAGGAATTGCTCCGACCGAAGGAGGAGGCAAAAGTGGGATCATCTCAACGATTCGTTCAATACCGATGTATTCGAGTTCTGTCAGCTTGGCGATTAATTCGTCATCGAGAAACGGATCGTTTGTGTTGCGAAGAAATTCAAGTACCAGAAAACGCGCTTCCCAAAGCAGGATCGCTTCTTTTAAATTCAGTGTCGCGTTGGCTTCTCCAAGAACCCAGCCTGAATAAGCGAGTGCAAGTTTCTGATCGGCAGTTAATGTTTTATCGAGTTGCGAACGTAAGAACGGGTTCAAACGACTGATCGTTTCATAACGCAGTTCGTCCAATAAAGTGGCACGCATCGACCGCAATCGGTCTGCCTGGTCTTTTTTGAGATTTGCTTGAAGCATGTCGAGCATGACTTTTGCATCATCACGTTGTTGAAAAAACGTCTCGTATTCCTTCACAATCTCTTGAGCTTCGCGAAAGACTTCTGCACTGACTTGGTCCATTGGAGCTTTTTTAGCGATCATGTATGCAAGTTCATGCTGTCCTGCCTGGCGCCGACGCTGAACTTCATTGATCGCCGAAATGGCCTTTGTTTCCTGGATGAGATCATTTCGCACTTTGGCCCAGTCTTTAAGTTCAGGGAACTCCATCGTGATTCGGTCGAGCTCCTGTTGAGCTTGCTTCAACATTTTTGCCTGAAGGAAAAAAATGAATGCCGCCTTGCATTCACTGGGATCTGATCGGTCAGAAGATTGCTCAATGAGCGAAAGTAAAACATCCGGTGGGAGAGTGTTTGTATCTAAATTGTATTCCCAATTGTGTGTCAGTCCTTTGAGATGAAAATAATCTGGACGGATTTTTGTGATCGCTTGAATAATTTTTGTCGGTCCATCCTTTGTCGTCAATGTGACTGTTCGACGTCCGAATCGATCGAATGGTTCGACACTGCTGAAGCCGCCAACGATGACTGGTCCCGCTTTGCGAGTGCTCCGTTGATGCTTCAGCTCGAAGACCGTTTTCTGTGCCAGCTCATCGTTCGCAATGACCTCGTCTACCAGCAACCGATGCACAAAGAAGCGGCGGACTCCATCGTCAATCAGCCAAAAGCTATCGATACGCACATTCCCTTTAGCGTTTCGATTGGCAGTTGCCTGACTGAGTCCGACGACTTTGACAGCAGTCCCATTGATGGTGGTTCCATTCTTGAGAGTCACCTCATCACTCAACAGAGACGCAGGGCGTGCCAGACCAATCGCGAGAATGATCAGAAGTATTCGGGGCGAAGTGTTCATGCAAT
>DAOUPA010000094.1 GCA_030626405.1 Planctomicrobium sp.
GGCTGAATTCATTGTAATTGCTCTTCATTCTCGGCGGGGCTGTGGTCGACGATCACACTTCAGTCTACCGATCTGAAGAATGAAATCGAAGAGAGTGCCGTAAAGAATTGATTGCACACAAATCTTTAGCCGTACACTCAAAGTGTACGGCGACTCGTCTTTCAGGAATTTCGCTTATATCGAACGTTGATTCAACTCAACATTTTCTCAACCAGATGACCATGCACATCGGTTAGGCGATACGGGCGGCCTTGATACGTGAACGTGAGGCGTTCGTGGTTGATGCCGAGTAGATGCAAAATTGTTGTCTGGACATCGTGAACGTGAACAGCGTCTTCGACGACGGAAAAACCGAGTTCGTCCGTCTTGCCGACGACTGCTCCTTTTTTGACTCCGCCACCAGCGAACCACATTGAAAATGCTTGCGGATGGTGATCACGTCCGTTCGTTCGTCCCAGGGCAGCGCTTGCTTCGACCATGGGTGTTCGGCCGAATTCCCCTCCCCAGACAACGAGGGTATCGTCCAGAAGCCCGCGTTGTTTCAGATCTTGAATCAAGGCTGCCGATGCCTGATCGGTTTTCGCCGCTTGACCGCGTACTCCTCCTTCGACATCTGAGTGATGATCCCAACCGGCGTGGTAAACCTGGATGAACCGAACTCCCCGTTCTGCTAATCGGCGTGCCAACAAACAATTCTTCGAAAACTCATTTTCTTTCTTGCCACCCAGACCATACAGGTCGAGCGTTTCTTTCGTTTCCTTGGAGAAATCCATTAACTCCGGAGCCGCCGATTGCATTCGCCATGCCATTTCGTAGGCGTTGATTCTGGTTTGAATTTCTGGATCACCGACAGCTTGCAAACGCTTTAGATTGAGTGACTCGATCAAGTCGAGAGAGGCGCGCTGAGCTTTTTCATCGAAGCCTGCTGGGTTTGAAACGTGCAGGATCGGGTCCCCCTGACTGCGGAATGGAACTCCCTGATGCGATGATGGCAGGAACCCTGCACTCCACATCGACGCACCACCGCTGAGGTTCCCACCACTTTTCAGAACAACAAAAGCCGGAAGG
Source organism: Planctomicrobium sp. (assembly GCA_030626405.1). Taxonomy (GTDB): domain Bacteria; phylum Planctomycetota; class Planctomycetia; order Planctomycetales; family Planctomycetaceae; genus Thalassoglobus. The sequence goes on from DAOUPA010000094.1 coordinate 1,069, forward strand.
TCTTTTGACTCGCTGCCGATTCCGTAACTGAGCCATGCTCCGATCGCTGGTCGTCCAGGGATGGGGCTGCCAGTGTTCAGAAAAATCTGCGCAGGTGAATGATTGAATTGATCGGTATGTACTGAACGGACGAGCGTAATATCGTCGACGACTTTCGCCAAGTGCGGCAACACTTCCGAAATTTCGATGCCGCTTTTTCCCTGTTTGGAAAATTTGAAACGCGGTCCCAACACGGCAGCATCAGGTTGAATGAACGCATATCGCTGTCCTTTGATTACCGATGGTGGGATCGGCTTGCCTTCGAGTTCGACTAACTTCTGTTTGTAGTCGAAAAGTTCCAGTTGGCTCGGTGCGCCTGCCATGAAAATGTAGATCACTCTTTTCACTTTAGGAGAGGCGGGAAGCGTATAAATTCCGTCTGCCATTGCTGACTGAGCCATCAGCGACCCCAGCGCAATTTTCCCCAATCCCACGCCGCAATCAGAAAAGAATTGCCGCCTAGTTTTGTCTACGATGTTTTGGTTCATCATGGTTTTGTCACAGTTTCATCAAGGTTCAAAAGCACTCTGGCGACCATCGTCCAGGCAGCTAGTTTCGGGGCAGGCTGTTCGCTGCTGGCGATCAATTTCGAGTCAAGTTCGTTCGAGTTGAATCGTGCGAGTTGCTGTTCGTAAAATTCAATCAGTGCCGACTGCTCAGCAGCAGTGGGCGGTCGTGTTAATAACTTTCGGAAAATGAGGGTCACGATTTCCTGCTCGCTTCGATCTTCAGCCGCTGCCTGTTTCGCAACGGCGCGGGCGGCTTCGAGGAACATTTCATCGTTCAGAAGCGTCAACGCTTGCAGCGGTGTGTTACTGCGGTCGCGGCGGACGATACAGTTTTCGCCGGTCGGTGCATCGAAAACACCATACGCGGCAAACGGGGCTGTTCGTTTTGAAAACGTATAGAGCGAACGGCGGTACCGTTGCGAACCTTGCGAAGCAGGCCATTTCGGGCTGCCGTAAGCGGAAGCAAAAACCGTGGCAGGTTGCGGCGGATAGACACTTGGGCCGCCAAGTTTCTGCGAGAGCAAACCACTGCCGTGTAAAGCTAGATCGCGAATCATCTCGGCATTGATGCGGAATCGTGGGCCTCTGGAGAGCAGGATGTTTTCCGGGTCTGTCTCAAGAAGTTTCGCAGTGGCAATCGACTGCTGCCGATAAGTTGCACTGGTGACGATCAATCGATGCAACTTTTTGACAGACCAATTCAAAGCGTGCGGATCGGTTGCATCGCGACTGATAAAAGCCGTTGCGAGCCAATCGAGCAACTCAGGGTGAGATGGGAAACTTGCCTGCGTTCCGAAGTCTTCAGTCGTCCGGACAATGCCGCGTCCAAAAATTTCCTGCCAGTTTCGATTCACTGCCACGCGACCTGCCAAGGGGTTATCCCCACTGACGAGCCAGCGGGCAAATTCGAGGCGGTTGGAAGGTTGAGGTTCATCGGCTGGGCGAAACAGTTCTGAGAGACCTGGCTGGACTTCTTCTTTTGGTTTGAGGTATTCGCCACGATGATGCCGGTGCGTGAGACGTGGATTGTCCGCCGGTCGCTCGCGCATGATCATCGTCGTTGGGAATTCGCGAAGTTGTTTCTGAAGTGCAAGGATCGGCTTTCGTGCCTCTTCCAGATCAGGTGAAGTCTTTAAGAATTCACTGAGTAGTTTGCCGCGAAGTTTGTCCGAAAGTGATTCTTTCGACCGATTCAATTCTGCTTCCAATTCAACCGGAAGCGGACTCGCTTTGGCGACTCCTTCATCAGTTGTTACTGAAAAACGGAAGCGTCCGAGACTCGCCGCGAAGTGACGTTCGAAGAGCATCTCGATTTTGAGCAGGTCCTTGGAATCGAGCGGTGTCTTGAAGTTCAGAACCAGCTGATGCGATTCCCCTTCCCGAGTTGCAGTCGCCCAACCGGTCGAGCCATCTCCATCGAGAACATTCGCAGCATCGGCAGTGCCGTTCCCGATACTGATCTTTCCAAAGCTATGTGAAGGCTCGTGGAATTCGACTTCGTTTCCATTCGCAGATGCATCAACTTCACTTAAGAAGAAATCACCTTTGCGGCCTTCGTAGAAGGCTCGACCTGGTCCACGAGCCGGCAGACGGTCGTCCGGTAAAACTTCCAGACGCAGTGCCGTGATTGGTGCTTGAGTTTTTGAGAGATCGAACTTTAAGCTGTAGACATCCCGCTTCGTGATGTCTCCCGTCGAAAGGATTGAACCGTCTTTCAGGAGTTCCAGGCGTGGAAGATTGGTTGTCATTTCGACTGGCTGAATCGTCTGCCAGTTGCTTGTAATTTCTCGCTGCTGAGCCAGCCATGCGTCGAACTTCTGATTCAAGTGTCGCTGTCGTTGTTCTTCTTCAGTTCCTTCTCCACCATCGAGAGGGAACAACTCCGCAAGTTGCGATTGAAGTTTTGCAATTTCAGACAATTTGGTGGCTCGGGCTTTTCCAATCTCTTTGTCAGGGACAATCAAGTCGGGCTCGTCAGCGTTATTCAGGAGCGCCATCATCGCGTAATAATCGGTGTGGGTGATCGGGTCGTATTTGTGCGTGTGACATTGAGCACAGCCAATCGACATGCCGAGCCAGACAGTCCCCGTCGTCGCGACGCGATCAATCATCGAATAGAAGCGATACTCGAGTGGATCGATTCCGCCTTCTTCATTCATCATGGTATTTCGATGAAACCCAGTCGCGATCAATTGATCTTTCGTCGCATTAGGCAACATATCGCCAGCGAGTTGCTCAACAGAAAATTGATCGAACGGCCGGTCCTGATTGATGGCGTTGATGACCCAGTCTCGGTACGGCCAGATGGACCGCGGGCGGTCCTTTTCATAACCATTTGTATCGGCATAGCGAGCAAGATCGAGCCAATGCCGCGCCCAGCGTTCTCCATATTGCGGAGATGCCAGAAGCTGATCAACCAGTTTTCCATACGCTTGCGGATCGGTGCTGTTAACAAAGGCATCTGCCTCTTCAATCGTTGGTGGCAATCCGACAAGATCGAGATAAACTCGCCGCACAAGCGTGTAACGATCTGCCTCCGGCGAAGGCGCAAGCCCGTGTTCTTCCAACTTGGAAAGAATGAAATCGTCAATCGGGTTCCGAGACCAATTCGACTTTTTGACGTGCGGAAGTTTGGGGCGGATCGGTTTGACGAACGCCCAGTGTTGTTCGTATTTCGCGCCTTGCTGGATCCACTGCTTGAGCGTTTCGATTTCGCGGTCATTCAGCTCGAGTCCTGAATCGGCAGGTGGCATGACCTCGTCTTCGGAATCACTTGTAATCCTAGTGAACACTTCACTTTCGGAAGAGTGACCAGGATCGATTGCCTTGTATCCACCAAGATCTTCTGTTGCGCCAGCGAATGTATCCAATCGCAAATCAGCTTCGCGCGTCATCTCATCCGGACCGTGACACTTGAAACATTTCTTACCGAGAATCGGCAGAACATCCTGTTGGAAATCGACAGGAGGATCAGCTGCGTCGCCACTGCCAGGGAGTGCAACAAGAATTACCAGAAGAATGAGTGATCGATATAACATGAAAAACGGGTCGTTGAGGTAGGAATCGCGATGCTGTCATTATCGAGCGCAACCTCCATAGCGTCAAATGGTTCTCACCTCTTCGCCGGATTCGTCAAAACCAAGAATATGGAAATACAAACGGGAATGTCTCCAATCGGCGAGGCAGTCTTCTGTTATTCAATAAAGCGAAAATCGAGGCTACCGAAGAGAGTTTGACAGATTTGCGTCCAACGTTCTTCCGAATTGACTTGGTCACCGATGAACTCGGTAAACAATCGCAATTCTTCTGCACTTGGTGGGCGATTCAAAGTCGTGAGAATCAACCATTGCAATCGTTGCTCGACCTCGCCATCGATAGCCAGAACGCGTTCTGCTGTTTTAACAGCTCGCTTGTGAACAAAGTCGCTGTTCATGAGAAACAATGACTGCGGAGAAATCGTACTCGACGTTCGACGCCCCTGTGAAAGATTCGGATCAGGGAAATCGAAGACGGAGAACAGATCCGGAAGGCGATTTCGAAAGACAGGCAGGTAGACTGCGCGTTTTCCGAAATCGAATTGATATCCATATTCACTCTTCGTGCCGGACCTGATTGAATTGTCGACAAGTACGTTATCCAGTTCTCCGCTCGTGACGAGCAAAGTATCATGAATCGATTCGGCAGAAAGGCGGCGACGGTTTTGATGTGTGAGGAATCGATTCTCTGGATCGCGCAGAGTGCTTGAAGTTGTCTCGCTGTCAAGTTGGTAAGTTCGAGAGAGAACAATCTCACGAATCAATTGTTTCACCGACCAATTGTTGGTCACAAAATCCAAAGCGAGATAATCAAGCAATTCTGGGTGTGACGGCTTCTCACCAGGGACGCCGAAGTTATCGACCGTACGAACCAATCCAACTCCGAACAGATGATGCCAGACACGATTCACGAAGACGCGTGCGGTCAGAGGATTATCAGGACTGGCAATCCAGTTCGCGAATTCCAATCGACCACTTGATGTACTCTTAATCAGTGACGCTTGTGGCCCATCAACAACTGACAGAAAACCGCGCGGGACTGGCTCACCGAGATTGTGAACGTTCCCACGAATGCAAACGAAATAATCTTCCGGCTTCTGCATCTCTGCGACAGAAACAATACCAGGTGCTTTCAAAGGAGCAGCTTTTTTCAATTCAGTAAGTTCATCCTGGAGCACTTTCTGTTGTGCTGTTGCCTCTCTCAATGTTTTTTGAATTTTTGATTGCTTCTCGTCATTGACTTCCTCGCGAGAAAACAGCCTGATCGAATCAATGATTGTCGGGGAGTTTTCCGTTGGCTGGACAATGACTGTCAATTTGTCCGTCGCAGTGAATTCACCGAGGGACTGAAAAGTCCCATCCGCCGCAGGCACTAACTGTTGATTGATGCTGAGGATCGTTTCACCCTCGGAATCCTGAATGGTAATCTTTGCTTTCTTGCTACGATTCGGAGCCGCTGTATAGCTGAACTGGACTTCATACACGCCCGGTTCTGTCGCAATCTGGTACGTCGCAGATGCGGTCAACTCTGAAGAATGCTGATAATTCTCTCCGACAAATCCAGCGATGGAGCGGCTTTCGGTCCAGTTGCCGGTCAGCTTGGCTTCGGTGTTATCGACCAGAATCGCAGGTACACTCAGCTTGAGGTACTCGATACGGGTTTTGAGTTTTTGGACCTCTTTGTTCTTCGCAGTCAGTCGTTCTGCGTGAGACTTTGCGTTTGCAATTTCTTCTTGTGATTGAGGCAGCGGCGTCGAAACCCAGCGGGAGACATTGCCATCAACAAGTGAATCGGTGCTGCGGAAGATACCAGCCAAGGCGTAGTAATCGGTGGTTGGAATCGGATCGAATTTGTGATCGTGACATCGAGCGCAGCCAATTGTCATGCCGAGAAAGACTCGCCCGATTGTGTCGATTTGTTCATCGACAACATCCATTCGCAGTTGTTCCTTATCCTGATTTTCATAGTTGTGTGGTCCCAAAATGAGAAAACCTGTCGCGATAATCTGCTGCCCTCGTTCTCGATAATCGCTCACCTCGAGCAAATCGCCAGCGAGTTGTTCTCGAATGAAATTGTCGAACGGTTTGTCAGTGTTGAAGGCATTGATCACATAATTGCGATACCTCCAGGTTTCGCCGTAGAGAAGAGAACGCCCTCCGCCGGTCGAATCGGAATACCTCGCCAAGTCTAACCAGTGCCGCCCCCAGCGTTCGCCGAAGTGTCTGGAAGCGAGCAGTTCGTCAACGACGGTTTCAATTCGAGATGCCGATTTATTGTCGAGAAATTCTTGAACTTGTTCAGCCGATGGTGGCAGACCGGTGAGATCGAAATACAATCGCCGCAAAAGCGTTAGGTCGCTCGCATCGGGACCCGACACCAGTTCGTTGACTGCCTGAGAAGCAAGAATAAATTGGTCGATGTCCGACTTCGCCCAGTGGTTATCTTTGACAGTTGGAACATCAACATCATTGATCGGCTGAAAGCTCCAGAATTGCCGACCTCGTACGAGGTCGATTCCTTCTGGCTTCAGTGGTCGCTTCACACTTTCTTTCCGTGGATCGACAGCACCAGATGCAATCCAGGTTTCGAAATCCTGAATCACACTCTCAGGGAGTTTCTGTTGCGGTGGCATCTCGAAAGATTCATATCGTAGCGCTTCGAGGAGTGTTCCTTCGCCCAGTTCCCCAGGGACCACGCCAGCACCTGAATCTCCTCCATCACGAAATGCCTCCGCACCATCCACCAACAGTCCACCACGAATTTTCTTTGCATTCGCAGAATGGCATTCGTAGCAATGCTCGACCAAGACCGGACGAATTTTCTTCTCGAAGAACTCAATCTTCTTCTCTAATGTGGACAAATCTTCCGCCAGAACGCCAGTGGAAAACAAGGCGAACGCTGAAATTGTCACAAATCGAAAAGCAGTTTTCATTATGGCGAACGATGTCAAGAACGTTTCATACAGCGACGATTGCATTTCTTCCGAGTACAAATAAAGACTACCATATTCGGAAATATCTGTCCGAGAAATGTGAGAATTCCAATGGTCGACGCTGGTTCTAATTTCAAAATGATTCCTGATCAGTCTGAACTCGATCAGATGAAACGTGATCTCAGTTTTTATCCGAGTGATGTCACCAGCCCGAAGATTCTATCAGTGGAGCAGGTGGAGCAATTTAATAGAGAAGGTTACGTCCGCCCCATTCTAGTCTTTGACGACGAAGAAATTTCAGAAATCCGTGACTACTTTGATGACTTGCTGGAAAAAGTGATCGCTGCCGGAGGGGACAGCTACTCGATCAGTTCGGCACATTTGAAATACGGACGTGTCTACGATCTCTTGAGGCATCCTGAAATCGTCGCTTGCGTGACCGACATCCTGGGCGAGAACGTGGTGGGCTGGGGGTCACACTTCTTTTGTAAAATGCCCCACGATGGAAAAGCGGTTGCATGGCATCAGGATGCCAGTTACTGGCCGTTGTCGCCGTCCAAGGCAGTCACCGTCTGGCTGGCGATTGATGATGCGGACATCGATAACGGATGTATGAAGTTTATTTCAGGAAGTCACCACGTGGGGCATCTCACATATCGACCGAGTGATTCCACCGAACACAATGTTCTTAACCAAACTGTCGAAGACCCTGAGCAATACGGCGAAAAGGTCTACGATGAACTTCAAGCTGGCGAAATTTCTCTCCATTCCGATCTTCTGCTGCACGGTTCCGAAGCGAACGAAAGTGATCGCCGCCGCTGCGGATTAACATTGCGTTACGCAGCGTGCGGTGTGCATGCCGGGATGAACTGGAATGAAAAGGGAGTCATTGTGAGCGGCAATGATGCCAGTGGTCATTGGGCCGATCGTTCTCGTCCAGATGAGGATTGAGAAATGTTTCCGAAAGGCAACAAATCATCAATGACTTCACTTCCTGTTCAAGCTGAATTTGCTCTGCGAATCCAAATTCTGAGGTAAACACTTTTCCGAATTGAAAGAGTCTCTGCGAAACAATGACCTAGTGTTGAATGACAGGTTTTTTAAAAAATCGGTTTGACACTCATGAAACACTTACGGTCTCTAAAATCTCTTGAAACTCATCGGCGTGGGCTAGCTGCCGTCGAGTTTGCGCTTTGCTTACCGCTCTTGATGATCCTGGTCTTTGGATCAATTGAAGCATCGAATGCGATCTATCTTCGTCAGGCTATGACGATTGCAACTTATGAAGCAGCTCAGATTGCCTCGGGTGTTGGTGGAACCGATGCAACAGCAATACAGCGGGCCAATGAAATTCTCGCGACGTACAATATAGCAGGTGCGAGCGTTGATGTTTCCCCGTCGATCACTGCAGCCACGGAATCTGGGACTGCTATTAAAGTGACGATTGGAGCACCTTCTAATTCCAATTCGATAGGACCAAACTGGTTTTTTAAAGATACAACCTACACTCGTGAATTTACGATGAATCGACTTTAAAGCCATTCACAAGTTCGTGCTCCAAGTGCTTCCACAATTTTTCGATGAAAATGGCGCACATGTCCCCGGTTGCATCAACCCGGTAAAACTACCGCAAGTGATTGTTATGAATAAACAGACCAAGCCATCGTTGAAGAAGCATTCTAATCCTTGCGGAACGGTGACGGTCGAATTCGCACTAATGTTGCCTGTGGCAATGTTGCTAACGCTCGGTCTAATCGAATTTTCTCGGGTAAACATGATTCGCAATACTGCTCAGAATGCCGCTTATGAAGGTGCGCGAGAGGCGATCATTCCAGGAGGAACCGCAGCTGCGGCCAAAGCCAAGTCGAATTCGATTCTTTCAGTGGTACGCACGAAGAACGCATCCGTCGTCATCTCTCCATCGACAATCAGTAACACCACGCCAGAAATCACTGTGACAATTTCAATACCACTGGGGGATAATATGTGGATCACCCCGAAATACGTCTCGAACAAGACAATGATAAAAAAATGCACTCTCACTCGCGAATCAACTCAAAGTGGGTATTAGGTATTGATGTTTCCGGAATTGATAAAAAATTGTTCCAGAAAACAAAGCTGTCTCTTACAGCCTTGAACAGGCTCATGTTCAAGCTGTTTTAGTGTTCACTGATCCTTCAAATTGCGACGCGTTTTTATCCCACTCAGGGTTTTTAACTTGAAACTTAGACACCAAATCCCAAATCCATTAAATTTAAGGGCTATCGTTATGGTGCGAAATTTCCCTCGATGCAAAAAAACAATCATGACTCACCCGAAAGGGACCATGCTGGTCTTTGTGCTGATGTTGTTGACCATCATTCTGGCGATGGTGGTTTACAGTGTGGATGTCGCTTTTATGCAGCTGGCACGAACGGAGCTCCGCGCCGCAGTCGATGCTGCAGCAAAAGCCGCTGCCGGTGAACTCTCCAGTTCAAACGGCGATGAGTCGAAAGCTATCGAAGCAGGTATTCTTGTCGCTTCGAAAAATGAAGTTGCTGGTACCCCACTCATCTTGGAAGAAACTGATTTTGAGTTTGGACAGTCCTCCGAGCAGTTAGATGGGACATGGAAATTTATTGCCGACGCGACTCCATTTACGACCGTCCGTGTCACGGGACTCAAGTCGGCCAGTACAAAATCTGGTCCAGTGAATCTATTCTTTGCTCCCGTTTTCGGAAACAAAGCGTTTACACCCCAGTCGGTTTCGGTCGCATCGCAATTCAAGCAGGAATTGGTACTTGTCATTGATCGATCTCACTCCATGACGTTTGATGATTCCGGGATCAACTGGGCTTACCCCGCTGGAATTCCCAGCAGTGATGTCAACAATGATGGCTCAATCAACAGTACTGATGCTTTTCTCTCACCTCCTCATCCAACAAACAGCCGCTGGGCCCAGTTGTCGAGAGCTGTCGCGACGTTTATTAGCACAGTGAAGAAACGTAATGTGACTCCTAAAATTGCACTTGTAACGTGGGCTTCGGAGAGAGGAGTCGGGACCAATGAATACAATCTAACGGGTCAAACGTTCCCTGCTGTGATACGTGATCAAGACCTCGGGAAGAATTTCGACTCAATCATGAGCAGCATCTATGATCGAGGCACTCAGTACATGCTTGGCCATACAAATTTATCTGCAGGAATCGATGAAGGGGTTGCAGTGATTGTCGAACAAGCTAGTCTCGATTCCAAAAAAACATTGATTGTCATGACAGACGGTGAATGGAATACCGGACGAGATCCTGTCGATGCCGCACGGAGTGCAAAAGCAATGGGAATCGTCATTCACACGATCACGTTCCTCGATACCGCCGATCAGGCGACAATGATCGATGTTGCGGAAGTAACCGGAGGTCGTCACTTCCATGCGTCGAACGCAACTGAACTCGAAGCGGTTTTCAATGAACTGGCACACACACTTCCAGTTGCATTAATACAGTAGGCTCTTCAATAGGCGAAGAGCTAGAGATTCATCCAGAGGGGTTGAGTGAATGTTTTCCATACTCGTACAGAACGCCTCAAAGCAGAATCAGCTTCGAGTTTCATCGATCTCATCGTAGAGATTTTGTTACACGCGAATTATGTTTCGACGTCAAAGCTCAACGGGTTTTCTGAATGAGGGTCGACGACTCGCAAGGAAATATTTCCATCGAGAACATCGGTGAGAAGCTTTCCACACACTTCGCTCCGCCAACCGGTGAGAAGCTTTGGGCGTTCTCCTTCCTGATTGTCGAAGGCATGCCAGCGCACAAGTTCTTTTAGGTCGGCGGAAGTTCCGACGAGCGACATGGAGATGCCAAGTTCCTGACAGCGATTTGCCAGCGCGAGCCCTAAAATCCGAGCCAGAACTTCATCTTGCGATGGATAGTTTTTGCGTTTCGTTTTTTCTGGCAGGTCATCATTAGAAATGCTCACAGCCTCTTTGACAACACTCAGAATATCGTCCGCATGTTGTTGGTAGTCGCGACGATTCATGTCACGGACAATGTTCAGCTCTTTGAGAGATTTTGGTTGACGCTTAGCAACATCGATAAGGAGGTCATCCCGCAGCACTCGCCGAGGAGGTCTGTTTCTACCAGAGGCCATTTGGTCTCGCCATTGAAACAGCATCCGCGCTGTTGCCATATCTCGACGATTTAATCGTGAGTAGCCAGAGAGCCTGAGCCAACCTTCGCGACTTTCTTCGGCAAACACGTCCTGAACGAAACGTTCAAATTCCGCTTCCGCCCACTCAAGCCGCCCCAACTTTTTCAGAGATTTTTTCTGTGTTTCCCAAATCTGAATCAGATGGAGAACATCTTCTAGAGCGTATTCAATTTGACTGTCTGATAAAGGGCGCCGCTCCCAATCAGTGCGAGTTTGCTTCCCGTGTTTCACAGTGGTGCTGAGGACACGGCTGACTAGGTTGGTGTGTGAAATCGGATAGCCACGAGATCTTAAGCCTTCTGCGATTTGAACATCGACAAGTTTCCGAGGTGGTCGCTGAATTGCAAACTGGCAAAACCGGACTTCTTCACGACTTCCATGAACGACCACAGTCGTGACATCGTCTGCCATGACCTCCCACCACTTCGAGAGATCGCTCACCTGAAACGGATCAACGCCGACAATTTCGTCCGCAAAACCGAACTGCAACAGACACAATCGGGGGCGATAGTACGATTCCGAGGCAAATTCGGTATCAAATGCAACAACGCCAGCGGCGGAAATTCGTTCGCAAAGCTGGTCAAACTCGGACTGTTCGGTAATTAAGGACACGAGTACCGTTCTGGACAGAGGTCAGGAAGTGTCGACGAGTGTATTCGAGAAGATTAGAGAAGCTGTCGGCATCTAGCAACATTATGATCGACCGGATTCTTCCTTTTCTGGAAACGTTGACCTTCGTAGAGAACAATCGAATCTTTCGCCACGCACTTGAAGTGGGTGGCGAACTCACAAAACCTGAAATTAAGGAAGCTCTTTCGGATCGTCCAACCCACGCTCTTTTCGAACGGCCAGAACTTCCTGATACACGAGATCAACCACTTCTGAATTTCGAACGATTGCACCGTACTGAATAACATTCACCAGTAGATTGACGATGAAGAATGTCACCGCAATCGTGAAATGTATCGTCGCGCCATATTCCATTTGAGTATTGGAACTCGGATCAGCGATCGCACCAAAAGCGCCTGTTGCAAGCACGAGTAACAAGCAGAGCATCATTCCAGGAAGAACCTGATACTTCAGTTTTACATTTTGCTCTCGTGCGGCACTATCGAAACGGTAGGCCTCGCTCGTTTCCTGAATCCAGCGACCAGTCCCCATAAAATAGGTCAACACGACGGCATGCACGAACAGTGCAAAGACGGACGATGCGAGTGCAAACTGGAAGTGAAGCGACACTTGCTGGCGAGCCACTTCTGAGAATGAGGTCGTATCCTCAATATGCCAGCCAAGCCAGATCGTCACAAGTAATGCGACATTACCAAGACCGGCCAGAAAGAAAAATATCTGATTCACGTTTCATCTCCAGGGAGCTTCGCTCCGAACAACTCAACGAAATTACTCTCGATACGCCCGGCACTCCACGGAACCGTCCGAATGGATTTCAATTTGAATCACCATTGGACAGCAACAAACCGGACAATCCTCCACGTACTCCTGCTGTCGTCCTTGCGTCGGATCAACCGGGATCACGATCTCCTCTCCACATGAGGCACACACATAATCAGTTTCGTTGTCCATCGTGTGGTTTCACGCTTTTTGCGTCCGCAATCATTCAGCATCGATCTGGAATAATTGAGCCGTGCACCTTAAGTGTGCGGAAAAAGTGCTGCTGTTTCAGCTTCCATTCGCGAGACGGTTCCTGATCATAGAGATATCACACGCGATTCCGCACTGAAATGCGTTGAGTTCTCAATAATCACTCACTCTGACGGCTTCGAATTCTGATGTTCGAGATATTGAGCCGCGATTTCCTCTTCAATTTTCCGATCAAGCCCGCCAGCGAAGAGGTTCATGTGGTTCTTGCCAGGCAAAATGACAATCTTCGCGTCGCTGCCAAGTTTCACCATTGTTTCCCTCAGAAGCATTGTCGCTCCTTCAAGGTAGAACGTGTCCAGATCTCCCATAAAAACGTGCAGCTTGCCTTTTAAGTCCGGCTCTAGCTCCTGCCAGTGATTTTGTAAGATGAGATTGATGTCGTACTTCTTCCAGGATTCGGCGACGTCGGGATTGATCTCACCTGTCTTTCGATTCCACAACAGAACCGGAAGCCCATCCACGCCACGGGGACTAAAGACCGCTTCGAAGCTGTGCAGTTGACCGCCGAAGCCCAATACGTCTTCCATGTGCGAGAAGTCATCGTACCACAGCATTATCCTGCCATTCATCCGTGCGAGCGGTCGCCGCTGACCTTGATTGTCGACGAACATCTTCTCGCCCGGCTCGTAGACATTGATCCTCTGAAAATCGCGAAGGTCAACTGGATCGGGCGATGTACTCCACGTTCCACCGAACGTCTTCGGGGAATTCACCTGAATCCAGAGAGAACTCCACCCGCCGGAGGAATGACCAGTCAGGAAGCGTCCATACTCTCTGGCGTCAGTACGGAAGAGATGATCAATTTCCGGGATAAATTCCTGGACTAGAGCGTCTAGGTACGGACCATTGTTCGCAGAATTCGCAAAAACGTGATGCCCCAGCGGGCAACTTGGATCGAGCAGCACTTTGATGAAATCAACGCCTTTCGTGTTCATACGTTGGCGTTGGTGCCGTTGCCATTGCCGGGCATCAAGATGCGTTCCGCCGAAACCGGGAATCTCATAAATCACAGGGTATCTGTGATTCGAGTTCGCCTGATATCCCAACGGCAAAGTTATTGCCGCCCTGAGTTCGACCGGTCGATGATGAAACTCGCTAAGAAGTTTCGATTGAATCGTCACGACCTTCGTCCGCTGACTCTCTCGTGCTTTGCGCTCCGGGACGACCTGCACCACAGGCAAACTGACCGTTAAGTTCGGTCCCAAACGAACAGGTTTGCTGTAGCCATTTCCAGTTCCGGTTCCAACGTGACGGTCGTGTGGATTGAAGCGAACCACCGCCTGAGCCACCATGCCGGTCAGATCAAGCTGATCAAAACCTTTCGGGAATTTACGAACAGCAGGGTCACTGGTGGACAAATCAAGCGAAGCCCCCGGCTGCCAGTTCTCGACATCCAGCGAGAGAAACGGCTCTGGAGTGAACCAATCCGGCCCCCGCCGAGGCTCCTTCGAGCCGCGACTCAGGAAAACGTAGACACGTCCAGTGTAACTTTCAGAAAAAACCTCCTTGCCAAAACGAACCTGAAACAGACGCGGTTCTGCCCCCTTGGCAGAACTATGCTGAACCCCGACGAGAAGAAGTAAAGTCAATAACAGACGAAACATACGACAGCCTGATTTAAGTTCATGAAGGTAAAATCAAACGCAGACAACACAATATTTTTTCGAGTGCTGTCTCAAATTCGATAGAAAAAGCGAAATATCTCACCAAAAATGTCGAACCTTTTTGATACTGTGAAGGTCAACAAGCGTAGAAGAACGTAGGTGGATTGTAGATGGACTCATCTTCCAACTCCAACACGTACCAAGTGAGTATTGATTTCGGTCTCCTTCAGACCAATTCATTTTGGCTCAATCAAGAGCCAGTTTTGTGTTTCCCCGAGGACTGCGACATTCGCAGGAGGTGCAACGATGACACAGCACATCATGACAAACGGCAATCAAGTCAACGGAACCACTGGCACAGTCGATATGACTGACGCCCAAGTGTCAACCGTCGTCGCCGGTCCTGTCTCGTGTACTGATCTGCGCCACCGCGATGAGGTATGCGGTCTCGACGAACGCCATGAGGCGTATCGCGAACCCGGGAAACGGCTACCGAAACCGACTCAGGTGACGAAACGGTTACTCCCGTTTCTCGCGAGTCAGGCTTGCTTACCAAAGCAAGAACCGCTCGGGAAATCACCTGAAAGAGTTTCCAGAGATGCTGGCGATTTGCCAGCCGCGGCGTGGGCGTCGTTCGTGATTAGTCGAACGATATCCTACGGCTCGATTTCCTTGTGAAATCAAACTGAAACCCCGTCGAACTTTTCGACGCATTCAATTTGATCTCCCCGGTGACAGCCCGCTGCGGAAAAGCTCGCATCCCACGATGTGAACTTTTCGTTTGATGCCGCTTTTATTGAAACACCAGAGTTTCAAACACAACGGTATCGCCAAATCGGCAGCGTTTTCGTCTCCGGAATCGACATTAGGAATCTTTTGCTTCTGAAATTGTGAACCTTCGCAAGCAGGCTCATTCGATTCAGATGTCCTTAGGAATCCCCGTCGATCGCACTCGCACAGTCACTTTGCAAGCACTGTGAAAGTGGTCTGTTCGCACGGTTTATTTTTCTCGTTTCACTCAACCCTTAATTACTTCAGTAAGGATTTTTTCAATGTCATATTTTGTCAAATCAAATTCTGTATCCAAACTTCAAATGCAACGGCCTCCAATGCAGCGGCAACGCGCCTGTGGCATGCGTCACGGATGTTTACATCTGACGCTCAGGAGTAGACACATTGAGGATACGAAAAGGTTCGACCCTTTTTACTAACAAACACAAGAGGCTGACTTCCGCACTTATTTATCGTTACGACACGTTATTGCGTGGTCGCAATCGGCAGAAGTCGCTCTCACAACGCACCCTTGGATGGGGAGGCGAATAAATGACTGACACACTCAACCTTGAAACTGTACTCCGAGCGCAGGCTGGCGACCGAGAAGCCTTTGGCGAACTGGTCAAAGAATTCGAAACCGTCGTCTTCGCTGTTGTGTTTCGCCGATTGCGAAACCGATCTGAAGCAATCGAAGTGACTCAGGAAGTTTTTATGCGAGCAATGCGAAAGCTCGATCAGTTGCGCGAACCAGAACGGTTCGTCGGCTGGTTGAAGCGAATCGCTGTTCGCATGGCGATCAACCGTGCCGTGCGTCGGCCACGAGAGACCGTACAGGCTCCTGAAACCTTCGGTGGCGTCTCCGGAAAGCGACAGGCTCCGCTCGACGATGTCCTCCAGTCAGAACAGGCTGGACAAGTCCGAGACGGCATCTGCCAATTACGACCACTTGATCGCGACACGTTGCTGGCCTTCTACTTTGAAGGTCAGTCACTCAAAGAAATGAGCGTCCGATTCTCCAGCCCGATCGGAACGATCAAGCGACGACTCCACACCGCCCGTGGCCGGTTGAAAGAAGCCCTGTGCGACCTTCAACCCGCATAAGCGGTGAGAACTGATGTGGCTGAACCCTGCCCGGTGAGTTGTTTCGAAATAACGATTCATCGGGCTTTTTTGTTGATGTCATCTCTCAGCGTGTGCCACTACTGGCTCGCCCAGCAGTGCTTTAAGAACGATGAGACGTAGGGTGGGTGAAGTATGCGAATCTCAGAATTGGTGGGTTATGCAAGTTCTGGTGTGATCAACTTGTGAGTTGACTCACAGTTCAATTCGCATACGCAACCCACCTTTGCGATCGACTTCACCCACCCTACATCGCTTTCGCTGGACACTTAAAGTGTCCAGCGAACCTGCTCTCAACTTTCAATCCGAGACCATGCCTTGCATTAA
>DAOUPA010000033.1 GCA_030626405.1 Planctomicrobium sp.
GATTCGACAATCGAATTCTCTCCAACACAAAACTTGCCTGTATTGGACCAGCCACGGCAGAGCGACTGAAAATGTATTCATTGCGTGCAGACGTTGTTCCGGAAGTTTACCGAGGGGAAGAACTCGCCGCCGCACTCACTGATCAGGTTGCAGACAAGAAAGTTCTCTGGCCGCGTGCGAATCGTGGTCGCGAAGTTCTGCCAGAAATTCTGACGGCAGCAGGTGCAAATTTCCAAAGTTTAGTGGTGTACGATCACCGCGATGTTGAATGCTTTTCTGATGGTGTCGACAAGGCTCTCGTGAACGGAGATGTCGACTGGATTGGCCTGAGTAGTCCAACGATTGCCCGGAATATCGCTCATCTCATCACGAATCTCGATCTCAAAAGCGCTCCCAAGTTTGCTGCAATCAGTCCGGTCACAGAACAGGCAGCGATTGAAGCTGGATTAGAAATTGCAACGGTAGCAGCGGTGCATACATGGGACGGCATCTTCGACGCAATCGTTAGCTCGATTGAGCACTGAACGTTTCGTGAAGTAAGAGCTTGCAACCGTTTAGCCGCCCACTTCAAGTGTGCGAGGAAATTCGGAAGTGCGCATAAAAAAAGCTGAACCGCAATTCGCAGTTCAGCTTTGAATCTTCAGTGCAAGCCGAAGGATTAGCCGACGTCTTCGCCCATCGCTTCTTTCTTCTCTGTGATCACGGGGCAGTTTGGTGCCATTTCAGCGTTGAGTTCTGTGTAGCCAGCCCATTCTTCTGGCAGGTTGTCTTCGTGGAAGATCGCCTCAACCGGACATTCTGGAATGCAGGCTTCGCAATCGATACATTCATCCGGATGAATGTAAAGAATCGCTTCACCTTCGTAGAAGCATTCGACTGGGCAGACGACAACGCAGTCTGTGTATTTGCAGTTAAAACATGGCTCAGCGACAACGTGTGTCATCCGATTTTCCCTTTCCTTGATGAACAATTAAAAAATGAACTCACAGAGGATGAACCTCTTTGGCCTCTTGACCTGTCACTCCAACAGCGAGTTCTTCTCCCTTAGTCGGAATAATCAAGAGAGACCTTTTATGGAATCTCTTATTCAGACTCGTTTTAGACCTGTGTATTTCAGGTGTCAAGGCAATTCACGAGAAGGTCAGGGGCGAGTGGGTCAAATTGAGACTCGGTCTCAACTTACTCGGGTGAAACTGTCGCAAATCCAGCTTCGTTCCAGTCTCGCCAGCCTCCATCCATTGAGATGGCATCGGTGTATCCCATTCTCTGCACGACATCGGCAGCAAGTGCCGATCTGAATCCTCCACCGCAATAGAGAACAAGCTTCGCTGATGTCTCCGGGATCACCTTTTCGATATCACGCTCGATCACGCCTTTCCCAAGATGAATCGCGTTTGGAAGATGCCCCCTGGCGAATTCACTTTCTTCACGAACATCGACAAGAACGAAACTTTCGCCAGACTTTTGCATCTGATGAACATCGTGAATCGAACATTCCGCAACTCGAGTTTTTGCGTCGTTGACGACTTCCAGAAAACGTGGCGCGTGTTGTTTTGCCATGATGTTTTAACGTCCAATACGAATTAGTTTACTTCGCGAAGTGCCCGACGGTAGGCAGATGAAAGATCCGAAAAATACTGAGAGACTCGTGTTTCAAGAGTTCGTGAAACGACACCATCCGCGAGCGATCTCAGAGTGACTTTGCCGACAGCTTTTTTTTCGTCCCAGACAATCGCGGTCATTTCGGTCCCTTCTTTGTCGACATCACGAGAGAGGATGACCATGTGAATGTTCAGGTCACTCACGAGATTTCTCTCCTGCCCCTCTGTGAGAGAAAAATACATTGCAACAATTACAAATGCTGTACTTTGATTGACGTCAGAACGCCGTTTGATGCTTTTCCATTTCAGTCGTTTCTCGAACGTTGTTTCTGCTTTTCGTTGCACAAATCCGGTAATTCGACCAGAGGGATCTGAATTGAAGGGGACCATGATGATCGTTGCTTCACGAATCTGGCTGAGCAATAATCGACCACGTTCAGTTCCTACCAGATTTTCTGCCCCTCCATACCCACTTGAAATTTTCACCGGAACGTTTTCAGGAGAGAGGGGAACGACTTTGTCTCCCTTGTTTTTAACCATATCTCGAATATCAAGGCACGAGATCGCAAAGTTCAGGCTCTCTCCATCTGTCCGCTTGAACGTGTTGACTCCAATGACTTCTCCGTACATATCGACGAGCGGACCTCCACTGTTCCCACCTGATATGGCTGCTGTTGTCTGAACATAATTCCCGGCAGCATGCCCCACCTCTTTGGCATCGCGAAGTCCACTGACGATTCCTTCAGAAGTGGTAAAGGAAAGACCACGCGGGGCACCGAATGTTGCAACATTGATTCCCTTCGCTGGTAAAGAATCGGCAACGGAAAGCGATTTCAATCCCCCTTGTGGAACGTTGATTTTGAATACGATCAAATCGCGTTCGTGATCAACTTTGAAGATGCCTGCAACTGGCTCTTTTCGCCCATCGTTGAACTGCACTTCTGCGGACGTTGCACCTTCGAGAACATGATAGTTCGTGACGATGACACCTTCTTCACCAACGACAAAGCCGCTTCCTAAACTGCCACCAAATTTACTTTTTACCAAAATTCGAACAACCGAACTTTCTACCAGCTCGATGAGTGCTGGTAATTGATAAGGCTCACTTGGTCTCTGATCACTTGAGTCGGACGCTTCTTTCTTCATGCCAGAAATATTCAACTCCGCCCCTTCGATCGCTGTCGGATCCGCTAGATCGATACTGGCATCGACAACGGTTTCCTTCACTAGATCCATTGCCGCATTTGGGGACTCAGGCAGAGTGTCGCTGCTGCTTAAGTTTTCATAAGTGCTCTCTGGAGTCCGTTGCGGTGAAGCAGGTGGCGAATCTGCGACGGCTTGATCGTTCGGACTCTGCCCAGATTGCCTTCCAATAATAAATGCGACCACAACAATTGCCACAACGGCAACGATGCCTCCACCGACGAGTAACCCGGTGAGCATTCCATTATTACTTCGCTGCGGTTTTTTCTTCCTCCGTCGGTTGCCACTTGAGCGATGTCGCGTACCCATAAACCCGTTTCCCTGTCAATGAAAATGAAGAGATAAATCGAACGAGTTGACAGTAAGCTTTTTGATGCTCGTTTGCGAGTCTGAAAGTCGATTATCAGAAACTTTCAGAAGCGATCTTCAGGTTGCACCGTTCAGGGTTTGAAGAAGTTCAGGGTTTGAAGAACAGGACATCACGACTCAATGCTGTGGACATCATGTGTGTGCCCATCGTACGAAATCGTCGACAATTGGTCATCAATCACGGTTTCCAGGTTCACTGGGCGATTCCAGATCTTTTGCAGGTTTGACAAGGTCGCGTTGGCGTAGTCCTGCTTGAGTTCGACTCCCTGATAGTCGTGCCGTAAGTAGAGTTCGCCGCGATTGTGATGATTGCCATCGACGACGTAAATGAACGGTCGTCCGTGGTTGGTCAAGCTTGCGAGGAACTGCTGCTTGATGTCATCGAACTCACGCGAGGCAATCTCGTAGTCACCGGAGCGGTCGTTGTAGGCAAACGAAAACATCTTGTGACGCCGACAAAAGTCGGCGTTGAGAAATGTATCGATGAAGGTCAGGTCGTTGTGAATCCGCCTCACTTCAAAGATTTTCTCTCGTCCCAGTCCGAGTTGCCTGTCCCAGTTTGACTTCTCGTCCATGTCGTCACAGTCTTCCCACTCTTTGCCAAACTGCCCTTTGTTCCAGCGCTGTTCGATGTCCCGCATCAATTCGATGCCGACCTTGTAGGGATTGAGTCGTTGCGGTGACATCGCCATGGTGCCGGAATGGTGGTCGGCATAGTCGATGACCTCTGCGTCCGTTAGACCGTGCTTCGTCATGATTGTTGAGTGCCAGTAACTCGCCCATCCTTCGTTCATGATTTTGGTCTGTCCTTGCGGAGCGAAGTAGTACGCTTCATCGCGAATGATTGCGAGAATATCATGCTGCCACTGTTCAAGTGGAGCGTGGTCAAGGAGAAACAACAGGACATCGCGTTGCGGTTCTTCTGGAAAGGAACGCTGAGTCATATGAAGTTCTCGCTCTTCGTGCTCTCGCATTTTTTCGCGTTCCAGAACATCTGGAGGATTGATAAACGGGTCCATGTAGGACTTCGCACGAAAGCGTCCATGCTCTGGATGCTGGTCAAGCTCTTGAACGTGAGATTCGTTTTTATTTTTCTCTGCGAAATCCGGTTTAGCCTTGCGCTGGATGTGTGGTGCGTGAGGGTCGATGAGATTGTCGAGGGACAGGCAGGCATCGATGAAACGTTCGACTTTCTCATAGCCGTAGCGGTCAACGTAGCGATTCACTCGAGCTGCGTGATTTGCCATTTGGTCGAGCATTTTTCGGTTCGTCGGTGCGAACCAAGCATTATTCTTGAAGAAATCACAGTGACCGTAGACGTGCGCGATGACCAGCTTCTGATCACCGATTGCATTCGCAGACAACAGGTACGCATAACACGGATCGGTATTGATGACCATCTCGTAAATTTTAGAAAGGCCATACGAATAGCTTTTGAGAAGTTCGTTGAACTCGGCACCAAATCGCCAGTGCGGGTAACGAACCGGGAAGCCACCGTACGCCGCGAACATGCTCAGTTCTTCTTAGTCGAGCATTTCAAAAATCGTCTCGAAGAAATCCAATCCGTACGAAGCCGCGATCTCTTCCATTTCAGCCTGAATATCGCAAATCTCTGGCGGCAACACTCGATGAGTTGTCATGGTCATGCGCGAATCCTTCATAGAGATTGTCAGGAACGAGGATGAACTTCCGACTTCACTGGACGGACCCCACGGACTCGGACCGTAGTTTCGTCGTAGAAATCGACGGAAGCAGCTTCACGATCCAAAGAGCAAACCTTGTGGAGGGATTGTACGCAGAGCGATTATTCGCGAATAGAGCAAATTATTTTCACCACCAGAAAGACTGGTCTCATTTAGCATCGGCTGATCCACCCGGTGGGAAGCAAGCTTGGGACGTTTGTGGACCAACGATTAAGTGTGACACACCGTCCCCCCCCCGGTGAATCACCGCGGCTACGTGTGGAAGTTGACGATTGGCGATCTACGACTATATGACAAGCCTCACTTTCCAATGTGGACTTCGCTTCGTCCGGTGGAATCTGCGGTGGCACGGGACATACCTGCGGTGTTGAATTCCATGACAATGTTCCCGTCCTTATCGAGGGCAATGATGCCGCCGCGGACTTGACGTTTCGGATTAAAGAGAATCCCGTGGACAGCTTTCTTTACAGAATCTCCACGATACTCCATTCGCGCGGAGACATCGTAGGCGACCGAGTTTCGCATGTAGTCTTCGCCGATGCCTGTGCACGAAACTGCGCAGGTTTGATTGTCTGCAAATGTGCCAGCACAGACGATGGGTGAATCGCCGATTCGTCCATACTGTTTGTTATTCAGTCCGCCAGTTGATGTCGCCGCGGCAAGGTTGCCGTGTGTGTCCAATGCGACGCAGCCGACAGTTCCCATTTTGTCGGAGTCACTTCTGTTCTCTTTTTTCTGTTCCTTCGCTTGGGCCTTCTTCAATCGCTTGAGTTGATGACCTGTCGAGAAATCGCTGTTGGCGACACGTTCGATCTGCGGGTCATCTTTGAATCGATCAGCGAATTTTTCTGCACCATCTGTGACGAGCAGGATGTGCCGCGTTTCCGTCATCACCTTACGGGCAAGAGAGATCGGATTGCGAACCGTACGAACTCCTCCAACGGCGCCGCACGAACGGTCGCGACCATCCATGATCGATGCGTCTAGTTCATGCCCTGCGGCGGAATTGAAGACGGCTCCTTTGCCAGCGTTAAAGTATGAAGAGTTTTCCAGAATTCGGATGACAGCTTCGACAGTATCAAGACTGCTGCGACCGGTTTTGAGCATCTCGGTCCCTGTCTCCAGCGCTTGCGTTAAGACTGCTTTGCGCTTCGCATTCCATTCTTGATTTGAAGACGAGCTCCCAGCCCCGCCGTGAATCACTATCGCAAACTTGGGAGACTCACCCGCAGATTGAGCAATCGCGATCGAAGCAGTCATCGCGAGGAAAGAGGCAAGCGTGGCAATGGAAAGTTTCATTTCGCGATCCTGTACTCTGTGTAAGAAGGGAGGCAAACAGGGTAGGTGAATTCAGTCGTTCGATCATCAGTTTTACACAGACTGGAAAGTCTGTGCCACTGTTGGAGAGATTGCCTGAGTCACTGACGAGGAGAATGTCAGCGCCACCTGCGTTGGGGTGATTCAATCAACACTTCTCTAGCCACCATTTCAAGAGAGAGCGAAACGGAGGTGTTAATTGGTGAGAACGAGTTGCCAGAAGATCACGAAGTTCATCAGTGGTGAAATATTCCACTGCTGCAATTTCACCAGGGTCCGGATGCGGGGTTTCGTCGGTTGTTAATGAGTAAAGAACAGAGTGCTCGTTCGCCGTTTCGGCAGAGGCAGGGAGTTTCGTCTCGAAGTGGAGAGGACCGGAGAGGTCGAGTTCTTCTTTGAGTTCGCGGTGAGCGGCAGCTTCATACTCTTCACCAGCATCAAGGTGACCTGATGCGGATGAGGTATAGTGAGATGGGAATTGATCCTTGGTCGTTGATCGAAGATGCACCAGCAGGCGACCATCCGATCTCCAGATCCAAATATGAACAGCACGATGTAGAAGACCTTGAGCATGAACGATGGCGCGTGATGCTTGTCCGATGACATGATCGGAAGCGTCGCAGACGTCAAAGATTTCGTCGTTCATGAGCGTGTTTCTCAAAGAAATGTTCTGCAACAGATCAAAGCTCTATTCCCGGTTTGCCGAGCACATCAAGTGTGCGGCAGATGAAACACTTTCCCTTGCCGCTCGACTGGTCACGGAAGCAGTCGATGGACACGCAGTCCGTCAACATCAACCGCTCCGTTACCCCGCAGTTCCAGACGAACGCGAAATCTGGAATCACGAGAAATACGTCGAACGATTTTGACTGTTTGCCAATCCGATTTCGATTCGTTGAACCACACGGCGCCTTGGCTTCCAACAAGTGTATCGAAAATCAGGAAACCATCGTCTGCTGTGATAAATGGACGCGTCACGCGAACTTGAGCAGTGATGACGACAAGATCGCCAGCTATGACAGAGACTTCTGGGCTGACTAGAACAGCCGTAGCGTTCTCACCCGGTGTCGACTCCAATTGCAAAGAAAGATAGTGATCGTTACGGGTGCGGTCGTGCTGGAGTTGGATTCGCTTTTTACCCGTTGAACTTGATCCATTACTCCACGGACCATGCTCCGGATCGTACATGGCATCCAGACTTTCGAAGTCTCCGGTGGGGATCAAGTTTGGCGATGTACGCGTTCGTGTTCCCAAATCCTTGATCATTCTCCAATAATCCGGAAGAGTCTGGAAGTTTGTTGCGTCCATACTTGTGACCACTGACGGCAAATCTGCGGTTGCTGCTTCCCAGTAGCGTCTCTGCAAAATTCGCAGATGTTGCAGGCACTTTCGAGCGGCAGTGTAGGCTTCCACGGGATGCGACGCGTCGAGTTCTTTGCTCGCTGTTTCAAGGTAGGAGTAAGCTTGACGTAAGGAAAGTTCTGCTTGGGGAACCGTTTGATTGAGACTGACAAGTTCGTTGTGAACGTCTTGGACTCTTTTGAATTTGAGAGACGCTAAAGAAACCATGGAGCGAGCGGCGTCGTCACGGATCTGGCGGCAATCGCGTTGGAGTTGTTCAACGACCGAAGGCTTGCTGGTGATGATGATGGTTGATTGTTGATCAAACTCTTTCAGATGAATTTCAGTTCCTCCGGCAGGCCATGAAACCTCAAGATTCGATTGAGTTACACCGACTGGAGTGACCTCCCAGGCTTGCCAGATGTCCCCCTTGAGAAGCATGCGAATGCCTTTGGCAACTTGAGGGCCAGGAACGCATTGCTCGTTTTCTTCGTACCAGACTGGAAGAATGAGTAAGCCATCGTCGCTACGAATGACTGTCGCCAGGATTTCCGTTTGTTTTGCATTGAGGATGGCACCGACTCGTTGAACAGGTGTGTCCCAACGTGATTTCAAGGGTGCTAATATGCCTGTTTGTTGCCGTTGATCCTCGCTGTCGAGCCGTATTGGTAAGTCATCGACAACTCGACCAGTCGCCAACCAGGGTTGAAGAACTTGACAATGAAGCGCAAATAATCGAATCGCATGAACGCGTTCGTTGAGTCCAGGAATGTCTGAGTCCAATGGAATGTGCTTCCAGAAACCAACTCCCTTAAAACCAGCGGCAAGTGCCGCGTATCCCTGATGCAGAATTTGCTCTGGCTCTACGATCGGCAGAGTTTGACCTTCTCCTCGATGATCCAGGTATGCCGATGATGCTTCGGTTTGAATATGCGTGAACATCGGCTTGCCAGGCAATGCGAGATTGCGTCGGTGCTTTAACTGCTTTGCATGCAGAGGTGCCGAGATCGCAGTGTGCATGACAAACTGACTACTGCCGAGAAGGTCGACGGTACGATGAATCGCTCTTTCGTTGCCGACGACATCTGCCAAGACGGGGCGACGCATTTGTCGATCTGCATCGCGAACCTGTTCGACCCAGGACTTAATGTAACGGACATCATCGGCAGGGATTTCGTGTCCGAACATCCACGCCCAAATGCTATCTGTCCAATCAGGAAATGTTGGGAGACCTTTGCGTTTCAGCACGGCTTCTTCGGGTGTCAGCTGCGGCGGCTGGGCAATTGCTCCAATATCAACTTCATCAAGAGCTTTTAGAATTGCCCGGTCGGCGTAATCGGGAATCCAGAGCATATTGACACCGGTCGATTTAATGTCGTTAATGGACTCGCCGTGGTAGAGTGTGAAGACTGGAAAAAAAGGTTGATCGTCTTTCAGGATGCGATCATTAAAAGCCTTGAGACGAACTCTCCCGTGACTTGTTGGCTCAGGGGTGAGAACGAGATCGCCAGGACGCACAATCGGTCCGTAAGAGACATCATCAATTTGCAGTCCAGTCTCACCTTGACGGAGTGGGAAGACAAGAGAAATTTGATCGACGTACATTTCTCTCGTGTCGATTTGAATACGATTACCTTGCGATGCAAATTGTGCTCTAGCGAGGATCAATTGCCTGTTGATCGCCGCTTCGGTTGTTTCACATTCCAGTTGCTGCCACCGGTTCGCCTCTGTGTACCTTGATCCAGGCAGTTCAAGAGAAAGCGGCTGACCTGTCCGGGGATCAATTTGATGAGGCAATCGAAGACGCAAACTCAAACGTGCTTCAGGGAAGGAAGCGCGGAACCAGAGCGATGCCTTGAGTTCCTCAATTGCACGAGCAGGGGCGACATCCAGAACCAATCGTTGTTCTTCGGCATACTGAGACGATTTGAAAATCAATCGCTCACATCGCTTTCCGCCATGCCGATCGACATCAGTGTTCTCCTGAGAGGTCAGATTTGAAGCGAGAGTTGGGGTCGCGACCCGCCAATGAATCTGTCGGTCCTCGAAGTCCAATTGAAGGTTGGACCGTTGCCCGCCCGATGGTCGTGTCTGTCCAAGAGCTGAACCATCGAATCCACCTGCCACCGAAAGTATTCCCAGCAGGACGATGATGCCAAAACGCGACATGAACTGAAAAGTCCTTTTATGAATCCAATGAGTACAATTGATACAAGTGGCCGGCAATATCCGGATTAACTGCTGTTTACGGAAGTTTTGGTGATGTCGCTTGTGTTTGGTGGTTGCGTTTTGGCAACATGGTTCTGAGAAGAGAGAGTCCTTGGAAATGAACGCACTTCCTTCGCGACCGCTCACAGACGTATAGTCGACAACCGGCAACCGACGTCTTTGATTCGGGATACGTGGTCCAAAAAAGGCAGAAGTTATCATGCAAAATTCACAACGGTTTCCAGAGTCCACTGCTGACGAACTTCCTCGCGAATTTGTCGAACTGGGAAAAAAAATTGCTGCCCTGCCGGAAGAGCATTACCGCGAACTTGAACATTCCTATTCTCAAGTAGTCGATTGCGTTCGACGCAGGCGACGTATTTTGAATCTCGTGCAAGAGGCATTGTCTCAGCTTCGTCTCGATCTGAAATACTTGATGTTTGACCTCGACATCACCCGACAGGAACGCGACTTATTGCGAACGCAGATCGATGATTTCGGTCCTGAAGATATGAGTGGTGATTGGTCTTAAAGTGATTGCGTTATCTCCAGGTCGTGTCAGTATCGTTATTGAAGTAGCACAGGCCTTCCTGTTTGTGTGAAGCAACGTTTGTTCTTGATCTGTGTCACTCGGCATTAAATTGGGCATCCGTTTCTTGAAAACGCTTCGTGAGATGCACAGGTGTTGAGTTCCTCGCTAATCTGGTGTCAATTGGTCTGTGGGGCGACTTCTTCTGCACTCGTCTGCTGTATTTTGAGTTCTTTCCCCCAAATGAGAATTGGAACCTTGATCACAGAGTAATCGGAGTCATCCGTCTGAATGGTCAAGACAGCGGTTTTGCGACCGGGAGGAACATTCGCAGGGATGTCAATTCGAATGGGCGTCCGCGTTGTTTGACCATCGGTGATTTTTGCCCCCAAGGTGACCGTCGCGAACTCTGTTGGACAGATCACATTGGTAATCGTTAAATTTCGACCTCGGTGATCTTCTACGACGATTTCACGAAAATCGGCGCTACCGTCCAACTGATAAAAGTAGACTTCTGCAGGCGTGACAGAAACTTTCTTTTCCGGGATCGTTAACCTGAACGAGACGAGTCGTTCTTTCGGTTCTCCGTCGTCGTACTTCACTTTCACTGTGTAAGTCTTCGGACCAGCTGATTCGTTGGCTGTTTTGACTGAAACGTAGAAACGCCCATGTTCTCCCGGTTTGTAAACTTTCTTGTCATCGTAAAGACGCGGTGCCAGACAACCACAACTCGGTTCCAGTTTGAGGATTTCAATCGGTGTTTCACCCGAATTGAAGAAGTCGAAATGTGCTGGAATCGTCCCAGTCGGTCGTACTTCTCCGAGTTGTACCGCGTATTGTGAGAAAACCAACTTGTCTCGATTGATCTGACCAGCGACTGAGCGACCAACTGGAATTTGCTGGGTCAATAGTCCTGCAAGAAGCGCAGGGGCGAACCCTGCCAGAACTAACGACACCATGATAAACGGAGTGGGTCGTACCGCTGATTGCTCTTCCATGAACATCTTCCTGCGACTTTTATTCTGCTTGCTGTAAATTGTGACACTTTGATGCCTCACTCAGTGAGAAATGTGTCAAATCATTGCCGTGGATGCTGGAATTCCTTTGTCTAAAGGGGTTTCTATTCGAAACAGTCGATTCGGGACAAGATGGCTTCTCCACATCCCGGTGAGGCTCATGTCCAGATGTGGCGTAAACTTCGCCAAAATCACTCAAAATGGGCACTGTTTGATTGGACGGGCTACGTAGGATAGACTACATACGAGGGATATACGGGCTGAATGCCTCAGCAGGATTTTACTCCCCAAACGAGACAATGCCACTTCACTGGACTGAAGTGGACGATAAACGAAATAGGTGCTTTGCACTTTCAATGACGAAGGTGTAAACACCAACCTACAATTTACGGTGGAAAGTATGCGTCGACACATCACTTGGACAGTTTGCAGTTGTGCCATTATTATTTGGGCAGGGACACAGTCTTGGGCTTACCAAGGCGACAGTACAGAGCCTGTCGGGTTCAATGGCATTCTCGCCGCTTATGCTCCTGACGGTCTCACAGAAGATGACTTCGCCGAGCTTGCTGAATCAATTGACGAAACCTGGAAGAGTTGGATCGCAGAGACGGGTGAACTCGTCAAAAATTTCTACGAGGAAGAAAAGGCGACAATTGACGCTCAAGAGGAGGCAGTTCGAGGTCTGCGTGTGAAGTTGAACACGATTGAGAAGGCTCTCAAGGATCGTCGCTATCGGTCAGTCCACGACGAAATCGGTGATCTTTATTCAAAACTTTTACCACAGGTTGACTTTGCTGAAGCAGTCTTGAAGACATTGACTATTAGTAAAGAAGACGCGCTGGAAGCGAGAGTTGCACCGTCTCGAGATCAATTGAGAAACGCTGCTGCAAGCTTTCGGTCAGATATGAACTCCGTAAGTGGCGGGCAGCCGTGGTTGAAGTGGGCGAAGATTGGAACGCTCAGCAACTTCGATCCTGCGAACCCTGAATCCATCGAAGCCGTGAATGCAGTTAAGGCGAGTCTTGAGAAACGCGAGGGGTTTAGTGAAGAGATTAAAGAGTTCATGAGTCGAGATTCATTCTTGACTCTTGAAGATGCTCTGGCAGCTGTTCAGACAGCAGTGAAAACAGCAAATGAAGCGAATCCAGCTCAACTTCGGGAAGAGATCGCAGCTTTACTTGATGCTGTCGCAGAGTTTAGCGATGACCCGAGTGCTGAAAGCGGAGCAACCCTCCGAACACAGATTGCGGCTCTGAGTAGTGTTGCACCAGATGGTGGGGCAGCAATCGGGAGCGTCTTCAACAAGCATTATTTGAACTACAACCTTCGCATTGTTATTTCCGAAGGATTTTTGAATCGACTGGCTGGTGATGCTCGACGTGAGTCGTCCAGAATTAACGATTCCGCTCTTGGTGCCAGGATCGTCGGGAATCAAACCTCGGACGTGACTGCAAGTGTCGATGTCCAACCAAGTCAGAACGGCGCCCGCTTCAACGTTGTGCTCAATGGTGTGGTCTCCACAAGTTCGCTGGCATACGCGAGTCAAGCAACGATTCGAACTGTTGGACGCCATACTTTCAACGCAACGAAGTCGGTCACATTCGATGGAACTCGCTTCGAAACCCAACCTGCCCGTCTCAGTGTTCGAGCGAATAACCAGCCGGTCGGTGCGAGTACCCGCTACAGTGGTGGGCTGTTCGGAAGAATGGCAGATCGAATCGCTATGCAAGAAGCAAATAATCGCCGAGGAGAAGCGAATTCTTACACACAACGAAGTATTCGCGACGAAGTCAACTCCGAATTCAACGAAGAGGTGGATACGCGGTTCTCAAATGCTTCGATGGAACTTCAAAATCGACTTTATGGTCCTCTTCGTGAATACGGTTTGTATCCCGATGCAATGAGCTACACCAGCACTAGCAACGCCATTCGAGTCCGTACTCGTTTGACTGCGGGATCAGAAATTGGTGGCGGGCAAGCCACTCCGGGGGCAACAGCACCATCTCAAGGATTGTTGGTTCAAGTTCATGAAAGCCTGCTCACAAATAGCAGTAATCGACTTGACCTTGGTACTGAGGGCAAATTGAAAATGAATGAGGGTGAATTGCGTACCCTCATCGAAGAACGATTGAGTAAAATCCTGGATCGCGAAGTGAGCCTTGGTGATTCCGAAGAAGAAGGTGATGACAAAGGAATCACATTTGTCTTTGATCAACCAAATCCAATTAGTTTTGTGATCGATGACGGAAAAGTCACACTCATGCTCCGTGCAGGTCTGGAACGTGAAGGGGACGATATCCCGACACAGATCATTACTGTTCCGCTGATTCCAACTGTTGACGGAGACAAAGTTCTCCTCAACCGAGGAAACGTAGGAGTCAAACCTGTCAAACGACCGAAAAGTGTTGCCGAGCAAGTTGCTCGTGCGAACGTGATGCGTCAGAACATCCAGAAGGCTCTTCCTGAACGTGAATTCGACGCCACATTCGAAGTCGAACAGGACGAGAAAAAAGTTCAGATGAGTATCACATCTATTGATGCTGACAATGGCTGGTTGACCATCACACTGGAATAAATCGGAAATAGACATTTCTGCTGATTTTTTCATGAACGCCTCGCATCTTGCGAGGCGTTTTTTTGTTTCCTCGCGTCTGTTCACTGCGCTCCCAATCTCGATTCAGTCTTGGTCTTCTCTTGAATCTCGCGTACAATTTTCCGATCTTCACAAAGTGAGTGCGTCTGGCGAACAGAGCAATATTACGGCAGAAACAATTCTTGCTCCATAAGGCAGGACGCGCATATCAATACGTGCTTAAGGTAAAACGGAATGAACTACTTCGTACGTCGACCATGGGATCTCTCTCAGAAACACATCACTGAAGAGTCGATTTTCCACAACAAGCAAGAACGCCGCGACTTCCTCAAGTCGATTGGAGTCATCGCCGGAGCAGGTCTTTCAGCCTCTCTGTTGGGATGTCAAAAGGCGACCCTGGAAGAGATCGATGCAGCTGGTGAAGTCGAAGAAGGGAAGAAAAACTACCCTTTTGATCGCAATGATAAATTTGAATATGGAAGAGCCGAGACAGCCCGCCGAGACGCCGTAGAGTTCACAAATTTCTACGAGTTTTCAACGAGCAAAGAGGTCTACCAGTACGTCGACCAATTTGAACCAACTCCCTGGAAGTTCTCAGTCGAAGGCTTATGCCGCAATCCGATGACATTCGATCTTGATGACCTCTACGGCCAATTCACTCTGGAAGAGCGGGCCTACCGGCACCGCTGTGTTGAGACCTGGGCAATGTGTGTTCCTTGGACAGGTTTCCCAATGAGTGACCTGTTAGCCAAAGTTGATCCGCTGCCTGCAGCGAAGTATGTGCAGATGGAAACGTTCTCGAATGCTGATCAGGCTCCGACTCAGAAATACGATGAATACCCCTGGCCTTATTCGGAGTCCATCACCATCGAAGAAGCAATGAATCCACTTGCGTTGATGACGACTGGAATTTACGGCAAGCCGCTCCCAAAGCAACACGGCGCTCCGGTTCGCCTCGTCATCCCCTGGAAGTACGGATTCAAAAGCATCAAGTCCATCGTGCGAATCAAATTGACGGACAAGCAGCCAACGACTTTTTGGAATTCTCTGAATCCAAATGAATACGGTTTTCAGGCCAACGTCGAACCTGAAGTCCCACACCCGCGTTGGAGTCAAGCAACAGAATGGATGCTCGGAACTCGAGAACGATTCAACACGATCAAATACAACGGCTACGGCGACTACGTTGCATCACTTTACTAATCGTAATAGGTCCGCTCGAAGTGGCAAAAAGGAGGGCAGAGTCTCAGTCTACTTGTTGCTATGGAGTTGAATCCTTGATGATTCCCATCAGTTGAGAATTTGAACTGTGTTAAAACTTCTTCGCAACGAAAAAACGATCATCGCGTTCACCCTGCTGTATATCCTTCCGGCGTTGTGGCGATCTCTTTCGGGTGGGAAGATGGAGTTCGTGCTTTATGTTGCTGTGATGGGCATCTTGCTAGTTCCGATACTGATATTGCATCACCGAGTCAGGCTGCCCCCTGCTGCACTCTGGGCGCTTTCGCTCTGGGGATTGGCTCATATGTGTGGTGGACTCGTTGAGGTTCCAAGCTCATGGCCGACTGCAGGTGAGTCTCCCGTCCTTTATAACTGGTGGATCATCCCGGAGAAGTTGAAATTCGATCAGGCCGTTCATGCTTTTGGATTTGCGCTGACGACCTGGATCTGCTGGCAAGCTCTGCAATGGGGATTCGAAAGCAACGGCGTCGCCATACGACCGACTTTTGGATTGCTTGTCTTGTGCGGAGCGGCAGGCATGGGGTTCGGTGCTCTGAATGAAGTCGTCGAATTCGTTGCGACATTGACCGTCCCTGAAACGAACGTCGGTGGCTACATCAACACCGGCTGGGATCTCGTTTCTAATCTGGTCGGGTGTCTGATTGGGTGCGTTCTCATTTGGGGCTTTAGTCGATCTGAAACATGATTTGCTGATGAAAGTCCCAAAGAGTTGAACCCGAAGGAGCCATTGCGTTGCAGGCACGCTTCCCATCGTTAATGATGGAGACTTCCTCAGTCTCAATTCGGACACAGGCTCTTCCCAACCATGCAACATCTGCTCGCTCTTCTTGCTCTAATGTGTTTTGTTATCACCTCACAACTTCATGCTGCCGAGACTCCCAACATTGTTCTCATTTATGCCGATGACCTTGGCTATGGGGATGTGAGTTGTTACGGCGCAACGTCGGTGACAACTCCGGCAATTGACCGTCTCGCGGCCGAGGGCATTCGCTTTACTGATGGGCATTCTCCGTCGGCAACCTGCACACCATCACGATATGCAATGCTGACCGGTGAGTATGCCTGGCGTCGAAAAGGAACCGGAATCGCGAGAGGAAATGCTCCTCTTATTATCGATCCTTCACGAGAAACGTTGCCGGACATACTCCGCACCCATGGATACCACACTGCGGTTGTCGGCAAATGGCACCTCGGTTTGGGAAATCGCGACATGGACTGGAACGGCGAAATCAAGCCTGGCCCCATCGAACTTGGCTTCGACCATTGTTACCTGATCCCAGCAACTGGTGACCGAGTTCCGACGGTCTATGTTGAAGATCATCACATCGTCGGTCTCGACCCGAACGATCCAATTACAGTCAGCTTTGGAAAACCGTTGACCGATCTACCGACCGGAAAGGACCATCCCGAACTCCTGAAAATGCATCCTTCTCATGGTCACAATCATACAATTATCAACGGCATCAGCCGGATTGGTTACATGAGTGGAGGCAAGTCCGCCTGGTGGAAAGACGAAGACATGGCGGATGTCATCACCGAGAAAGCTGTTCAGTTTATCGAGAAGAACAAAGACGACCCGTTCTTTCTGTTCTTCTCTTATCACGACATTCACGTCCCACGCGTTCCACATCCACGGTTTGTCGGCAAAACAAGTATGGGACCGCGAGGCGATGCGATTGCGCAGCTCGACTGGTGTACTCAGCAAATCCTTGTCACGCTCGACCGATTGAAACTCTCTGATAACACACTCGTCATCTTTACCAGCGACAACGGACCGGTTGTTGACGATGGATACAAAGACGACGCTGTTAAAAAACTTGGAAAGCACAAGCCGGCCGGTCACCTGCGAGGAGGCAAGTACAGTGCATTTGAAGGCGGGACACGCATTCCATTTATCGCCCGCTGGCCTGGAAAGATTCAGGCAGGTGCAGTTTCGGATGCGCTCATGTGCCAGATCGATTTCCCGGCAACCTTTGCAGAATTGATCAATACCGAATATGCGGCAGGTGAGTTTCCAGATAGCGAAGGACACCTGCAAGCACTGCTTGGGAAGTCAAAGACTGGACGTGAGGAACTGGTCGAACACGCCCGCGTTCTCGCCCTTCGCAAAGGAAACTGGAAGTATATCGAGTCCTCAAAAGGTCCAGCGGTCTTTTCGAGCACAAACATTGAATCAGGATTCGCAAAAGGTGGGCGGCTGTTTGATCTCAGCAAAGACCCTGCTGAGAAAAATGATCTCGCAAAGTCTCATCCGAAAAAGCTGAAAGAGATGCAGCAGCGGCTTAGTGAAATTAAGTCGAATCAATGAGCGAATTCAAACAAGAAAGAGACTCACAAGACAGATCATCTATGAGACGCTTTTCGTTAAGCCTGCTCACCATCGCATGCGCCTTCACTTTTCTCTCGGGCGAATTGCCGGCTTCACCGCCGAATGTGATTGTCATTCTAGCAGACGACCAAGGGTACGCGGATCTTTCTTGTCAGGGCGTCGCAAGTGATGTTCGTACACCGCAAATCGATTCACTTGCAGCCAACGGCATCCGGATGACCGCCGGATATGTGACCGCTCCACAATGCAGTCCATCTCGCGCCGCTCTAATCACTGGCAGATATCAACAACGATTCGGTGTTGATGAAATCGCGAACTGCCCTCTGCCGCTTGAAGAAATCACCATCGCTGAGCGTCTGCAAACGGTCGGTTATCGAACTGGCATGGTCGGGAAATGGCACCTCTCACCGAATCCCGTTTCCGTACGTTGGGCAAAAGCAAACTTGCCAAACATTCACGAGAGCACCAACGGTCGTGTGAACATTCCTTTGAAGAAAGTGACCGAGTTCCATCCTCATACACAGGGATTCGATGAATACTTCGTCGGAGAGATCCAGCAGTATTTCGCCAACTATGATTTCTCTGGAACCGAAGCTCAGCAGACCGGAAAATGGCGACGCGAACGGGGATACCGGATCGATTTACAAACTCAGGCTAGTGTTTCTTTCATCGAGAGAAACCATGACCAGCCGTTCTTCTTGTACCTTTGTTATTTCGGTCCGCACGTTCCATTACAGGCAACACCAAAATACCTTGATCGATTTTCCGATCCAATGAAGGAGCGTCGGCGCTACGGTCTGGCAATGCTTGCGGCGATTGACGATGGCGTCGGAAAGATTCTTGCCAAGCTTCGCGAGCACGGATTGGAAGAGAACACGCTCATTGTATATTCGAGCGACAATGGCGCACCGCTCAAATTGAAGAAACCGGATGACCCGATTGGTCAGGGTGGTCCCGTGTGGGATGGTTCACTCAACGATCCCTGGATCGGCGAGAAAGGAATGCTCTCCGAAGGCGGAATTCGTGTTCCATTTATTGTTCAGTGGAAAGATCGGCTACCGCAAGGAATTGTATTCGACGAGCCGGTTTCAACTCTCGATATCGCAGCGACAACGATTGCTGCTGCTGGAATTGATGCCGAGCCTGTCATGGACGGAGTGAATCTAATTCCTTTTCTGATGGGAGAAAATCAAGAATCTCCGCATGAGTCGCTCTTCTGGAGATTCTGGAACCAGTCTGCGATACGTGTTGGCAAATGGAAATACTTACGAGTCGGTCAGGACCGAGAGTACCTGTTTGACCTTTCACTTGATGCGCACGAAGAAACGAATTTGCTGGCCCAGAACCCAGGAATTGTCACGGAATTGTCGTCAAAACTCGAAATCTGGGCGAAAGAAATGCTACCGCCGGGGGCACCTACAAAAGGGTCGGACCATGAAGAACAGGTGTGGTATCGGCACTACTTTCCCGTATCTCCCCAATAATCAGAGTTCTGAGATTTGTGTGATATCTCACTAACGCATCAGAAATTTCACATATTTTGTTCCGTTGAGTTTCAAATTCGACTGAGCGTTGCTTAAGATAACGCCACGATCGTTTGTTTCTGTTTGAGTCACATCCTTGAAAAGGAAAACCTATGAAAAAGTCACTGATTGCAATTGCATCAGCAATGTTGCTGATGACCAGTTTCGCCTACACCCAGGCAGAAGAAGCGGCTGCAAAAGCCAAACCAACTTGCCCGGTTTCAGGCAAAGACATCGACAAGACGAAAATCGTTTCTCACAATGGTGGAGACGTCTACTTCTGTTGCGCGAATTGCCCCAAGGCATTCAAAGCAAACACTGACAAATTTGCTCCAAAAGCAAATCATCAGTTGGTCCTGACGGGACAAGCAAAACAAAAAGCATGCCCATTTGCAGGCAAGCCTGTGAATGAAAGCAAGACCACTAAGGTCGCTGGTGTCAAAGTTGGCTTCTGCTGTGGCAACTGCCTCGCCAAGGCAAAAGAGGCCAAAGGCGACAAACAACTTGCTTTGGTCTTCTCAGACAAAGCATTCCTCAAAGGATTCAAAGTCGCTAAAAAATAATTTATTTGGGAGAACGAATTTCTCCTGGAATTGAATTCTTTCAACGCTCTGACAGGAAACTGTCAGAGCGTTATTTTATGCGCGTATCAACGGAAACTGCCTTGCTACCAAGCTCTGCTTGGCAGCAAGGAATCCAGAAGAGTTTTCGGTCTCTATGCATGCCGCGCATGACTGACGGTTTTGACCCATTCGTGCGCCATGAGTTGAGCTCCGAACGGAGAAGGATGCACTCCGTCTCTTGCCCAGTGCTCTGGTGGTGCGTATTTGATTGCTTCGTCGAACATCGATTGGAACGGGACAAAGACTGTGTGATGTTCTTCCGCGGCGTGCTTTGCGGCGGCGCGGAATGCGTCGAACTCTGGGAACCATTTATCGTCCACCGCACCACATTTGAGTACAAACGGTTCGCAGATGACGAGTTCAACGTCCGGCAACGCTTTCTTTGTTCTCTTCAAAAGTGCGAGCAAGTCGGTTTTGTAGGTCTCGACCGTCGCATCATACTTTCCACTGAGTTGATGCCAGATATCGTTGACGCCGATCAGTATGCTCAGCACATCTGGTTTAAGAGACAGGCAATCCTGTTCCCAGCGGTCGGCCAGTTGAAAAACTTTGTGCCCGCTGATGCCTCGGTTGAAGATCGTTAAATTTTTGTCCGGCATTCCGACAAGTAGTTGCGCTGCCGCCATCCACGCGTAACCGTTTCCGAGAGCTTTCTGGTGATTCGGTTTGTCTGCATCCGGGCGGCTGCGCCCAGCATCGGTAATCGAATCCCCTTGGAAGAGAATTGTATCACCTGCGCTAATAAGCGAACCGGCGTGCCCGGCTTTCACTTCCGCAGAAGCAGTATCAATCGCGCCTAAAGAAGTTGCACTAACGGTTCCCAATGCGAGAGTCTTGATGAAGTCTCTACGATCTGTCGTCGTCATTCTGCTTAACCTTTTTCTCTTGTAATCGATATGGAAGTATACGGTCTCTCAATAATCTTTCCCAGCATCGCTGGCAGCACAGGAGGTGATCCAATCCTGTAGTTCTTTGGACATTGCCTGAACTGTTTCCGGATGTTCCGAAGCGATGTTTTGTTTCTCACCTGGATCGGAAATGAGATTGTACAACTCCCACGATTTTCCTTCATTGGGAGTATAAAGTTTGTATTGATCAGTCACCCAGGTTTGCATTTTGCGAGATTGAAAACCGATGGGGGCGTTTCGCACGTTTCGTTCACCGTTGATGATCGGCAGAAGCGAAATCCCATCAATGGGACGACGGTCTGGCATCTTCAATCCAAGAACGTCCAGCACTGTTGGCAAGTAGTCACTTGTCACGGCGGGAACGTTTGATTCGCTACCTGGCTTGGCATGCCCAGGCCATTCCAGAATCCCTGGGACTCGAACGCCTCCTTCGTAGAGAGATCGTTTTCGACCACGAAACGGGCCAGCCATTCCTGGGGCTTTGCCAGTTTGCCCTTCTGGTCCATTGTCTGAGCAGAACCAGAGCATCGTGTTTTCGGCGACTCCGATTTCTCGAAGAGTCTTTCGCAATCGCCCGACCTGTTCGTCCAGCGCACTCACGCAGCCGTAGTAATTCCGTTCATAAACATCGTGATTGGCGTACGGTATCACATGTTCTGGACCTGCAACAACAGGAAGGTGAGGAGCATGAAACCAAATCGCGGCGAAGAACGGTTTCTTTTCTTTGGCAGCGCCGGTCAGGAACGGAATCGCCCGATCCATGATCAGTTTGGAATCGTCACCATCAAGGTTTTCTGTGACAGCTTCGCCTTTCTCGTTCCAGTAATAAGTCCCATAGTTCACAGCTTTGCTTTTTTCTTTGATGAAATCCCAGGCGTTTTTCCCGCCGCCGGATGGTTTGACCATCGGGTCGAAGGTCGGCACTTTCGACTCGGTCACGAAGCAGCGGTCATAGCCGTTCATTTGTGGAGTGGAGAAGTTTTTCTTGCCACGTGGGCCTCCACGATTGGCATCTTTGATTGTCGTCGTCAGTGTTCCCAAGTGCCATTTTCCGAAGTGTCCGGTTGTGTAGCCTTGTTTTCTAAGAATTTCTGGAAGAGTGATTTCCTCCGGTTTCATGTGACCAGTATTTGCAAAGTAAACTCCGTACCGAAACGGATGCCGACCGGTCAGGCATGATCCACGCGTCGGGCTACAAACAGGCGCGGCAGCATAAAAACGATTGAATTTCAAACCAGCCTTCGCCATTGCATCGATGTGAGGTGTTTGAATGGGAGAGTCCGGATTGAAGGCGCGGACATCCCCCCAACCGAGGTCATCACACATCACGAGAATGACATTTGGCTTTTGTTGAGCAATGGTTGTCGAGGAAACAAGGAGAGGCAGGAGACAGCAAAGAATGTGTCTAATCATATTGAAGATGTTTCTTTTGATGGGATAACCTGCCTGACAAAACTCGCGTTCACTTCTTGAGATCAAACAGGTTCACACCGTTGTGTTCTAAATGTTCTTCGAACCAGGCATTCACCGGCTTAGAACTTGTTGCGGGGTGATAAGGGGCTTCCTGTTTGGGTAGTAAGGAACTGAGTGCCTGCGCGAGATCCCAGTTTCGCTGCATCGCTTGAGGATTAGACTGTGCTGGCCCAGCCAGATTGTCGAATTCCTGCGGATCGAAGCGGTGGTCGTAGAGTTCAAACGAGCCATCTTGATAGCGAATGAGTCGAACATGATCGGTACGTAACGCATGGTTTCCGCGGGCGTAAGTCGTCCGAATCGCTGGGCGCCAGTCGGGAACATCTTCTCCATTCATGAGCGGAGTCAGGCTTTCGCCCTCGTTCGACTTATTTTGCGGGAGATTGCAGAGGTCGACGAGAGTCGGGTAGACGTCGATCAAACCGACTGGTAGCGATGTTGTCTGAGCAAACTCCTGATCAGGTAACGCGACGATCAGCGGAACGTGCGTCGCTTCTTCCCAAAGACTGTGTTTGGTGACACGGTCTTTTTCTCCAAGGTGATATCCATGGTCACTCAGGAAGACGACAACTGTGTTCTTAGAGTAGTTGCTCTCTTCGAGTGCGGTCAGAACGCGACCTACCTGATGGTCCATAAAAGAAATGCAGGCGAGATATGCCTGAACGCATTTGCGAAATTGCTCGTCGTCGTTCTCCATCAGCCAGTGCAAACGGGGATACTTCGGCATTTCGTGCATTGCTGCGCTAATCTCTGGAATGTCGTTTTGATCTTCCTCCCGAACTTTCGGTAACTGAATTTTGTCGAGAGGAAATCTCTCAAACCATTTTTGAGGGACGTAAAACGGCACATGCGGACGCACCATCCCAACGGCGAGGAAGAACGGTTTGTCGTGCTGCTGCCTCAGCTTGTCGATTGCCCAACTGGCAGATTTGTGATCCGGCATCTGCTCGTCCGAGTCGGGGAACGCTCCCCAATCGGTCTGAGTGCCTGAGAATGGAACGTCAGGTAAGTGATAATTGAAGCGTTTGCCGTTCGCCGGTTTCGGACCGAACCCATCAGGCCAGCCACCGTATTCCTGAAACGCAAGTTCGGCAGGATACCCGTGGGTAATTTTGCCAACGCCGAAGGTGGCGTACCCGTGTCGAGCAAAATATTCAGGCAACAGTTTGCCTCGAAAATGTTTCTCGTCTTTTGCGAGATTGTTCCCGCGCGGCTGGACATAAACACCGGTTGTCGAAGGGTACAATCCGGAGAGAAAGGAAGCTCGCGATGGTCCACAAATCGGCCCTTGACAATGCGCGTTTGTGAAGAGAGTTCCCCGCTCGGCAAGCTGGTCGATATTCGGTGTCTGAACCTGCGGGTGACCATCCATGCAGCCAATCCAGTCGTTGAGATCGTCGACGACTATGAAGAGGACATTCGGTCTCTGCTGACCGGCAACGTCATCATCAGAAAATGACTTCGATGCGACATTCATGGCAATTGCAACGACAAGCAAAGAAATCCGCCTGAACATTGGAGTCAAAAGTGAATTCATGGTGATTCAATAAAAAGTAAAAAAGTCTACCAATCGATTGCTCGCTAGTCGTTCAAACGGTGAACCTACTCGACCAATCACCGCTCTGGCGTCTTGGTTCATCATAGCTGGTTGTAATATTTTTTTCACGTTTTCTGCGTCCGTGAAAAAGTTGATCAGCTTGTGAAAAAGTGAGGCCTCATTTGGAAAAACCACGAATTGACGTAAATTCTAGAGAATCGGCACAAAAAAGTTGGCGTCCATTCGCGTTGAATTTACATTTCCCGATTTCTGAGTGAAGGAGTACAGCTTGGCGGTGCCATGGAATTCGGAACCACCAAGAGAGTCGCCACTTGCGACATCAATAAAGGTAAGGGGATTTTGATGTCAGCCCCATCGTTTTCCCGCTTTTCGAATAATTCTCAAAAGACATCGAAATGTTGGTCTCCTCGCAAGCCCATCTTGCACCTAAGATGTCACCAGCAGATGTGTGTGGAAATGGGTCACAGAGAGCGTAATGAGCGAATATATAGCCGATGATACGGAAGACATGGACATCACCAGAGTGTTTGAACCGGACGACGAAGAAAACGGACGGGATAGAGACCGAGAGCGGAAAAGCCGTCGGTTGAACTTCTGCTTCGAAGATCTCATCGGTCGTCAGGAGATTTCTTGGGAACAAGTTTACGGTCTCAAGGAAATTCTTGGTGCGGGAGGGCAAGGAACTGTTTTCCTAGCGGAACGGTTAGGAGCGTTTGACGTTTCCTTCCATCTCGCCTTGAAGTTCTATCGCCCCAACGACTACAGCGACGTCGAAATGTACCGCAGCGAAATGGCCCGTCTTGCCGCTGTGGCAATGGAGGTCTCACGGATTCAACAGGACCATATCCTGGATATTTACAACGTCGTCGAGCACGAAGGGATACTTGTCTTAGCCACCGAATGGGTGGATGGAATGAACCTGAGAGAATTGGTTGCACCACCCGTTTTGCAATCTCTGAAAGGTAAAGTCAATCCGGATCGTTGGGACTATATCAACGATGTTGTGATGACCAATGCCGGTTTCCAGACCAGATTGATGCCGAGCATGGTCTTGGGGATTCTGCGCGAATGTTTAGCAGGGCTCT
This sequence comes from Planctomicrobium sp., assembly GCA_030626405.1. Taxonomy (GTDB): domain Bacteria; phylum Planctomycetota; class Planctomycetia; order Planctomycetales; family Planctomycetaceae; genus Thalassoglobus. The sequence goes on from DAOUPA010000033.1 coordinate 24,622, forward strand.
CTGCGCTGCACCGCCGGAAGGTAATTCATGCCGATATGAAACCGTCCAACGTCATGGTGAAACAAACCGGGAACTGCAAAATCATTGACCTTGGCTCGTCATTCTTCACACATACTCCGCCACGTCGACCAACATGGACCTGGCGTTACGCACCAGTGGAAGTTTTGGAAGGGGCACCACATACGCCTTTGTCCGACATGGCAAGCTTAGGATATGTGATGTTGGAGTTACTCTCTGGAAAAATTCCATTTGTAGGTGTGACGGATAAGAACGAGTTGATCCAGCTCAAAAAAGATATGTGGGAGCGGGTTGCGGAGATTCTTCCTGCCGATGTCGCACGCAATTCAAAACTCGTCGAGATGATCTCCAAGATGATCGCGCCCGATCCTGCTGATCGATTCGATTCGTTGGAAGTCATCGAACTTTCCGATAATGGAGCAGCAGCTCTGCAACGACAACTCGTGAAAGTCGACATGGATACCGTCGTGGCAAACGAAATGCGTGTGCTTTTGCAGGAACTCTCATTGGCAAAAAACGGTCCTGAAGCCGCGTGATTTCCTCATTTCGAGCAAATCGGCTATGATCAATGTCCCTTTTATTATGCCGAGACGAGAATTTCTCGCGAGAACAGCGGGATTTTGGGAACTCGGCGGCGTTCGACATCCTCTAAATTGAGTGATAGTGAAGTCAGACGACACCCGGCTGATCGAATTGACTCTCGCTGGGGACAATGAAGCTTTCGGAGAACTGGTCACGCGGTACCAGGATCGGCTCTTCGGAACGCTTGTCCACATGCTTGGTTCAGTTCACGATGCGCGGGATGTTGGTCAGGAGGCATTCCTGTCTGCCTTCGAGAAGCTGCATACATTCCGGAAAGAAGCCTCATTTTACTCCTGGCTGTTCCGAATTGCCTACAACGCGGCGGTGACGAATCGTCGCAAACTGAAACGTCGTGGCGGTTCTCTCGATGCCAATTATGAGCGAACTGGTAACGAGCCTGCCGATCCCAATCCTACCACAGATCCTTCCCATCAATTGCGAACCGAAGAACGAGTCCAACAAGTTCGTGATGCACTTGATCAGTTGGCACCTGATTACCGAGATGCTCTGATCCTGAAAGAAATGGAAGGGATGAGATACGATGAAATTGCGGACCTTCTCGGTTGCCCCATCGGAACAGTTCGCAGTCGAATTCACCGAGCAAGATACGAATTGAAAGAAATCCTGGAACGCAGCATGGAGCGAGAGCCAGAAGCGACATGAGAGAGATGTTCCAATCACAATTGTCAATTTACCGAGACCGAAACACCGAAAGAGATTTCCGTATACGTAGGGTGTGGTGAAGCAAGTCGTTGATCAATTGGTGGGTTACGTTCTCGATCTCACCACTATCCAACCGGACATGAATGTTCACAATGTCTTGCGAAACCCACCATCACTGGAAATTTCCGAACTTCACCCACCCTACCAACTCACAATAATCGGAATACAGAAAGAGAATTCAGCTTTAAGAAGCGATTGAGTTAAAACAATGCCTTTGTCCTTTTCAGAAGAAATGTTGTCCGCCTATCTCGATGGAGAAACCACTCCAGAAGAGTGTGCGCTGGTGGAACGTCTTCTTGATGAAAAGCCAGAATTGAGAGACCAACTGAACGCACTGTCCGATTTGAGCCAAAGTGTTCAAAAACTCCCACGTGAAACGGCACCTGTTGGCTTCTCAACTTCAGTTTTGGACGAAGTCAATCAAAGACGGCCTGTTCCGTCGAAAGCGCAGGCGGAAGATGTTCCGGTTTCCAGGTCATCTTACAGGCGTTCTCAACGATTCTGGATCAGTTCTCTCATCGCAATGTCTATTTTGGTCGTTGTCGGGGTCTTGCTGAACACTTCACAACAGCCTCTCTTTGAGGAAGCCAGCGCCACGCTCGGCGAAGGTACTGTTGCAGATCTTTCGTCTGATGATTCTCCGGAAATGAACTCAGAGGCAGGGATTGCAGGCACTGTCGCACTCGCCGAAATGGAAGACCGGAGTTCTTCACTCGGTTTGTCCACTGAGCCATCGGGGAGGGTTCTGGCTGGAAGAGCTCGCGCGACGTCTGCCCCGAAAGTCGTGACACTTGACCCCGAAGAGATTGCTCGGCATTTTAGTACTTTGCCAGAGTCCCCAGAATTGGGCGATGAGCTTTCCATCCTCACCAAGAATGGTGGCTCTCCAATCCTCGTTGATTTCGTTGTCGTTGATGTTCAAAAGTCATGGGATCATCTTCAAGTTCTGCTGAAGGAACATTCCGTGGAACCTGTGATTGTCGATTCCAATGGCGCTGGAA
>DAOUPA010000079.1 GCA_030626405.1 Planctomicrobium sp.
GAAGGTCATCAACCTCTCCAACCGCAGAGCCCGAAAGAAGAGCCTCTCCTTTCAGGCGAACATTCAGTCTGTGACTCGAAATGTCGCCTATGGAAACAACCCTCTCACGCGAGGAATTGTGATCGAAAACTTCGAAATTCGCCATCACGATGGGAACTCTGCAAAGCAATTTATTTTGGAAGAGACCCGCGATAAGGCGTTACTCATCCCACGTTTTCGACGAGACCGTCCGCCGACTCATGTCGTCCTGGCACCGAACGGAGATATTTTAAGAGGCCAACTCATCAGCATTGATGATCAACAAATTCGTTTCGAATCGCAGCTTGAAGAATTCGGTTTCGGTCGAGAACGAATCGCTGCCGTCATTTGGCTTCACCCTAAAATCATTAATGAATCTAAGGAGGAAGAAACTGAAACAGCCCCTCTTCAGCAGACCGAAATGCAGCTTCGATTTGGGAAGAACTACCTCTTAAGCATGGACCCGGAAAATGTGCAAGGCGACCAACTTGTTGGTCAATCAAGAAGCCTCGGTCGCTGCTCGATTCCCGCCGCTGCGATCCAGGAAGTGTTGCTGGGAAATGCTGCGACACGAACAGCAATAGTGTCGTACTCTCAGTGGATTCCGAAACATGCAGCCGAACCCAACTGGGACATGCCTGACGATTCTGGCAGCGGACCAGCAGCAGCATTGGTCGGCACGAAAGCCGACGACTTCGAACTCCCGGGCCTCGATGGGAAGACGTTCAAACTTGCCGATCACAAAGGCAAAGTTGTCATCCTCGATTTCTGGGCGTCGTGGTGTGGTCCCTGTGTTGCAGCTCTCCCGGACTATATCGATTCCACGTCGGGATTTGACCCCGAAAAGGTGATTTTCGTTGCCGTCAATCTTCAGGAGTCACCACAAGTTGTGCGGAAGTTCCTCAAAGAGAAGAACCTGAATCCGCAAGTCGCTATGGATCAGTCTGGAGGAGTCGCCAGCCGATTCCATGTTTCAGGCATCCCGCACACCGTCATCCTCGGTCCAACGCAAATCGTCGAGAATGTCCACGTCGGGTACCGCCAAAACGCTGGCGAGGACATGCGACAAACAATTGAAAAAATCCTGGCAGGAACTTGGGAACGATCCGAATCAAAGAGCGAAGGCGATTCTGACAAGGCGGATAAAAAACCGTAACACATCACACATCACACACCGGGGACTACAGTCGCCTCGATGACACCTGCCTGACCTTGAAATACTAATCGTATGTGCTCGCGCCCTGCCGCGCGGAGGTCAACGCTAGATTGGTAAATCATTTTTCGCGGGTACTGGTAAGCGTAATCTGCTCTACCCCAGTTTGACTGGCAACCGAGTGATTGATCGAAATCCGATCCTGCGAGACCATTCAATTTTGTCGGCCGGAATCTTCAATTGCAAATTGGGGAATCGGTCAAATAACGTTTTCAATGCGATCCCAGTTTCTGCGTTTGCCAACTTCATTCCCTGACATACGTGAATCCCTGTCCCAAAGCCCAGATGCGGACTGGGTGATCGCTCGATATTGAAGACGTCAGGATTTTCAAACATTGCGGGATCGTGATTTGCCGCTCCTAACATCGCGACTGCATACTCACCTCGATGAAGTGACTGTTCGTGAATGATCTTGTCGCAACTCAACATTCTCGGTTTCGCGATTTCAGCAGGCGAGACATAACGCATGACTTCTTCGACAGCGGAATTGGCAAGGTCCCAGTTGGCACGTAACTTTTCAAACTGTTCCTGATGTTGAAAAAGTGTGACAAGCGAAGTTGTGATGAGATGAACTGTCGTCTCATGTCCCGCAACGAGCAGCAAAAACGCCATCGCAAGCAATTCATCGTTGTTGAGTCGGTCTCCATCTTGTTCGAGGTGAACAAGCGTTGAAAGCAACCCTTCGCGAGGTTCGTTTCGACAGTTTTCGATTTGCTTGCAGAGGTAGTTTCGTATCTTCCACAGTCCGGGAAAGACTCTTAAGATTCCAGTGATCGAATTCACATTTGAGAGTCGGTTTCCCCAGCCGTGGAAACTTTCTCGATCTGTTTTCGGCAGACCCAGAAGTTCACTGATTACATAAAGCGGGAGTGGTCGCGCGAATTCTTCCAGAAGGTCAACAGTCTCACCAGATCGAAGGCGTTTTTCAATCTTATCGAGTAAGCCATTTGAAAGAGCGGTCAACTGCTCTCGCATCGCTTCGACACTCTGCAGTTGGAATGCCTGATCAACCAGACTCCGCAATCGACGATGCTTTTCTCCGTCGTGGGTCATCATGTTGTCGTTTGCCAGAACACGAACGCGCCGGGGCATGACTGCCAAAAACCCAGCGACGTACTTCCTGCCAGCCTTTGCCGGATTGCGAACAAATGTCTCGTGATCGCGGAGCATATTCGATGCCGCTTCATACGAAGTGAACATCCAGACTTTTCCAACCAGAGGAATTTTCGCACGAATCACAGGCCCGGCTTCCCGCATCATTTGCCAGGTCGGGAATGGAGTTTGCTTGTATTCGGATGAAAGAAGATCGAACTTGTACACGGGTAATTCCTGACGTTTAGTACACCGCATTTCGACAACAAGGTCGTTTTCTGATTCTCGGGGCAATACTGTAGAAATGTGACAAACTTGCCTGCAGGCATTACAAAACTCTTAAAGAAGTTTAGCAATTTCGCAATTATTTGCCGATATCGACCTGTAGAGAGTTTTTCTGAGAGGAGATCAATCTTGTCTGTTTTCATGTGGCACGGACGCCCCAATGTCAAAGCAACCCCCAACACATTCTTCTCGTCCCACAACCGATTTGAGAGATTTGGTTGGCTTGATCGACTCGTCAACCTGGAAAAGGATAGCGATTGGGGTTGTTGCTTTCAGTGCTCACAATGGGCATTCCGGACTCTGTTGAAGCGGTTGTCAACATCGCCACGAGTCATTCGCTAACCCTCGGATTTGATGATCTGTTCACCCAAACGGCGCCACTGATTTGGTCAGTCGCCATGGTTGCATTCGCATGCCATCGAGGCTGGCTCGAAGAGAGTGGGCTGATTCCTTCTGCGGCATTGATTCTGTTTGGTGGCTGGCTCGGTCATTTCTTCCAACATGGTGCTGCAATTTCTGCCCTTGATTGGCTACCAACGGATCGCTACGCGTTGCTTGGTTCTGTTGTCTTCGCTGCTTTGAATTTACTTTTTGCATATCTCATTTCATACGGAACCGGTGCGTTTCTGGCGTCAATCATTGTCGGTTCAGTCCTGGGAACCGTATGGAGTCGATGGTTGTTCACACTTCAGAAACGATTCAACGTTTCAAACAATCAAAATGAGCCCAACATCACTTCACGTGAATCAGACATTCGCCGCGCCGCGTGAATTGAAATCGCTAGAGCAACTTACTCTTTGCTCCACTCTCGGATAATGGCTTTTATCAGTGAATACTGAATACTTCCACGGGGTGAAACGCGAACTCTTATTCAAAGCACATACGAGATCAACAAAAGAAAAACCCTGCGCCAAAGTTTAACTTCGACGCAGGGCTGTCAGGGAAATCAGCTGTCCTCAGCACGCTTAAGGGGAACGAGCAGTTGAGACGTCGAGGTGTTCCCTCTGGAGATTCGACACATTTCCGGAAACGTTTGCACCAACATTATCACCTCTCATCCTCAAGCTCTGCTTGGGAACAAGAAGAATCATTTGTCATTCGCGAATAAGTAGTCGCCACCATCTGCGGAACTATGACAATCGATGCACATGCCGATTCGACCAGCCACACGCATTCCGTCTTTGACAGCAACCTTTCCTGTCGGATCATATTTGGCCCAATACCAGTCTCCTCCAGAGGCATTGTATCCTTCATTACGGTACATCACCGTCACTGCCATAAGCGTTTTACCGTCTGGACCGTAGTTTTCCTTGATGATCACGGAGCCGTTCGGCAGTGTGTCCGGGTTCGCGGCTGCTGTTCGATTCGCAAAGAGTTTCACCATCGCTCCGTGTGGACTTTCACCAGCATAAACATCTCCTGACTTCCCAGGGATCGGTGCCCAGTTTCGATACTGTGCTTTCGTCAACCAGTTCCAGAATCGGGATTCAAACGTTTCAGGCTGCACCCTCATCGAAGAACCTGGCTGAACACTTGATCCCTGAAAAGGAATCACTCTGCCTTGACGTGATCCACTTTGGGCAACCGCCGAGTCGCCTTGCCATGCAAACAACGCCAAACAAGTGAAAGCCGCAGCGAGTCCGGTCAAGTGAATTCGTAATCGTTTCATCGTATGCCTCTCTGAAGCTTTTTGTACGAATGAGCTTAGGCAGTCTCAAATAAGACTAACTCCTACATACCCGAATTGTGCGTTTTTTCCCGTTCAGATTCTGTACGCCGCTTCACAAAAACTTGGTGAAATTAAAACTCTTTCTTAAAGTCGATCCGGAAGTGTTTCCGAGATTCACCGATTGAAGCTTCAGGATGGTGGCGAATCGCGGATAAGAGGAGCAAGAGCCTCTCGCTCCTATCGTCGGACTTTTCCGATGCCGTGACCATCTATGAGAGCTTCAACTTCTTCAGTTTTCATCAAAGCGAAGTCACCTGGAATCGAATGTTTGAGAACAGCCGCAGCGGTAGCAAAGTTGAGAACATCTTCGGCCTTCGATTTGTGCATTATTTTAAAAATCAAACCCGCAGCAAAGGCATCTCCAGTTCCAATTCGATCGATCGAAGCTGTCGGATATACTGAACTTTGGAGAACGGATGTGCCATCGAACAGTTTTGCCGAGTAGAAATTAACTCCGTGATCGTCAATCTGCCGAGTTGTGAACGCTGTCCATTCCAAATCATATCTTGATGAGAGAGCCTTTAAAGCATCGTCTCCTGTTTCTTCAATCGCAAAGAAAACTGCGGCGTCCTGTTCGCTTCCGATGAGAACGTTTACAAACGGCATCACATCCAAAAACGCAGAACGCGCATCTTCCAAACTCCACAATTTGCTGCGATAACTCACATCAAAACTGACACCAACCCCGTGGTGCTTCGCCATTTTCAAGCCTTCGAGCAGCAACTCCCTCCCGCCGCTTGTCACTAAGGCTGTTCCAGTGAAGTGTAGCCAGGACTTTTCCTTCAAGACGCTTTCCCAATCTACGTCACCGGCTTTCATCTCTCGGAAGCTCGTTTTCTGCCTGTCGTAAATCACAGTAGCACCTCTCTGTCCGGCACCTGTTTCGACAAACAGAATCCCGAGACGATCTCCTGACCGAATGACCAAATCGGTATTCACGCCGTAGCGTCGAAGATGGTTGATGCACGCATCTCCAATCTCATTGAGTGGAACAGACGAGGAAATAGAGGTTCCAACTCCCCATTGCGAAAGTGCAACAGCGACATTGGCTTCACCACCGGTAAATGAGACATTCAAAGAAGCCGCTTGCACAAAACGTTCGCGTCCGGGAGTATCGAGCCGAAGTAATAGCTCACCAAAGACCAATACATTCACATCTTCTCCCACAGTTCGCTCCTGCTGTTTTGCTGCGACATTGAAAACGAATACACTACTGAGTCTCGAAACAGGATCACAGTGCTGAGTACAATAGCGTCACTGAAACCTGAATTGTATTGATGACCTCTTCCAGTTCTCGCAACGAACGCCTCTATCAGGCGAAATTACGTAGTCGTCATGCGATGCAAACCGCGTACACCAATTTTCCATCCCACCAGCACCGACACAATAATAATTGGAATCAAAATGCCTCGACTGCGACTCACGATCTCCTACATTTTGATGATCTTCATTTTTTTTCCATTCATAAATGGCGGCTCAGTGAATGCTGAAGAAGGGAAGAAATCACGGGAATTACCAGCGTCGCTAAAAATTTATGCCTCTCCGCCGAAAGAACTGGAGACGGACTTCGGAGACTTTCGCTCGCCCCTCCTTAAAATAAATGGGACCCGGATTTCGACGGCAGCAGATTGGAATCATCATCGGAAAGAGTTGCTCGGTGAATGGCATGAGATGCTTGGAGCTTGGCCTCCTCTCATCACTGAGCCTAAGGTCATCACTCTGGAATCAAAGAACCGAGAAGGATTCCAACAACACAAAGTTCGTTTCAAATGGACACCGACTGAAGAAACCACTGGCTATCTGTTGCTACCAAAGGGGAAGGGGCCTTTCCCTGGTGTCATCTGTGTCTATTACGAACCTGAAACCGGAATAGGATTGGGTAAAGAAAACCGCGATTTCGCTTACCAGTTAACAAAGCGTGGGTTTGCAACGCTTTCAATCGGGACGACTGATGCGACAGAAGCGAAGACATACTCGCTTTACTATCCTTCGCTCAAAAATGCACAAGTCCAACCGCTTTCAATGCTCGGCTATGCCGCCGCAAATGCCTATTACGTTCTCGCTCAGCGACCAGAAGTCGCCGCTGATCGCATCGGCATCGTGGGGCATTCATTTGGTGGGAAGTGGGCAATGTTTGGTTCGTGCTTATTCGACAGATTTGCCTGCGCCGTCTGGTCAGACCCCGGAATCGTTTTTGACGATACTCGCCCCAGTATTAATTACTGGGAACCATGGTATCTTGGATACCATCCGAAACCGTGGAGAAAACGTGGTTTGGTCTCAGAAGATAATCCGGGGCAGGGCCTTTATCTGAAACTAAGAAAAGAACGTCGCGACCTACATGAACTTCACGCATTGATGGCGCCTCGACCGTTTCTGGTCTCGGGCGGTTCCGAAGATCCGGTCGCTCGATGGAAAGCGCTGAACCACACAATTGCAGTGAATCGAGTCTTAGGATACCACGATCGTGTGTTGATGACGAATCGACCTGATCACTCACCGAACGCGGATTCCAACGCAGTCATCTACGAATTTTTCGAACACGTTCTGCATCCATAAGCGATCGATGAAGCTACCAAACCAAAGCCAAGTGAATTCGTAAAGCACATTCCTTTTTGAGATAACGAGCGACGTCTTCGACTCGTTGAAGTTGTTGGCTTGCCGGAAATTTGGTTTTCTTACTTGAAAAGAATCCACTGGTGGAACGCTCTTGAGTGATGTCGCATTTCGAAATCGCATTTTCGGCGCGGCGCGTCGCTTCGAAAGCGAGTTCTCTCGATTCATGATCACGTTTTGCATCAATGGATTTTTTGAATTCCTTTTGTAATTTTTGATCAGTCAACGATGACAATAGAATTTCGGACTTGAATTGATCCCAAGACTGCAATTGTTGAGTCGGCGTTCCGTCGTATGCCAGTAATGGGACGTAGGAAAACGCTTCGAAACTCAAAATTGATCCGTTATTGGCATTTTTACTCTTCAGCTTTTTGCGTGGTATGCGAGCTCCACTCACATCAAAGCGGACGCCACCTCCTTTGAGTTCTCGATTAAATTTAGAGATTTCAAAAAGTAACAGGCCAATTTGCATCGCGGTTGCTTTCCCCGGATGGATCAACATTCGCAACGGTGCTGTTGCGTCGTTGGAGGGGACATAGCTTTGTTTTTTTTGTCGTGAAGAAACGTCTGGCCTTTCCAGGTAAGGATCCAAGGTCAGGTTTGCAGCTATTTGCGAACGATCTTCAGTCTTTTTCTCCGCGCGATCACAGTACCGTCGCCAGGCTTCGCGTTCGCGGTCAAAATCATCAATTGCAATTTCAAGCTGCTGAAGCTGCATCGACATAAACCGTTCAAAACGTTTTCCCATATGGTCGAGCTGTCGCGTCAACTCGAGCAGTTCCTGTCGAGACAAAACCACCGCTTCCGGCTTCTTTTCGACAGTCGTCATTTCGTCAAATTGGATATTCATGGCCATCATTCACTATTGAAATTGTTCTAGAGCAGATTGCTTAATTCCTGTGCCCAGTGAAAACGATTTTCATCAAAAGAAAAGGCTGATTTCGATAAGGCAGAAGGCGAATACGATTACGAAAAGTGACCTCACCCTCTGTCATTCAAATTTCCACTTCACTAATTCAGTCGTTTCCAAATGCTTTGAAAACGAGAAGAGAGACTTGGTGCTGACTTTTGATACTTTCCGCTTTCACGTAAGTGATCGCGAAAATCTTGCAGTTTCTGCTCCGCGTCACTCGTGTTTTTATTCACATTAGGTGATTCTTCTGTGAGGTCGTGTAATTTCTGCTTGCGGACTTCCACGTCGTGCCGCATTCTGGCGATCTCAGCGCGCTCTCGTGAAAGGCGAACTTCTTCTTCTCGAGTCGTGGAACTTTGAGCAGTCATCAGGCTAGTTTTCAATTCCGCGTTTCTCTCTTGAAGTTGCTCGACTTCGCTTTGTTGATCATTAATTTGAGTCCGTAATGTCTCGGCCAGTCTTTTCAAGGCCTCAGATTTTGCACTCCCTGTGTCGGCAGAGAGAGCCGCTTGGGCTTCATCGCGTTCTTGCTCCAATGCTTGAATTTTCTTTGTCAGTTGATCGGTCTCTGCTTGCCATTCTTCAGAGATCATTTCAAATCGCTGTTCAAATTCACCAAGCCAACTTGCAAGTTGTTCCCGCTCTTCCTGCTCTGCCTGGTTCGCATGGTCAGAGGCGAGAATTAAATCCTGAAGTACTTGAGTGTGCTCGTCTTTTTGTTGTAACTCTTCAAGCAGTGACTCAAGACGGTCCACGAGTTTTTCAACTTCTTCACGCGAAGGAAGATCATCGGAAGGAGCATATGAAGAGCAATTTTCGAGTGACGTTGAATCGGCAACTTGCTTTGCTAACTCATCTTGCAAAGCGATGACTTCTGTGCGGAGCAACTCGATCATTTCCTGTTGAAATGGATCTGGATCGGTGGGACCGACACTCTTTCGAGAAGACTCAAGCCGCTCGCGAAGCACAATAATTTCACTATTGGCCTGTTCCAACTCAAATGACAAATCAGAAAACTGGCTCGAACGGTCCTCCGTGTACACCGAATCTGGCTCTTCACTCCAAGTCAAAGATGACTCTTCATTCTGTACATCGTTAACCGATTCATCCTGAATCAAATCCACTGATTGAACTGGAGGTGGGGTCACTGCGTGAAAATTTTGTGGGCGAGGTTTCCCGTTGACTAATTTCACCGCAATGACATTTCCTCCGACCCGAATTTCGCAATCGTGTTGCAAGGTCACTTCCTGAACACGTTCTCCGTCAACAAATGTCCCTGTGGAAGAGTAGCAGTCCTTAATGGTCACAGAGTCATTCTCGACAGAGAGCAGGCAATGCATTCCCGCAACTCCGTCGCTTTCCAGTCGAAGCTCGGCAGTCCCGTCCGAACCAACAGAGACAGTTTCCTGCCCTCTGAGTCGGCGAGTGATATATTCTCCTCCAGGAATTTGCACGGAGATTGAAGCCTGGACAGGACGTGTTTCTGAGAGTTGTGATGTTGTCATGTTATTTCAATCCTGCTGTAACGAGTTCGCTTGCGACGCCATTCATTGTCTTATTTTCATTCCCGGCATTTCCCTGATCATCAGGTTGGTCATTCACATCGAGAAGAGCGAGAATTTTTCCGACGGAATAAGGCCTACGCACGAGAGGGAACTCTTGTAGCCCTTTCGCGAGAGGAGGTGAGTCATCAAGCGGTCCGGCGATCAAGCAGATGCGATGATTCTCTGAGATTTTCCCGAGCTGACTCTCAATACAATTTGGGAGTCGAAGTTCATCGTCGCCATTCACTTCAATGAGTAAACAATCAGCGGCATTGCGATTCATAAGTAATTGCAAGCCGAACTCATCACGGACAACTTTTCCTGTCCAGGAATTGCTGGTCTCTGCAAGAAGTTCGCGTAGAATGTTGGAGCCTTCAGGATCGGATTCAAGAACGACCACATTTCTTCCCTGCGACAGAACTTGCTTATCTACCCAGTCTGCCATCCGAAATCCGTCAAGTATGAGCTGAACTTCGTCAAGAGAAATCGACACCTTACTGGCAAGTTCTTCGACTGCCACAGGCTCTGCTCCCAGGTGTGTGAGTAACTGTGTTTGTTTTGCATTCAACCCGGAACGATCCAGATTTTGTCCACGTAGTCCTCGGCGAATCCAACCGACAGTGCCTGAACTTTGGTCGTTAACCGATTCACCAAGACTGAGCGAAGCTTCCACAAGCAACCCGACGAGGCTTGTTTGCAGAGGTGTCCTGCGAAACAAAACGGGGAGTTCTCGCGAGGCAAAGAAGGTGAACGCGACTGTTTCTTGTTTAAAGCAGGACCAAGTTAAGTATGCCGCCTGATGCCGTAGTAACGTCCGTAACATTCGAGGATCGAGAACCTTGCGATCCAGCAGTTCTATAAAGCCATCAACTTGCGAGGTAAAGCCACTACTCATAGTAAAGCGGAGCAGGGGGGCCAAATCTTTCAGAGCTTCCGGGAGTGTTTCGGTAACTTCTTCTGGTGTGACCGATGCCGAGACAACAGCTTGAATTCGTCCATTCTCGATGTGAAACCAAATTCGATCACGTTCCAATTCGACTTCCAGCACACCTTTTTTATTTCCGTTGTTGAGGAAATCGAGCAACTCTCGCAAATTCACCCAACTAAAATCTCCCGAAAGCGAAGCATCGGAAACTTCATCAACGACCTCCGGAACTGCCGTCCCGTCGGCTTGTGAAGAGACAATCATCGCTCCAACTTCAAGAGCATTTGCGATTGTGCTTTTGAGTAAGTCTGGCTTGAACGGTTTGGGAAGAGAATCAACAACGTTCGGAACGTCCATGTACTCGATGTAAGCTTGCTTTCGTAACGTCGATGAGACGACGAAAGGAATATTCTGCCCTCGTGGATCAGCAATGATCTCACGACACACCGCGATACCTGTTGTACCTGGCAACTGATGATCGAGCAGAATGATGTCAGGGATGATGTCGAGTGCGAGTTCAAGTCCGAGTTCCGCAGTGGGGGCAAGAACGACTCGATACCCTGCCTGCGTCAGATGGCTATCGACCATCTTGCGAATTGTAGAACTATCATCAATAACTAAAACTGTATGAGTCGACACAAATGTTCTCCGCAATTTTTAAATTTGGTGTTGTCTACTTCAGTATGTGAATTTCCGCTCAGCAAAAAACTATGCTCTCACGGGGTGACGAAGTGCCTGGACGATGGCTTTGACTGTCAGATCGGAGACCGGTTTGGAAAAGACACGACGTACATTGAAACTTTTGGAAACATTTTCAGACGTTGCATCTCTCCTCCCTGTCAGTACTACAACAGGCAAGTCTGCGAGTTCTTCGTTCCTGCTGATCTCCGCAATAAATTCCAGTCCGTTCATTCGTGGCATATCAATATCTGTCGTCACACCTACAAAATCGGCCTGCCGTAACAATTCCAAAGCCTGAACTCCATCTGCCGCTTCCGTGGTGTCGAACCCGTGTTTCTGAAGCTTGCGAACCAGACTGCGACGCACACTTAACGAATCATCCACAACAAGAATCCGTTGCGATTGAGAATTGAAACCTCGTTTCTTCGGCTGTTTATTTCTCGGCCTTGAACCATTTCCAGACCTGCTGTCCTCCTCTGCAGTTCCTTTTTTGCTCTCAAGATCTTTGAAAGCGAATTCAGAGAGTCGAGGAACATCCAGTACCAAGACCGTTTCTGCTTGGCCAGACAAAGTGACGCCCGAGAAGCACTCGTGACTTTTCAGCAATGGAGGGAGTGAGCGGACCACAACTTCTTCAACTCCAACGACAGCATCCACTGAAATGGACAGCATTGATTTATTATTCTGAGGGGAGTTTTTAGAGTTAGCAGTGACATTTTGATTTCGGAGCGTGATGACTTTTTGCGATGTCGACGGTTCACCTGGCATTCCAAACAGTTGATTGAGCGGAACGACATCTCGCTGTCCATCAGAGTGTTCGTCCGTCTGGGTTCCATACACAGAGTGCATCGGCAGGGCAAAAAGCTGCGTCCCACTGCGAATGATCATGGCATGTTCAATCGTTGATCGAAGGGGGATTTCGAGATGAAAAGAAGTGTACTCCCCTACGACGGAATCAATAGTGATCCGACCACGCATGCTACGTATTTGCGAAGCAACGACATCCATTCCAACGCCTCTTCCCGAAATCTGACTCACTTTGGATTTCGTCGAAAATCCCGATTGAAGAATCAGTTCCCACAATTGCTCTTTGGTCGGATTTGATCCAGGGGGGATCAAACCAAGTTCTCGCCCACGTTTTTCCAGAAGTCGTTCATTCAGCCCGCGACCATCGTCACGGATTTCAAGGTAAAGTGAATTCGTGTCAGTCGAAGCGTTCAGAGTGACCTGACCAGTCGCTGGTTTCCCTTTTTGTACTCGTTCATCAGGTGACTCAATTCCGTGGCTGACTGCATTCCTGATGATGTGCATCAAAGGTTCGAAGAGTTGTTCTTGAAGAGCCCGTTCGGCTCGTGTACCTTGACCAACGATCCGAAGTTCGACCTGACGCCCTTCGGCTTTGCTTGCATCACGAGCAACGCGGTGCAGTCTTCGAAGCAACCCCGCGATGGGTTGCCGTCGTAATTCAACCAACTCGCTTCGGAAACATCCGATCAGGTGTGAAATCGTCGAGTTATCTTGCGAAAGAGGATCGAACACCGACTGCAAAGACCGTCCAAGTTCGGAAACGTCTTTCGAAATTTCGGCCATCGCCGTGGTGAGTTGTCGGTCCCGATCTAGGTCAATTTTTAGCAAATCCTCGGTCAATTTCCCTGAAGATTCATCTCGATCCAATTCAAGAGACGAGGTGTAGATATCCACCAGACGGAGACGAGTTGAACAACTATTGACTTCATGATGCAAATGCCGTAACGACGCAACGTATGTTTCCCGGCGATTTCGCAACATCACAAGTTCTGCGAGGAGGTCCATCAAACGATCAAGCCGTGATGCTTCCAGTCGTACGTAGGTCTCAGTGCTTCCATCAGACACTGTTCCTGCACTCGCCGGGGAAGCATCGAGAACTGGTTCAGAATTCCGGCTTGCTGTTTGCGGATGCATTTCCTGGATTTGCAGTCGAATGAAGTCGACACACTCCAGTAATGCGTCTGTTTGATCCGCTGATCCCTCATCGGACATTCGTTCAACATCATTTTCAAGGTTGTGCAGATACTCTGCCATCCCAGACAATCCGACGGTTCCCGACGCACCCTTAAGGGTGTGAAGTTCACGACAAAATTGCCGTAGCGGCTCGCCGGTTTGCTTCCCGGCGTCGAGTTCAAGTAAGCACACCTCCATGCTGGCAAGACAACGCTGCGCATCGTCGACATAAGCCGAAATCAATTCATCGTCTTCGATTTTTTCTTGCAGAAGCCCTGGAGGAACGGCGACACTTAGTGCTGCGATCTCAGAGGTCGTGGATGACTCGTTTTTTTGAGCCGGAGTCGATACTGTAGGTGTCTCCAAATGCTGCAAATTCGA
Source organism: Planctomicrobium sp. (assembly GCA_030626405.1). GTDB lineage: Bacteria > Planctomycetota > Planctomycetia > Planctomycetales > Planctomycetaceae > Thalassoglobus. The sequence continues at coordinate 13,378 of DAOUPA010000079.1, forward strand.
TAACAAATCGGTGATATCAACAGGTGAGAAAGGTTTTTCCAGTTCCACATCCGAGTGATCAACGTCCCCGTCATTCCAATTGGACTGTCCCTCTTCCTCCCATGCAGCATCGGTTTGAGTCGAAAATCTTTCAGAATCAGAAAGAAGGTCCAGGTATTCTCCCCACCGAATTTCCAATGTTGTCAGCGTCTCCTGGATTTTTGAATTGGAATCAGGATATTCTGAGAACGACTCTTCAACGACGGAAAGTGCTTGAAAACAATCGTTGGACATTTCGTCAGAAAAATCTGCGTCCTCGCCTGACTCACTTAACGTGACAGACAGCATGGACAGATCCACAAGCAAGGAGGAAAGCCTGTGCAATTCGTGAGCACCAGCGTCACTCGCCGCATTTGCTAATTGAGCAAGTTTTTCTTGCAAGGCACACGCGTCGAGTTCTGGCGTTGCCGGTTTTCGATTCGTTTTCTTATTATTAGTCGGACTCATAGTTGCGCCCCTTCAACAGCTGCCCCGACAAGGTTTCTGTTTTGTTTCTGATCAGTGAGCGAGCCGGAACTTTCGTTCAATTTTGATGCCCCCTCTTCCAGCTTTGCGCGGTTACGTAACTCGTCGTCACAATGAAACATCGGAGTGATCCATTGTTCGAGATCGCGCGTCACAGAGATGACTTCCGTTGTCGTCTGACGGACACCCGCTGCTCGCTCGTGAATTCCTTCTGAGAGCGCCGAAACTTGTTGCATCGCTTGAATCATGTCCTGTGTTCCTCGGAGTTGATTCATCGTGATGCGTGAAATTTCTCCAACTCGTTCTGCGGAATCTGATGATGTTTGACTAATTTTATCGAGTGCAACGCCAGCTTCGTTCACACGTGCGACTTCTTCCTGCACTTGCGCTCTTTCTTCTGCCATCGTGCTGATCGTGTCTTGCGTTTCCATTTGGATTGACTCGACGAGATCAGCAATATCTCGAGAAGCGCTGCTCGTGTGCTCAGCGAGCTTTCTCACTTCTTCAGCAACGATCGCAAATCCTCGTCCTTCATCGCCAGCTCGTACAGCTTCAATCGAGGCATTCAACGCCAACATATCCGTACGCGTCGAAATCGTTCCCATTGTCTCAACGATGGAACTGATCTCTTGGGATCGCTCACCCAGTGAGAGAACTTTTCGTTCACCTGCTTCCACATGTGCACGAATTCGAGTCATCCCTTGAATGAGCTTTTTGATAAGTTCTCGCCCTTGCTCTGCCGCTTTTTTCGCGTCGATTGCCGAATTATTCGCCGATTCCGCGTTGCTCAAAATTAAATCGATGTTTCCAGAGAGTTCTTCAACGTACTGAATTGTCTGATCAATCGTCTGCGATTGCTGACTGGCGTCGTTTGCAGTTTCGTGTGATCGTTGAGAGATCGAACTGGAATAATTCATAATTCGGCCGACTTCAGCACCGACCGACCTCGCAATTCTTGCAAGAACTTGAGACAGCAAGCGTCCATCCATGATCACTTTTTGTGCAGAGCCATTACGGGCACTTTGAGGAGAGAGCTGCTCCAGCAAACGCTGAATCCCGGTCCAACCGTCCTGGTTCCATTCCGACGTCCCTCCAACCTGCCGTGCAATATCATCAAGTTCAGATATTCCAGATTGAAGCTGGGAGAGTGCTTCGTTTGCTTCAGCATGAATTGAAATTTTGCGAGTCGCTCGCAGGAACCACCACGACAAGGCCGCGGCAGGTAAAATTGCACAAAGTGGAAGTAGCAGTGAATAGAACATCAATTCTGCCGTGTTCGTGGTATGGCTGATGAGCCATACGATGGCACCGGTCGCGCTACCTGTCAGAATGTGAGATGCGATAATTTTGAAACGAAACGTCATAGGTTTTCTCCGAGGTGAATCCTCGACTTGTTATCTTGAGACAGTGAGTTCAAATTCTTCGGACGTCGCTGGCACGGTTGCTGAATGTGACTCGTTTCGCGAAGTCGGACTGAGTTCGCGAGTGGCGAGTTCGAGAAATCGAACGCTATCGAGAATTCTGATGACGCGATCACCGTGTGTTGCCCATCCTGTGACTGTTGATTCCCAGTCGGTTCGCTCTTCTTCGGGAGCATTTGAATGTTCCAGCACGGCTAATGAATTCACTTCATCAACCAAAAGCCCCCAATTCTGATCAGACTCTTCAATGATCAGAAGGAATTGTTCTTTACCAAATGAATCATCAGGGAGCAGAGAACTGAAGTTTAAGACTGGTAGAAATTCGCTACGAATGTGACTCATCCCGGAAAGCATTCGATGTGTTCGGGGAATGGAGACAAAGCTTGGACGTGGCATGACTTCGCGAATCACTCTGGCTGGCATTGCGAACCAGACAGATCCTTTCCGAAAGAGACAGTATGAGATTTGATTTGACATCGATTGTTCTCAGTGAGTGTGAATAAGAACTTTGTTTTACTTCTCTTCCTGAAGCTTGGTCTTCTTCAATCGTTCCTCAATTTTTTTTGCCAGTTGTTCCAGTCGACGCTTTTGCTCTGGCTCCGCAGCGGCAGGAACTCTCTCTCGATGAGAATCATAAATCTCTGGTTCGGGCTCCGTTGAATGCTTCGCGTCTCTTTCTGGATCACCGAGAGTATTTCCTTCCAGCACGTCCGAAATTCTCTCCAGGTTGTCCTCGCCCCATAGAGATTCTTCGATCGATAAAATGAGGTCCGTTAACTTGGGCCAATCCTCGGTGAAGAACTCATCAACGGCATGACGCCATTCCCGCACACTCTCAACAGAGCGTGTTTCAGAAGAGAGTTGTGTTGGCAGCGGATTATTTTTGATACTGGGCATGGCAAACATCTGGTGAACGATAATTTAATAAGTCAATTCAACTTAGAGACCTTGCGTCGTTCACTTGAGAATGACACCACCACTGATGAATGCTTCGTCTTCGAAGTAACGACACCACCGTACTGAGACTGTGAATTGATTCGGCAACTGATCTTGCGGTTCAACAGTTCGGCAGACGTACTCTCGTCGAACGGATAATGGCTCGAAATGCATCAATGAAATTCCGAGCGCCCGCTGAGTTCCATTTTTATCAATTGTGATGTCTCTAACGATTCCACTGATCGTTCGACCAGAGATCTCAATTTTGACCTCCACAGGCAATGGAACTCGGTGTCCTTTTCGCCGACAGTCAACAACTGACTTTCCAGTGTTGGTTTCGAAAGCTGAAAACATGCTTATCCCTGAAACTTGAGTACATGAATATGAACGGAAGGAGACTCCTCTCATACAAGGAGCCTATTTCACCAATTCACAGGGCAGACCCATTTTCTGCGAAGATTCAGACGAACGTTGCTAAAACACCACACCGCTAAGCGAACAAATTTGTCAAATCGTTCTTGCCGAAAAAATCCTAATTGTCATTTCGGACACATTCGGAATATTCCGTTCCGTGAACTAGGACATTGCCGGTCTCTACGAAACACCCTGTTCAGGGTCTCTGTACGTATGGCGCTCGCTTGTAAGCATGAATCGAATCGTCATCCTTGAGTTCTTTACCGCCCCGTCACATCAACGCAACCAGATACATTGGGTCGCGAAGCGGTCAGTCTTCACCTTGCATTCCATTTAAAAATCACAATTGCAACAGCCGAAGCACTCGTATTCATGATTGTTGGCAAATCAAGCAGTTGCGTTGCAATTTCGACGTTTCACTTCATACTTGGCAGCGAAACAAGACTGTTTTACGATCAAGTCCGACAGAAGTTGCTCAACTCTTAGTTCAGCAAATCTGAAATCGTCGGAACTTCATACTGAGATCACAGATACTTCGGAGAAGAGTGAATGGCTGTTGCGACTGAGTTTCCTATTCCGCTACATGAATACAAGGTTGTTTCCCTCAACCCGAATCAGTCCACACTGACAGGCGAGCAAAAAGAGCAGATTCAAAAGAACATTAAGCTCTGCCGCGACGCCATCATTTTCTTCACTGCAATTGCAGACGCCAAAGGGCTTGGTGGTCACACAGGCGGTCCATACGACACAGTGCCTGAAACAGTGCTGATGCACGGCTTTATGGAGCACGCAAAGCAAGGCGGCGCTCCAGATGTACTGCCAGTCTTCTTCGACGAAGCAGGTCACCGCGTCGCAACTCAGTACCTGATGGCGGTCCTCGAAGGTGACATGGATGTCGAAAGACTCTTCCATTACCGGGAATACCTCTCTCATCTTCCAGGTCACCCAGAACGTGGTTTCACGCCAGGAGTGAAGTTTAGTTCAGGTCGCTTGGGACACATGTGGCCGTTTGTGAATGGAGTTGCGATTGCGAATCCAGACAAAGTCGTGTTCATGCTCGGCTCAGACGGATCGCAAATGGAAGGCAACGACGCCGAAGCAGCTCGCCTCGCCGTCGCTCAAAATCTGAATGTGAAGCTGCTCATCGACGACAACGATGTCACCATTGCTGGGCATCCGTCCGATTACTTACCGGGATTCGATGTCTCAAGAACGTTAGAGGGACATGGGCTAAAAATTGATATTGGTGATGGTGAAGAACTCGACTCTCTCTATGCAAGAATGTGTCAGGCGATTCAGACAGATGGTCCGGTTGCTCTGATCAATAAGCGAAAAATGTGCGTTGGCATTGACGCCCTTGAAGGCAGCGCCCATGGACACGATGTCATCAAATCTGCTGTCGCCATTGACTACCTCAAATCGCAAGGTCGCGGCGAAGCCGCAGAGTATCTGACCACAGTTACAAAAGGCCCCGGTGGTCCAACGTATCAAGGATCAGATTCAGGTAGTATCGGTAAGAACCGTGACCTGTTCGGAAAGATTCTGAACGGGATTCTTGACGAAATCCCGGAAGCGAAGCGAGTGGAATCGGTTCGAGTCTTCGATTGCGACCTTGAAGGGAGTTGCGGTTTGAATCACGTTCGAAGCGAACATCCAGAAGTCTTCGTTCGTGGCGGAATTATGGAGCGAGGAAACTATTCTGCCGCCGCTGGTTTCGGGTTCGAGACCGGCAAACAAGGAGTCTTTGCGACGTTCTCTGCATTCCTGGAAATGTTGGTTTCAGAAATCACAATGGCTCGACTCAATCAAAGCAACGTGTTGGCACACTTTAGTCATGCAGGTTGCGACGACATGGCCGACAACACCTGCCACTTCGGCCTGAACAACTTGTTCGCCGACAACGGTCTGCCCGATGAAGGGAGCGACACAACCCGCGTCTACTTCCCGGCAGACCAACATCAATTTCGCAAGTGCCTGGATAAGATTTTCAATGACGAAGGCCTGCGTTTCATCTTCTCGACTCGTTCAGGTGTCCCCGATTTACTGGATGATTCGAATCAGACATTGTTCGGTGACGGCTACGAATTCGTTTCCGGCAAAGATGATCTCGTTCGAGAAGGAACGGCAGGTTATGTCGTTTCATTCGGCGAAACGACTTAGCGCGCTCTCGACGCCGTCATTCGCCTCAAAGCAGATGGAACGGACTTCGGACTCGTCTGCAAGTCGACTCTCAATATTTACGACGAAGAAATGATGGCCCGCCTCGCCGCTTCACAAGCGGTTTTGGTAGCAGAGTCGTTCAATGTAAAAAACGGACTCGGTGCCCGCTTCGGAACTGAACTTCTCAAACGCGGATTCAAAGGCAGCTACAACAACATCGGCACCCACAAAGAAGGTTCCGGCGGACTCTGGCAGCAAATGGTCTACCAAGGAC
>DAOUPA010000087.1 GCA_030626405.1 Planctomicrobium sp.
GTCAATCAAAACCGAATCGGCTCGGCGAACAACGCGTCTGTGACTTCTTTTGGTGTTCCCGATTCCAGCCGTACTTGTGGACCATCGAGGAGGGTGTTCAAAATTGTCGAGACGAGGTTGGGGATTTCGACCGGTTCGGAGAGTGGTTTCGCGGCGTCTCTGGTGGATTGGCCGAAGACGTGGCCTTGTGGGATGCCAGCACCTGAAAGGAGCAGTGGCGAGAGTCCTCCCCAGTGGTCGCGACCGCCACGGGCGTTGATCTTGGGAGTTCGTCCCATCTCACCGCAGCAGACGAGGAGAATTTTATCGGAAAGTCCACGGTCGCGGATGTCTTTGAGAAATGCTGCAATCGCATGATCGAAAGGACGACCCATGTACTGCATCCCTTCTTCGACGCCTGCATTGTTTTTGTCGGCGTGCATGTCCCAGACGAAGTTCGTCGTCACGGTGACGAACCCGCACCCGCGTTCACAAAGCCGCCGCGCCAACAACATCAGCTTGCCGAGGCTTTTGGAATTGTCGGCGTAACGCTCGTGGTTGGCCCATTTCTGATCGATCTGATCCGGCTTCACCAGCGGTGCCGTATCGTACTTCCGGATTGTCCTGGGATCTTCTTCACTTAAATCAAAAGCACTGGCGACACCTCCGAGGACAGTGCTGAACGCCTGCTCTTTGAGAGCATTCAACCCTTGCCAGGTTCCGTCGGTTTCCAGACGATGCTGAATCCGGTCGAGTTCACTGAGGAGCAAACGCCGGTGGTCGAGCCGATCCATTGGGATGTTCAGCTGCATATCCTGTTGCAGATCCCCACCGCCACTGGGACTGAAGGGAAGGTAACCGGCTCCAAGTGGTCCGGTCGCTTCGACGTTCCCAAGATTTTTGAACGCTGGCATCGTGGAATCGTCAACCGCTTTCGGGAAGAGAGTCACATTCGTTGGCATCCCTGAATCGGCGCGATTCTGACCAGCGATGCGTGCGTAGAGTGATCCGATATTCGCGTTCGATGTTGCCGGACTGACGACAGGTTTGACGTCGTGGTTCCCGTTGCCAGTCCGGAAGGAACGAACAATCGTGAACTGATCCGCCAGCGATGCCAGCTTCGGAAAAGTTCCACCGAAGGTGACCCCCGGCAGCTTTGTACTCACTTCTCCAGTGGCGCTCGAAATTCCAATCGGAGCGTCCATCTTTGGGTCGAATGTTTCAATCTGAGAAGGTCCACCGTGCATGAAGACAAAGACGACCGACTTGTCTGTCAGCAGAGACGGAACGTTCGCAGCCCCGAGTGTCCTTTGCCACGACAGCGGTAAACCAAGCCCGCCGAGCGCAAGACTTCCTGCACGCAAAAACTCGCGACGTCCTGATCTTTGATCACCATCAAAGAAACTCAGCATGTAAACTCCTGGATGAATGAAACTTCTTTTTCCTTATCATGTTGAGTGAGAGAAGAAGGGTACGAATCTCACTCAGCATGCCCACCCTACTCCGCGATGTGGGCATGGCGCCAAAATTGTGAACCGTGGGACTTCGCTACAAATTTTTCTCCCTTGTCCCTCGATCCCTCATCTCTCAATCCATTTAATCGACCGTTCTCCACAAATACCAGCTCGCAATTGTAGCATATGGACGCCAAGGTTGGGCAACTTCAATGCATTTCGCCTTAGATGGAAGTGATTCGAAACCATACAGATTCTTCATCGCCACCTGAATTCCCAGGTCTCCCCAGGGAAGAACATCAGGCCGACCGAGCGAGAACATGAGGAACATCTGAGCCGTCCAGAGGCCGATCCCTTTCACATTGGTAAGTAGCTCGACGACCTCTTCGTCCGACTTGAAATGCAGCGAGCGCAGGTTCAAGCGTTTCTCTAAGACGTGATCGGTGAGATCGCGAATGTAGCGAGTTTTCTGAGAAGAAAGGCCAACCGCTCTGAGTTCATCTTCGGTCAGGATCGAAACGGCATCGGGGTTGAGGGTTTTGGAGTTGACGCTTGCTTCCAGTTTCTTGAAGACCGAACGTGCCGCTGCTCCGGAAATCTGCTGACCAACAATCGCTCGTACCAGATTGCGGTATCGGTTCGTTTGCCGGTTGAGCGTGCAAGGCCCAATGTTGTCGATCACCTCGGCCATTACAGGGTCTGAAGCGGTTAAGTGATTGTGAGCGTCGGTCATCAATTGTGGATCGAGCCGAGGCATCACTCTTCCTTCTTTACGGCTCGTTCTATGGCTATCAGAAACTCATCGGTCGCCTGATGGACGTCATCGGCAGCGACGTACATGATGTTGTTGTGGCCGGCCTGCGGAAGTTCAAGAAACCGTTTTTTCAAGCCGCTGTAAGATTGTTCCGGCGCTGCACGAAAGAGGCGTTCTCCGAGTTCAAAAGGGACAATGGTGTCTTGCTTGCCATGAATCACCAGCAGCGGACAAATAATTTCCGGGATTCGATCTTCGGAGGGATACCGCTCGTACATTAAGGCATTCACTGGCAGCCATGGATAGTGAACCTGTGCCGCATCGACCAGTGATGTAAACGTCGCACGCAAAAGCAATCCGGCTGGCGGTTCGCCTTGTTCACAAAGTTCCCAAGCCAAACAGGTGGCGACGCCGCCTCCCAGAGACTGACCACAGATGATGATTTGATCGTTTGTAAAACCGAGTTCGCTCTTTGCAAATTCCCAAACCTTCAAACTATCCTCAGTGATCGCAGCTTCGGACGGCTTGCCACCGCTACCGCCGTATCCTCGATAATCGAAAATCAACGCATCGCAGCCGAGTTTATTGAGTTGGTTGAGAATGCCAACCCGGTTCAATCGATTCCCTGCATTCCCAGGGAAGATGATGGCGAGGCGAGGCGAAATTCGTTCATTGCCAGCATTCGGTTGACAATGCCAACCGTGAAGTTCAACCCCTTTCGCGACAGGCAAAAAGACTTCACGAAGCTGTCCGCCGTTGAAACCCGATTCTTCAATTGAGACCGGCCCTTTGCGAGGGACGTAAATGAGTTGCCGCTGCAATAAAGCTAACATCACACACACACCGAGAAAACTACCTATCACCATCACGAAAATTCGACGAAGTTGACGTTTGAGCGTCATTTTTTTCTTTGTCGACGGTTGCGGTGATCGCATGTTCATAATAACAAATCGTGAATCACAGGATCATCCAAACTGCTCGCAACTGCGCGGGCGGTGCTGAAATCATGGTGACTGCTCATTTCGTGCGGGACAGAAATGATATGAGCGCCTGCCGCCGCCGCGGCTCTGGTTCCGTTTTCGCTATCTTCGAGAACCAGCATTTCTTCCGGGGCGACTCCAAGTTGTTGCGCCGCCTTCAGGTAGATTTCCGGATGAGGCTTACCGTGAGTGACATCCTCTGCTGTCAGCGTGTGGTGAAATCTCTCTTGAAGCTCAAAACGTCCCAAAATGTTTGTCAAGTACGGGCGTTCTGACGACGTTGCGACTGACTTCGGGATGTTGCGAGATTCGATAACACTCAACAAATTGATCAAACCCGGCATCGGTGCCAGAACTTCGTCGAGCATTGAATCGAAAATTTCTTCCGACTCAACTTTTAATTCGTCAATGGATTCCGTGAGTTCCATAATGTCAATCATCACCTGAAAGGCTTCGTGCGCGCGACGCCCCATCATGGAATGAAACAACTCCAGCGGAGGCGTCTTACCGCGTCTTCGCAATAACTCGGTCCCAGATTGATTAAAGACTTGTTCGGTATTGAACATCAAGCCGTCCATATCAAAGACGACCGCTCGGATGGTCGTCTGTGTCACTTGACTGCCTTCAATTTCTGGTTGATTTTGACTTTCTTTTTTGCCGGTTTCAGTTCGGTCATCTTAAAGTTTTTCACCGCTCCGGTTGTCTGGAATGTTGCCAGCCCGACTGGCTTGGAAAGTTCCATTTCGATGCGAATTGAGATTCGATTTTCGGTATGGTCGACCTTGGCAATGAGCTGGTCGTCGATCCATGCTCGAATCAATTTGTCATCAACACGAAGCCTGATCTTGTACCACTTTTCATTATCAAATGAGTAATAGTCGGTCGTGTCGTTTTCTGAGGCATCGAAGTCGTTGATATTCGAAAGTCCAATCAAACTCCCGCCCCAGCCACCCAGGATGAGACTGCATGGTTTCTCTTTGACAGGAAACGTTAAGGCGCAAAAGAAGTCGTTTCCGTCGACGCGCTGGGCGTCGAAAGAGATTTCGTAATTGACTTTGGGAAGTTTTTTTCCAACCCAGTGAATTCCAGTGATCGGCTCGCCTGGCTCCAGAATCAGCTTACTATCCTCAACATGGACATCCCCCTGCCCTCCGAAGTCGGTCACCTTCCAGTTCTTGAGAGTTTTACCATCGAAAAGCTGATGCACCTCACCTTTCGGGGCGGCGACAGGTTTTTCTTTCTTCTCTTCCGCAGAGAGCGTCGAAGATAAACAGGTGATCACCCCCAGGCAGATCGAAAGTGTGGCAGTTTTGGACCAGCAGTTTGAAGTCAACATCATCAGGCTCCGAAGCAGGAGAGGAAATTCATTGGATGCAGTAAGGATAGACATTCCAAGTCAGTTCGTCACCCCGCAGGTAAATCGCTCGGATCGTACTTTGACTATTCTGGAGTTTCGAGACGATTTTCACGTTTCAAAAGCGGCAAAACCATCGGAACACGTCGTTGGTACTCTATGTACGTCTCTCCAAAAGTTTTTATCAAAGTTTTCTCTTCAAAATAGAGACCAATAAAGGTGTAGAGAGTCATCGATGCGGAGAGTAACAGGTGAGACATGGTCATCGTCGGGGTGACCCACATTCCGATGATCACGCCCAACTGAATCGGATGCCGTACCAGCCCATACGGAAATTTCTCGGTGAACTCGGTTACAGGTTCAGGCTTGTCCCGATAGTGAAAGTAGACCTGTTGCAGTCCCATCAATTCAAGAGGATTGACCTGCGATGCTGCAATGAACACCAGTCCCCAGCCGAACATTTGGAGAGAAGTCACCACGACGCGCATCGCTGGATTCTTGAGATCCCATAACGTTCCTTCGATGCTCTGCCAATAAAATGACATTAAGAAAAGGACGACTCCAGAGAGCAACACGTATGTGCTTCGCTCAGCAACGCGCGGAATCAACTTCGTCAAAATGTCCTTGAACCACTGCCGAGCCATGATGGAATGCTGCAAACCAAACAGAAGCATCAGACTTAAATTCACGGTAATAGCGGTCGCCAGCGGTGGAGCAGGGACTGGATTGGAATGAATCTCCCGATCCCCGAGCAGCAACACAAAGTAGAACAAACCACCAAGGGAGATGAGGAATGAAACGATGCCGTAGATAAGAATGAATAAGCGGCTCATTGAGTTGTCGTGTTCCTTTGGCGGAATCATTTAAGTAGCCCGCGTTTGCCGCCGCGCATGCGCATTGAAAATGCGTAGGGACCTTCCTTTCCAGAGACTTTGATTCTGGGAACTTGTTGCGGGTCCGCATACGGCAGAGGCTCGATACCCGGTTCTGTCGTCATGGCTCCGCGAAACCCGGCTTCTTCGACCATCTTCACATGTCGCTGTTCGTATATCCCAAACGGATAGGCAAACGTCGCGGGCGCGATACCAAATCGCGACTCCAACTCGATGCGTGAATTCGCAATTTCATTTTGTGCAGTCTCATCATCGATCGTGGCGAGATTCGCATGAGTGATGCTATGACCGCCAAGCTCCCAACGACCTGAAGCGACCATCGCGGCGACTTGTTCGTCGCTCAACTTCGGTTCGTCGGCAAGCTCATCGTCACCATGATGAGCTTTCTTCTTACTGGACCAACCACCGTCTCGTTCGACCACAAGATACAACGTGGCGCATGCATTAAATTTTTCAAGAAGCGGATCAGCGTTTCTTAAATTGTCCGCGAAGCCATCATCAAACGTCAGGCAAACAGACCGCTGAGGTAATGGCTCTGCGTCAAAGAGTTGACTGGCAAACACAAACTTAAAATCCCGTTCTTTGAGCCATGACAATTGCTTTTCAAACAACTCAGGTGTAACACGAAGCTTATTGAATCGAGTTCTGGGTCGATGCGGACTCACCATATGGTACATCAAAACACGCGGTGCCGACCAATCAACCGCCGATCGCCACCAGGCGTACCTTGCACTGAAGTACCCTGCACAGCCAAGAAGACCCGCTCCAGTCCCCAACAATTCGGCAATCATGTTTTCCAGACAACGTGCATAAGTTCGTAAATCCCCTTAACAATCATTTCGGAAACAGATCTACATCGGAATTCGCGACTGCTCCACCATCCAGTTCACTAATGCCGCTGAATCGCCAGAGTTATTGAATTGGTCAACCTGACGTTGTGCCCAGGTTTGTTCGGTCGTGAAGCGTTTCATCTCTTTGAGTTCTTCGAAACAGTTGAGGTCCACTGCTGTCTCTCCGAACTTGTCGCACATTGTGCTGATGAGCTCTCGGGCAGGCACGAGTTGGTGCGTCACGCTATCGACCAGTTCCGCATCGAGACCGTAGCGCGCGGCACGCCATTTATTTTGTCGAACTAACATCGGGTGACAATCGTGTTGGTACAGCCCGTCATCGATCGAGTCGGAGAGTCGCTTCACCAGGCAATGAATGAAGGCAACAAGTCCCATTGCATCATCGAGGCGACCTGGCATGTCGCAGATGCGGACTTCCACCGTGCCAAAGTTGTGATGCGGACGGACATCCCACCAGATTTCACGGATCGTTTCGATGAAGCCAGTGTCGATTAAGTGATTAATCAGCCAGGCGTACTCGCTCCAGTTCCGCATAAACGGTGGCAACCCGGCCGTTGGCAGTCCTTCCATCACCTTTGTGCGCCACGAACAAAGCCCGGTGTTTCGACCTTCCCAGAACGGGCTGTTGCAACTGGCGGCAAGAAGTACCGGAAGGTGCTTGAGAATTCGGTCACAAATCATCACTGCCTTGTCGCCGGAATCGACGCCGACATGCACATGCAGTCCGAACGTCACCAGCTGCCGAGCGGTATCCTGCAACATGTTCACAAGGCGATTGTACCGTTCTTTTTCACTGACCTTTTGGTCCTGCCAGGAAGAAAACGGATGCGTTGCCGACCAGAGCAAACCGATGCCGACCGAATCGGCAGCGGTTTGCAATGTTTTCAACTGCTTGCGAAGTTGATCACCTGCTTCGGTGACGGTCTGGCAGATGTCCGTGTTGATCTCAACGTAACATTCCATCAATTCCGGCTTGACGGTGCTTCGATCTTCCTCAGAGAGAGCATCTAAGATTGCAGGACAAGCGGACCTCAATGCCCCTGTTTCCCGATCAACGAGCGCCAACTCAAGTTCAACACCCAACGACGGACCGGGGCTCTGCGAGAAATTTATCTTTCTTGACATTCACCACTGCTCCATAACTCAAACGCTCACATGAAATGACAGAATAGCAATTTGGGAGTCCATTACACCAGATGTTTTTCACCTCTGAGGCAACTGTGACCGCGTCACGACACAACGCGCGAGAATTTTCGCTCCAATCGAAAGAGACTCTTCTTCGATATCAAACAAGGGAGAGTGCAACGGAGCGGCTGTTGCCTCATCTTTTACACAGCCTAAACGGAACATTGCCCCATCCACCTTTTGAAGGTAATTGGCGAAATCCTCTCCTCCCATACTTGGCCTTGGAATCGTTTGAACATCATCGAGCCCTAATACGTCCATTGCGGCGGCCGTAATAATGTTAGTTAAAGCGACATTGTTATGAACGGCCGGTGGACCCGACTTATGCCGAACACGAATCGTCGTCCCGGATGCCTCCGCGACACCTCTGGCGAGGCGTTCAAGGTGCATGATTGTACTTCGGCTCACTTCGCTTCGCAGTGTGCGCAATGTTCCTCTCACAAGAACACGATCCGGAATCACGTTGGGACTGTCACCAGCGATGATCTGTCCGAAACTGACGACGACCGGCTCCTGAGAGTCGGTCCCGCGTGGGATAAACAGGAAGATTGAACTGATCAACTGGGCCGTCGCCGCGATGGGGTCGCACGCTTCGTGTGGTCGAGCGGCATGTGCTCCGCGTCCCAGAACTTCGATCTCCAGTTCACTACAGTCCGCCGTAAATTCGTTGGGGCGAACGCCAACTGTTCCGACTTGTCGAGATGGGTCCATGTGCAGGCTAAACAGTGCTTCCAACCCATCGACTGCGCCTGCTTCGAGCATATGCAGGGCGCCCTTGTTTGTCTCTTCAGCAGGTTGAAAGATCGCCCGCCACGGAATCGCGTCGAACAGACCCCACTTTTCGAGATCGAGTAATGCCAACACTGCGCCATAAACCGTCGCTGTATGGGCATCGTGTCCACAAGCGTGCATGATGCCATCGATCTTGCTGCAATAGGACGCTTGTTTCTGATCCTGAAGTCGCAAGGCATCGATATCCGCCCGCATCCCGACTTTTGCTGCGCTCGCACCGGGATTATCGACAATCAATCCTCGATGTTCCGGTCCGACTTTAATTTTCAAGTCGTACTCTTTGAACTTCTCCTGCAGATAAAGAGTCGTTCGAAACTCCTCTCCACTCGGTTCAGGGTGCTGATGCAAATGACGCCGAACGTCTCGGATTTCGTCGAATCGTGCATCCACCGACCGGTCAATCGCCGCTTGCCAACTTTCTTCTGCCTGCTGACTCACAAGGTTTCCTTCATGTATTCGAAACAAGAGAGTACAGCATAGTATCAACTCCGAACACCACCAACATCACTCCTGAGTATTCGATGTCAGCATGAGACACACTCAATATGGATCACATTTAGTCCCGGGTGGATCACCGAAGCCGATCGCCTCTGAACCACACTTGCAAGCCAGTCTTCGAATCTCCGACAAGAACAATGAATTAGGACTTCGATTTTGAAAGAAAGGATGCTCAAATTTTGCTTCCCCCCCCGGTGATCCACCGGGGGCTAAATGCGCGGAGTGTCCAATGACATCTGAAGCTGTTCGGTAGACCAAACGCGAGAGGCCCCGGCAGTTCCTCTCAGTTTTGACCATCGCCTTCAACGAGAAGACGTTTCCGCTACAATCGGCCCTTATTCATTTTGGGAGAACGAGGCGGACATGGCGAAAGATTACTCGAATTATCAGAAAAAAGTCATCTCTCGGTATTACGACAACCGGGAACAGATCGACGAGCAGCGGCTTGGCGAACTTGTGACAAGTTTATATCTGGCGACCGGGGCGAAACAAATCGAGAAGCTCTGGAAGTCCGCCGAAGAGACAATGTTACGGCTCGGAGTACCGAAGAGCCGTGTGGCACACGTCGCTGAAAAACGAGACGCAGCGATTCTCGCCGAGGTCGTCAAAGATTTGCAATCCGGTGCGATCAAACGTAAATAAGCTACTCGACACTCTTTATTTATTGCTCAATTCCAATCAACTGACTTCGTACATTGCTTACAATTTTTTCTCTTTCATTTCGAGGATCACTCCGTTGTTGAACAATCATCTTCTTTACGCCTCTGCATTATTGACAGCAGTTGTTCTTTTCATCTCGGGGTGCGGCAACGCGGACTCCGAAAAAGGTGAGGCTTCCAAAACGAAGTTTGAATCGGTGAAGCCGACTGTTGATCCGGACAGTATTGTCGAAGAAGAAGACAAAATACTCACTGCCGATGAACTTCGCGAAGCACTGGGTGCGAATGAGTCAGCTCGCTTCGAAAAGGTAGGCAAAAAATTTGTCATGGCGCTTCTGACCAATAGTGGTGCCAAGACACTGGAGCCTCTCCAAGGGCAGCCGCTCAAGGTTCTTGACATCTCACAAACGCGAATTTCTGACCTGTCACCGCTGAAAGGGATGCCGCTGGAAAACATCGGCCTGGCAGAGACCAAAGTGAGTGATCTTTCGCCTTTAAAAGGGATGCAGCTCAAACATATCGATGGAACACGATCTCAAGTCGCCGACATCTCGGCTTTGGAGGGGATGACGCAACTAGCGCACGTTTACTTTGAAGGCGCGAAGATCAAAGATATTTCTCCACTTACATCTGCACCACTCAAGGTTCTCTGGCTCAACGGCTGTCCAGTCGAGGATCTATCGCCGCTCGAAAACAAACAACTCGACGAACTCAACCTGTGCGACACAGCGCTCGAGAATCTCGACACTGTCAAGACAATGAAACTCGGAACGCTCTGGATGCGGAACACCAAAGTGAAAGACCTCACACCGATTGCGGAGCACGGCCTGGAGAGCCTCGACGTCCAAGGGAGTGCAATCAACGATCTCTCTTCGCTCGTAAAAATGACATCTCTGAAACGATTGAACATCTCACAAACCGATGTGACTGATCTTACTCCACTGGGGGAACTGGCATTGAACCGGCTGATCTTTTCTCCAGAGAAAATCACAAAGGGTATCGAAGCCGTTCGGAACATGACCTCCCTGCAAGCGTTGGACACTTCGTTTGAAGGGACTTCCCGACCGATGTCTCCTTCTGAATTTTGGGAACGCTACGATGCTGGAGAATTCAAAGCTGAGACTGAATAGCTCCGCAATGAGAGTCGATTGCGTCTCCGGTCGTTTCCCCTATAATTTGCCGAAGTTGCGATCTCAGACAGGGTTACCGTTCCTTGAAGAACCAATACTCGACGACTGAATTCGCGGCGATGTTGTATCAAACCATACCAAAACACTGGAATTGAAGGAGCCGAAATTGAACTGGCTCACAGGCTTTCTCAAGTCTTCCGTAGGACGAAAATTCGTGATGGCATTCACGGGTTTGTTCCTTTGCTTCTTCCTGGTTGTCCATCTCGCTGGCAATTTAATGCTGTACATCGGGGGCGAAGCGTACAACAACTACGCCCACAAACTGCACAGTAATGAAGAGTTTCTACTCATTGCAGAAGTGCTGCTCTTTTCGGCGTTTGCCCTGCATATTGCTCTGGCATTCACAACGACGCTGGAGAACTTCCGCGCTCGTAAAAAATCGTACAAACTTGTGGAAACAAAGCGAGATGACCGCACCATGCCGCTCTCGGCTTCCACAGACTACACGATGATGATCACAGGCATGATTGGCCTCTTCTTCCTTGTCTGGCATATCTCCGACTTCAAACTCGAATTCGGCTGGGAAGCTCTTCTGGAAGGTCAAAATCCGGCCCAGAAAGTAGGAGTAATCCTAGCGAACTGGTCGCGTGTTTTGATCTACACTCTCGGTTCTGTTGCATTCGGAATTCACGTCTCACATGGTCTCGCGAGTGCTTGCCAAACAATTGGATTCAATCATCCGAAATACACTCCCGCAATCAACGTGATCTCCAAAGTCTTTGGTGTGATCGTTGCCGTTGGATTCAGTAGTTTCCCGATTCTCGCCAATATGTACCCGGATCTGTTGAACTTCTCAGGTGTGGTGACGAACAGCCATTGATTGCTGTTTTGCATATGCAAATTTGAGAATTATGAACACTACACTCCGACAAAATCTGCTTCACTGAGCATTGCCCGATAGGAAGTTGACGATGAGTCAAACTGTGTTGAACTCAAACGTTCCCGGCGGACCACTTGCCGATAAGTGGCAAAACCACAAGAACGAGATGAAGCTTGTTGCCCCAAACAACAAGCGGAAATTCGATATCATCGTGGTCGGGACCGGACTGGCGGGCGCCTCTGCTGCCGCGTCACTTGCCGAACTTGGCTATAACGTCAAAGCGTTCTGCTATCAGGATTCTCCCCGACGCGCCCACAGTATCGCTGCACAAGGTGGAATCAACGCTGCTAAGAATTACCCGAACGATGGCGATTCGGTCCATCGCCTCTTCTACGACACAATTAAAGGTGGCGACTTCCGCGCACGTGAGGCGAACGTTTATCGCCTTGCCGAAGTCAGTTCAAACATCATCGACCAATGCGTCGCCTCAGGCGTTCCGTTTGCTCGTGAATATGGCGGTCTGCTGGCCAATCGAACATTCGGTGGTGCTCAGGTTTCGCGAACATTCTATTGCCGTGGTCAAACCGGACAGCAATTATTGCTCGGCGCCTATAGCGGCCTGATGCGACAAGTCGCTGCTGGCAAAGTGAAGATGTATCCGCGTCGGGAAATGCTCGACCTCGTCAACGTCGATGGCGTTGCGCGTGGTATCGTCTGCCGCAATCTGAAAACTGGCGAGTTCGAAACTCATGCCGCTCACGCTGTGTTGCTCTGCACAGGCGGATACGGCAATGTCTTTTACCTGTCGACAAATGCGAAAGGCAGCAACGTTACCGCGGCATGGCGATGCCATAAGCGTGGTGCCTACTTCGCGAACCCCTGCTACACGCAAATTCACCCAACCTGTATTCCAGTCAAAGGTGATTACCAATCCAAACTGACATTGATGAGCGAAAGCCTTCGCAACGATGGTCGAGTCTGGGTTCCGAAAGAGTCAGGCGATACTCGCTCACCCGATCAAATTCCGGAAGAAGCCCGCGACTACTACCTTGAACGCCGGTATCCAGCCTTCGGAAATATGGTCCCTCGCGATGTTGCCAGCCGTGCAGCCAAAGAACGCTGCGACGCCGGATTCGGCATCGGTGGAACCGGAATGTCCGTCTACCTCGACTTCAAGCGAGCGATTCAGGAACAAGGCGAAGATGCCATCCGCAGCAAGTATGGCAACCTGTTTCATATGTACCAGAAGATCACCGACGAGAATCCATACAAATCGCCGATGCGGATCTACCCAGCGGTTCACTACACCATGGGCGGCTTGTGGGTTGACTACAACCTCGAAAGTACCGTCCCAGGACTTTTCGTTCTCGGCGAAGCAAACTTCTCCGACCACGGTGCGAACCGCCTCGGAGCAAGTGCCCTGATGCAGGGACTCGCCGACGGTTATTTCGTCGCCCCGTACACAGTCGGACATCACCTCGCCAGTCGATCTCTCAAACCGGTCACGACCGCACATCCGAATTTCGATCAGACTCGACAAGAGGCGAAAGGGCGCGTGGAAAAACTGATCGGTGTAAACGGCAAACGTTCCGTTGAAAGTTTCCACCGCGAACTTGGTCAAATCATGTGGGACAACTGTGGAATGGCCCGCAATGCTGATGGACTGCGTACCGCCGCTGATCAAATTCATACGTTACGAGACCAGTTCTGGAAGCAGGTTTTCGTTCCCGGAAGTGGTGATTCATTCAACCAGCAAGTTGAACTCGCTGGTCGTGTTGCCGACTTCATGGAGTTCGGCGAACTGTTCGCCAGGGACGCCCTGGCTCGTGAAGAATCCTGCGGCGGTCACTTCCGTGAAGAACACGCGACCGAAGATGGCGAAGCAAAACGTGACGACGAACACTTCCAACACGTAGCTGCTTGGGAACACACCATCGATGGCGATGACGTCCGGCACAAAGAAGATCTGAAATTCGAAACCGTCACACCATCAACACGCAGCTACAAATAGACATCACTAATCAACGCATTCGATTCAATCAACATCCATTTTCTGGATTGACGAAAACATGAGCGACTCCGATAACAACCTGACTTTAACCCTCCGCGTTTGGCGTCAGGACAACTCCGAGACGAAAGGAAAGTTTGCCGACTACAAGATCAGTCGCATCTCTCCTCATATGTCGTTTCTAGAAATGCTCGACATCCTGAACGAGCAATTGATCGCTCAGGGAGACGAGCCAGTCGCTTTCGATCACGACTGCCGCGAAGGAATTTGCGGCACATGCAGCCTGATGATTAACGGTCAGGCACACGGACCAGACAAAGAAACTACGACTTGCCAGTTGCATATGCGTCGTTTCAAGAATGGTGACACAGTCGTCATCGAACCATGGCGTGCAAATGCTTTTCCCGTCGTGAAAGATCTCGTTGTCGACCGCACAGCTCTTGATCGCATCATCGAAGCTGGCGGATATATTTCCGTCAATACCGGACAAGCTCAAGACGGAAACTGCCTGCCAATTCCCCGACAAGATCAATCGAGTTCCATGGACGCCGCCGCATGCATTGGTTGCGGGGCGTGTGTTGCTGCCTGCAAAAATGCCTCGGCGATGCTCTTTACTTCAGCGAAAGTTTCGCATCTCGCGCAACTTCCACAAGGTGACCCAGAACGTCCGCAGCGCGTGCTAAACATGGTCGCACAAATGGACGCCGAAGGTTTCGGCGGTTGCAGCAACACTTACGAATGCGAAGCCGCCTGCCCTGCCGGCGTCTCCATCGAACACATCGCCCGCCTGAACCGCGAATACGTCAAAGCGAGCTTCTGCTCCTCGGCAACAGCAGCAGAACCAATTCAAGCTGGCGAGTAGCACCTGCGATCATTTCGTCTGTGTGACATCCGGTACCGCGCTCGGCTTTGATTCAAGGCCGGCGCTGTTGATGGCGATCACTTCTAATTTTGTAACGAGGCCGTTGACTTCAACACTCATCTGCGGAAGCGGTTGTTCTGGGGTGTCGTGGTAGGACATCTTTTGGAAGATTGGTCGACCAAAACGATTGATTGGTTTCTTGGGAAGTTCGGCGATGACTTTCCCATTGTTGAGCACCTTGAAACCAGCGATTCCGCTTTCGTAATCGGCGACAGCGTTCCAAGTCACTCGTAACTTTCCATTTGCAGTTCGAGTGATCGTCACATTTATTGGTGATGGCGGCGGTGTTTTGTCGCTGACTGATCCGGTCTGAATGAACTCCTTCCAGGCGGTTGCGAATTTGCGACTTGGCAGCCAGACGACGTCCGTCCGATCACCATGAAACTTAGATGCCGCAACGAGTTCGCTTCCATCACGCTTTGCTAACAAGCCTTGCGACATATCAATTGGTTGCAACGTTTGAGTCCCTGCACCTTCCAGGGGGAGTCTCAACTTCAAGCAGAGATCGAAGAACGGGATCGCCAAATATCGGGAGTCACCGCATTCGTGACCAGTTTTCGGGTCAGGTGCGAAGATGAACGGGGCGTTCTGTTCTCGATAGGCTTTGAACATCGCCAGACAGCCGTCCCAGGCAACATGAAATCGCTCGTGCCCTTTTTCTTTTCCACCAGGACAGGCAACTACTGGGATTTTGTATGCCGCTTCTGGAACTTCAAGAGCCGGAATATCTCCACTGGTCCAACGAGAATAGGCTTGCCCTGACTGCAACCAAATCGCGACGATTCGCTGCGGATAGAGCGACTGCATGATGCTCGCCCAGAAACCACCACCTGAGTGCCCCCACAAGCACCACGGAACTTCCGCAATCTCCGCGTGACCTGTGTTCTTTGAAAAATCACCCAGCGCCTGAACAAAGCGTTCCGCCGAACCGCGACGAGCGTCACACCAGACTCGGCATTCGACTCCTTTTCTCGCTTCATAAGACGAGCCGAGTAAAGCGCAGTTCCACTTCTTCGCGAGTTCTTGCCAATGCAAATCGTTCGCTGCTGTTGCTCCGCCCTTTGATGCTCCATCACCACAACCATGCTGATGGACAATAATCCCGCGAACCGATTCAACGCCAGGTGGAATCCAAAGATAGAAATCTGCAGCCAGTGCCAGTTCTCCCTCTTTCGATGACGCCGGATAGTAGAGGTGATGGATTTTTCCGCCGCTGGTATCCGTGACCGGACGAAGTCGCGTTAACCGGTCCTCGATTTTCAAGTTCAGTTCTTTTGCCTGTGCTTTCGCTTCATCAAGCGGCAAACCGGCCTTAACACCAGGACGAAGATGACCAACATGCGATAGCCAGGCATTGTGCAGCACCATTTGCCGCTGATGGATCAGCTTCTCAAGCTGTCGATCTTGAATTCCACTCTCCGAAATACCCCAGGATTTTAAGATTGCTCTCGCAAGAACAGAGTGCCCTTCTTCATTCACATGGACTCCATCTGGCGACATCGTGAACTTGGGGTTTGTCTTGCGTTTGTCGGCAACATAATCACTCACAGGCGTGTGCAAATCGATTACCAAGTCGACCTCGTCACCGAGCGTCATGACCCAGGCGGCGTACTTCTTCAAAACAGAATCGTAGTCCTCGTAAATCGAAAACCAGGCGTACTTCTCGGCACCGGCTGGCAGAAGCTTGCCCTTTTCCTTAAGCGGCAACGGATCGAACGCCGGAGGTGTCATCAAAATCAGTTTTGCCCCTGATGCATCGACTTTGCGAATAATCTCGCGAATTCCGATTTGATACTTTTTGAAGCGATCTTCTGAGAATGGATAATAGATGCCATCGTTCATTCCGTAACAGGCGACAACCAAATCAGGTTTCACCATCGCCAGCGCACGTTCGAGACGTTCCTGAACATCCGGTCGCGGAAACGGGTGGTCCGGCTCCGAAAGGCCGCAGCAAGTTTCACTCGGCAGGCCAAGATTGATCATTTCCGGAATGACCTGATCACTTCGCAAGCGAAGCTCTTTCTCGATCATCGAAATATAATGACCAGCGTTCGTAATCGAATCTCCCATGAACAGAATTCGCTTCGACTGCGAAATCAATTCCAGTTCGTCCGCGCGAGTTGTCCCGGAGCAGAGTGCCAGGGCTGCCAATGTGAAGAGTGTCAAAGTCAATCGCTGCATCAGTCGCTCCTGAGATTCATCGTTGTTCGTCAAGGGTTTGTTTCCGTACAGGATGGCGAAAAGGCGTCAATGTTTCCATGATGAGGACTAGTGAATCTCAACCGCCGATTGCGGTTTGTGTTTCAGGAGAATATCTATGACGCAAAACAACGACGACCAACCTGCGAGTACCTGGATGAAACCGGTCCTCCGCGCCGCAGGTGTTTACAACGTTCTGTGGGGCGCGTGGGTCGTTTTCTTTCCACTCGCCTCATTGCGTGTGTGTGGATATCCCGACCCGCCAACTTATCCGGAACTTTGGCAGTGCATCGGCATGATCGTCGGCGTTTACGGGATCGGCTACTGGATCGCAGCGTCCGATCCGTTTCGCCACTGGCCGGTGATTCTTGTTGGTTTCCTGGGAAAGATCCTCGGTCCGTTCGGCTTTTATTATGCCTGGACCGATGGACGCCTCCCCCTCTCTGCCGGGGTTGTCAACATTTTCAATGATCTCATCTGGTGGGTTCCATTCAGTGTGATCCTGTGGCGAGCGTTTCGTTTTCATCACGTCCGCAAGAGCATCGACGAAGAGTCGATCAGCTTTGAAGTAGCGCTGCGAACGTTTCGAAGCCAAACTGGAAAGACTCTGGGAGAACTCTCCGATGGTCATCGCGTGCTGGTCATTTTCCTGCGGCATGCTGGCTGCACATTTTGCCGAGAAGCTCTCAGTGAAGTGCAAGGGCATCGAGCAGAGATCGAAGCAAACGAAACTCGAATTGCGTTTGTGCATATGGAAGACGAATCTGCCGCCGAGCCATTCTTCACGAAGTACGATCTCGGAGACTTACCACGCTACAGCGATCCGAATCAAATTCTTTACCGGGCGTTTGAAATCGGACTCGGAAGATTCCAACAACTGATCGGCTTACAGGTACTCTGGAAAGGTTTTTTGACAGCCTTGGTGAAAGGCCACGGCTTCAACAAAGTCCGAGGCAATATGTTCCGCATGCCTGGCGCGTTCGTATTACAGAACGGAAAAATCCTCCACCAATACCCCTACAAAAACGCCGCCGACCGCCCTGACTATGCCGAGTTTGTTTGTGAGATTCCAAGCGGAGAGTGATCAAGTGACGGGTGGGTGAAGTTTGCAGGGCTTGGAGTTGGTGGGTTTCGCAGGTCGAGGTGAAAAAACTCGATCAGGATCGATCACAGTTCAGTTTGCAAACGTAACCCACCTTGAGTTAGGCTTCACCCACCCTACTTCACTGCGCTCGGCCGAGCAATCACATGCACTGGAGTCGGCGTCCGGGCCGGAATCCAATTGAGAGTCATCACCGCCAGCCCAGTGATGTGTAACGTTATATCGCTAATCCGCCCCATCAGTGAGCCCACATAATTCGATGGATACTTATCCCGATCCTGAACAATTGGCCAAGCGCCATGCCGAAAGCCGACGCGGTCGCAATCGCCTCTACATCGCCATGATCCTGTTCTATGGGATGAGTGGCACCATTGCCTGGTCGTTCACGCAGAACATTGTATACCTCTTTACGGGTCTCATTATGGCGGTCTTTCCCCTCATTTATCTTTTCTACAATTATTTCATTCTGTTCAATCCACGACGGGATCCGCTCGAGACATATCGACGACTGAAAGATCGTCGCCAGAAACGACAAAAGAACGCGCGGACAGTCGCACTTGTAAATGGCTCAATGCTCTTGATTGTATCGCCACTCTTCATTGCCATCGCTGTTGAGAATCGCGCTGAACACGGTATCGGTGGAGTGGTTGCCGGAAGTTTCATTAGTTCGATTTTCTTTGTTTCTGGCTTGTGTATGGTCGCATGGTGGCGGCGCTCACGGCGCTAAGATGGCGACCCAGGGCAATAACAAAACGCGACATAACAAAACGGTAA
>DAOUPA010000405.1 GCA_030626405.1 Planctomicrobium sp.
CAAATACAGTCAGTCAGGACTGGCCCACCTATCGCCACGATGCCGGTCGTTCCGGCTCCGTAGTGAGCGATGTTCCGTCGAAAGTGAAGCGAAGCTGGACAGCGAAACTCGGTGGCGATCTGACTGCACCAGTCATTGCTGGCAATCACGTTTATGTCGCCCAGAAAAACCAACACATCTTGCATGCACTGAATGTGAAAGATGGAACTACTGACTGGACATATACAATCGGAGCCAGAATTGATTCGCCGCCAACGCTCGCAAATGGCCGTATTGTCTTTGGGGGTGCGGATGGTTGGGTCTATTGCCTGACTGCGAACGATGGTCAACTTGTCTGGCGATATCGTGCGGCTCCGCTGGATCGACGGACGATGGCGTTCGAACAACTGGAATCATTGTGGCCTGTGCATGGCAGTGTGCTGATTCAAAATGGAACGGTTTACTGCGTCGCCGGTCGCTCGAACTTTCTTGATGGTGGTCTCCGCTTGCTGCGGCTCGATTTGAGAACCGGCGAAAAACTCTCCGAGACAATCATCGATGAAACAAACCCGGAGACCGGAAACAACTTGCAGGAACTGGTCAAAGTATTGCAGATGCCGGTCGGGTTGCCGGACGTTCTTTCCAGCGATGGTCGCTACATTTACATGCGGTCGCAAAAGTTTGATCTGGAAGGCAAGCGACTTGAACTTGGCCCTGTTTCGGGCGACTTTCAGGGGCAAGGATCGGCACAAACCGGTGACGGTGTGCACCTGTTTGCACCGATGGGCTTTCTCGATGATACCTGGTTCCACCGTTCATACTGGGTGAACGGTAAGAGCTTCGCCGGTGGTCACGCAGGATATTATCAAGCTGGAAAGTTCGCGCCAGCAGGGCGTATTCTGGTGAACGGTGGCGGCTATGTCTTCGGGTATGGTCGTAAGCCGCAATACTATAAGTGGACAACGACTCTCGAACATCAACTCTTCGCCGCTCCGCCGGAACCGCCGACCATTGAGAAGCCTAAACCGCAGGCAAATCAAAAAGGTCCGAAGGCGTCTTTTGTGAACTTCAAAAATACGAAAAGCCTCAACCCAAAGGGGAAACCGATCACGGTCGAAGCCTGGTTCAATGCGACAAAACCGAATGGTGTAATCATTGCACGCGGAGGACCGACCGATGGCTTCGCTCTCTCACTCAAGAACGGGAGCGTGCAATTCCATGTCCGGTCTGCGAATCAGTTGAAAACCATCACCGGGAAAAAACGCGTCGTTGGTGGCTGGCATCATGTTGTCGGTGTTCTCGCAGAAGACAAGCAGATGACGCTCTATGTTGATGGTGAAGAAGCCGCTGCCGGAAAAGCTTCAAACTTGCTCGACACTGATCCTTTGCAAGCAATGCAAATCGCGTCGGATGAAGGTTCTGGAGTCGGTGATTATCGAGGTCAAAACGGCTTCACCGGATCGATCGATGAAGTTCGTCTCTACTTCACGGCGGCAACTGCTGACGCTATTCGCGAGAGATTCGAGAACAATTCCGAACTCGCAGATGACCCGCGTCTAGTGATTTCGTTCGATGATTCCACGGCTCGTGATCTCTCACTTCACAAGAATGATGGAAACTTAACAAACGGAAAGCCTGTTCGTGGCAAGTTTGGAAAAGCGATCACCTTCGTCCGTGGTGCCAATCGCGGTGGTGGAAATTCAAATCAGATGAAGTCACAGATTCAGCCGAAGTGGACGTCGGATGTTCCGATCTATGTACGTGGCATGGTTCTCGCCAACCGCACGTTGTACATCGTTGGTCCTGCGGACATTTTTGATGAAGAAAAAACGTTCGCTAGAATCTCCGAAAAAGACCGTTCTGTCGAAGTACTACTCTCGAAGCAGAACGACATCCTGAACGGCAGCGAAGGGAGTCGTCTACTCAGCGTGAATGCCGAATCAGGTGAGGTCGAAGGAGAAATACAACTTGACTCACTGCCTGCGTGGGACGGCTTGGCTGCGGCACAAGAAAAGCTTTTCCTCTCCACACTCAAGGGTGAAGTCATCTGCTTCGTCGGGGAAGAGTAAGATGTCCCGCTTCCGACGATTTCTCCTTTCGCAATCTCTACTGGCGTGGGTTTGTCTGATGGTTGCGCCATCGTGCGTAGATGCCTGCAACATACCCGTGTTTCGGTACGCGCTCGAACGTTGGCAGTCGGACTTGATAGAAATTGTCGTCTTTCATGATGCCGCTCTCACGGTAGAACAACGCGGAATCGTGGCAGGTATTGAAAGAGAATCACGAAACCACGGCGGGACTGCGAATCTTCAAATCATTACTCGGCAGATCGACGACATGACCGATGAAGATCTAAATACGGTTTGGAAGAAACTTTCGAAAGCAACGAAGAGTTCACTGCCTGTTGTTATCGCAAGGTCTCGCGTCGGTCGTGGTCAATGGTTGAATGTCTGGTCAGGACCGCTCGCGGATGTCAACGAAATCGAGTTGCTTGATTCACCGGTTCGTCAGGAGTTAGCAAGTCGATTGCTTGAAGGAGATTCCGTCGTCTGGCTGGTTCTGAAATCCAGCGATGAGGAACGGACCGAGTCAACGATTCAAATGCTCACGACAACGCTCCCAGATGTCGCCAAGAAAATCAAAATTCCAGAAGGCATCGGTCTTCCAGGCTCTGAACTCTTCTCGGCGATTCCGCTCGATATCCATTTTTCCGTTCTGACCATCGATCCCAACGATCCGCAGGAATCCTTTCTGGTGAATTGGTTGAAGCAACATTCTCCTGCCGCATATGCCAAAGGCTCGCCGCTGATTGTTCCGGTCTTCGGACGCGGGCGTTCGCTGGAAGTGCTCACGGCGGACATCCTCAGCCCGACTCTGGTCAAGGAACTTTCAGTCTTCCTGTGCAGCGCTTGTTCGTGTCAAGTGAAAGAATTGAACCCTGGATTCGATCTACTCATTAAAACAAACTGGGAATTTGAACTCTACGGCGAAGAACCGCCTGAGATTCCAGCAACTGTCAGTGCGAGCGAAAAGAATTTCGACGAGCCAATCCTACTCCCGATTCCACGCGGCTCAGATCATGAAACATCGACCAAAAGCAATGAACTCAACAAGGTTAGCATTCGCGCTATCGCAACGACTGATCGACAGAATGAGCGATTGCCACCCGCCGGCAGCCACCGACTCTCCTGGCTACTGCTGATGTTTCTGGGCATCGTGGTCCTCGTCGTGACCGTTGCTGGAATTAAACCTAAATCGTAGGATTCGTAGCAGAAGTTCAAGCTTGGATTGAAATCAAAACGTAGGGTGGGTGAAGCAAGCCGTTCAAAAATTGGTGGGTTACATTCTCACCTTTACCATTGAATTTCGCGGCAAGGACATTCCACGCTTGCTTGCGCAACCCACCATCCATTGCGATTCACGAACTTCACCCACCCTACCATTATTACAAATTGAAGAAGAATGAACCGTACTCTATTGGGAATGCTGGCTTCGCTCGTCCTGCTCGTTGGACTGCTGTTTTTACTGAGTCAGGGTGATTCACCTCGTCGCAGTTCAGGGTCGGGGACAGAGCCGATCATGTTGTATTGTGCCGCCAGCAATCGCGCGGTGATCGAAGCGATTCGGGACGACTACCAGAAAGAGAACAAGCGGCGGGTTGAAATTCAATACGGGCCATCACAGACACTGCTCTCATCAGTCGAAGTCAGCAAGACCGGAGACCTTTACTTGCCGGCGGACGATAGCTACATCAACATCGGTAAAGAGAAAGGGCTGATCGACGAAGTCTTTCCTCTCGCTCAAATGAAGCTTGTTGTCGCTGTTCCGAAAGGAAACCCGAAGGGTGTCAAAACACTGAATGATTTAATGAGCGATGGCTTCAGATTCGTTCAGGCAAATCCTGATGCCGCAGCCGTCGGCAAACTCACCAAAGACATTCTACAGAAGACCGGTCAGTGGGACTCACTTGATGCGGCGACCATCGGATACCGAACGACTGTGACCGATGTAGCGAACGATATTGTCGTCGGCGCTGCCGATGCCGGAGTCGTTTACGACGCTGTTCTCAGTGCCTATCCCACTCTTGAATTCGTTGAACTTCCCGAATTCGTCGAAGGGAACAGCAATATCGTTGTGGGGGTCGTTTCACACACACGAAACCCAACCGCGGCATTGCACTTCGCTCGTTATCTGGCGGCAGATGATCGTGGACAAAAACGGTACAAGGAATTCGGATTTACTCCTGCTGGAGGTGATTCCTGGAAGGATACGCCTGAGTTGAGTATCTACGCCGGAGCGATGCTGCAACCGGCGATTGAGAAATCACTTGTCGAGTTTGAAGATCGCGAAGGTGTCAAAATTTCTCGAGTTTACAATGGTTGCGGTATTCTGGTTGCTCAGATGAAAGCAGGGCAGCACCCGGATGCCTATTTCGCGTGCGACGCGGAGTTCATGCAGCAAGTGAAAGAGAACTTCGCCGCTCCGATTACTGTTTCCGAAAATGAGCTCGTGATCCTGGTGCAGAAAGGTAATCCTCTCGGTATCAAGTCTCTTCGTGATCTGTCTAAACCTGACGTGCGCGTGGGGATCGGGCATGAAAAGCAATGTGCGATGGGTTGGCTCACTCAGCAAACGCTCTCAGAAGGAGGCATCCTCAAGGAAGTGATGGCGAACGTGATCACTCAACTTCCGACGGGTGATATGCTGGTGAATGAACTCAAAATTGGTTCACTCGATGCAGCAGTAGCTTACCTGAGCAATGCCGCAGGTTCGCAGGACAAGTTGGACGCAGTACGCATCACCGGAATCGAATGTTCCCATGCCTCGCAGCCATTTGCAATCGCCAAAGAGACGCTCTACAGTCGTCTCACAGATCGCCTGTTAAGAAAACTTCAGTCTGCCGAGTCAAAGCAGCGATTTCTCGACAACGGCTTCGTCTGGAAAGTCGAATGATGTTCTCCAATGAAAGCTCAACAGCGAATTTCATGTGGACGCGAGAAGTCTCTGGGACTCATTAGCTTTTAAGTTTTACGCAGTTTCGAATTTTACGTATGACCATGCTCTTCTCTCGTTCACCTTCTGCCGCTCCGCTCGATCAACGCCATCGGCGCTCCGATATTGATTTTTTTCTCATCACGGGCGTTCTGTCTGGATGTTATATTTTGTTGATTGTGCTCCTCATTGGTGCCGACCTGATCTTCACATCATTTCACGATTTTCGTGCGGCGCTCTTTAAGCCTGAGATTCAATCTGCCTTCTGGATGACGCTGAAAACCTGTACTGTGGCGTCGATTCTTTCGATCTGGGTGGCAACTCCGCTGGGGTACATACTTTCGCGATTTAAGTTTCCCGGCGACTGGCTGATCGACACGATTGTCGATATCCCGATTGTGCTTCCTCCTCTGGTTTTAGGATTGAGTTTGCTGATTTTGTTTCACCTGCCAATCAATGGTTGGGAACTGGAAGCCTGGTTCCGAAATGATCTTCGGTTTCCAGTCACGTATCGTTGGCCAGCGGTTGTACTGGCACAATTTGCTGTCTCTGGCGCGTTCGCTGTTCGTACGATGCGGGTCACATTCGATCAAATCGATCCGCGTGCGGAAGACGTTGCACGAACGCTCGGCTGCACTCGTTCACAAGCGTTTTTATCCGTTGCTTTGCCGCAAGCTTCACGAGGAATGACGGCAGCAGTCACAATCGCGTGGGCCAGAGCGTTGGGCGAATTTGGACCGATTCTCGTTTTCGCTGGAGCGACACGATTTCGCACGGAAGTTCTCTCGACGACCGTCTTTCTTGAATTAAGCATCGGAAACCTCGAAGCCGCCGTGGCTGTTTCGCTGCTCATGGTCGCAATGGCGATGGTCATCTTGCTATTGCTACGACTCATCGGAGGAGGGCTGTCATCATCATGATTGAACTCAAGAAGGTTTCGATTCAGGCCGGGGATTTTCGTTTGAAGAACGTCTCCTTCAAAATAGAAACCGGCGAATACGCCGTTTTCATGGGACGAACCGGGCGTGGCAAGACAACGATTCTTGAATCAATCTGCGGCCTCAGACGAATCTCCAGCGGAGAGATTTTGTTGCACGGAGTCGATGTCAGTGACTGGATGCCTGGCGACCGCGGGATCGGATACGTCCCGCAAGATTTAGCACTCTTTCCCAACATGAACGTTAATGAGCATCTATCATTTGCATTGAAACTGCGCAAGCAACCAGCAAAGAATATTCAGACTCGTGTTTCTTCGTTAGGAGAGCAACTCGGCATTTCGCATTTATTGAATCGTTCGATTAATGACCTCAGTGGGGGTGAAAAGCAACGTGTTGCGCTCGGTCGCGCGATCTCCTTCGAACCGAACGCGTTGCTGCTGGACGAACCATTTAGTGCGC
>DAOUPA010000323.1 GCA_030626405.1 Planctomicrobium sp.
AAAGCGTGCAGAAAATCTGAAACAGAAACTGGATGAAGCGCCAAACCCCATTGCGATTTTTGGGGTCAGGAAGTTTTTCAGGTTCGCTCATCGAACAGTCGGGCCACCAATCATGCTGACGCGAGGATGATGTCCAGGCGTCTCGACTAAAGAGATCATTTGCAGCGATCCCGGGTTGTCTCCATTCATGGCGATGACAAACTGACAGAATCGACTTCCATCCGGTAGTGCGCGGACCATTGATAAGTCAGCACTGGAAACAGGCACATCGACACCGTATTCGTCTTGGACGGCACGAGCTGCAAGGTTGGCGATGTGATTCGCTTCGTCATTGCCTCCAACTGTGGCAACGGCTCGAATGTTTTCGAGTCGACGTTGAGCCGCAGCCATCGCCAGGATGCATTGAACATCCGGGTAGCGTACAGCGAGAATTCCAACTGCTGGACAGCGAAGTTCGCGAACGCCGGTCGCTGTCCGGATACGGAGGACGGTCTCCCCAGCATCTTTGATGTGGCTACTTAGGCCAGTTTTTGCCGATGCTTGTTGAATTTGTTGTTGAAGAAGGTTCGTATGTACGACCGAAAGGCCATCGACATCCAAGAGATTCTTTAGTAGTTCTTTTACTTCTGCAACAGGTAATGTTGATCGTTGTGGGCCTTCGGGAGACATGATTTGCATCCGCCCATCCGAAAG
This sequence comes from Planctomicrobium sp., assembly GCA_030626405.1. Lineage (GTDB taxonomy): Bacteria > Planctomycetota > Planctomycetia > Planctomycetales > Planctomycetaceae > Thalassoglobus. The sequence goes on from DAOUPA010000323.1 coordinate 694, forward strand.
AATGATCACTTCGGCGTGCGAGGGAGTCCGCCCGTTGATATACCACATCTCGACGACCGGCGTGGCAGTCGCTGCTGGCACGCTTGTCGGTTCGCTGGCAACGGCATTCTGTCCAGTGAAAGTGACGGCTGCTATCAGTGCAAGGTTGTAAATGAGGCGAGACATCGTTTCTCGTCCTATCTGTAATGACAAAATGGGTAACTTCTCGATTCATCGACTCATTGAGTTCGCGAAGGTTACCCTAAGTTCTCCTGTCCTCACAATCCGAATCTACATGCTGGCTGAAATGAGTGTTCACTTGTTCCAGTGAGCGTCGAAAATCCCTGCCTCGACAGTCTTTTCGTCAAATCCGGTTGCTTGATTGGCCTCGAAATGAATAACGGCATGGTCGCCAAGTTTCGGGAACAACCAGGAGTTTGAAGCTTTGAAGTCTTTCTCGTGTGTGGTCATCCCAGAGTTGATGACCACGTACTTCCTTGGGTTGAGTGGATTGGGGAAGATGAGAACCACGGCGTTGTCTGCTGTTGAATACATCTTTCCATCAAATGTGATTGACTCTTTTGACCACTCCAACGGAAGATCCTTCACGATACGACGCAGAACACTGTTGGAGCCGGGATCTCCAAAGAGAATCAAATTTCGATCCCGAAAAAGCGATTCATTGACTTCTTTGTCTGTGACGATCATCGGCTTGGCACGCATCCATTTATCGTATTCAATGACAAATCGGTTCAGGCTCCAGTCTGCATAAGATTGCAGATTCTTTGACCAGGGTTCTCCTGTTCCTGTCACGCAAACAAACGGTTCCATGAAGGCATCGTCAATCGGTCCTTGTAAATGATGTCGCTTGTTCTGATCTGGATTCTCTTCAAATTCCAGAGAGTCTTCGTAATCCAAAACGTCCCAGCCATTTTCATCGTTGATGAAATAAACTTTCAGGAGGTTGGCATCCGCAGCAAGATTCAAATCAAACGGACCAGCACCATCGATTTCAACTCGATTTGCCGCGGTTCGCAGAATCGACATCGCAGCGACGTTCTCTGTCTCCACAATCAGAGTTCCATCATCACCCAAAGATGATTTGACCGTGGTCATTTCGTATGGAATCTGCTGTTCCTCAATCGTCAGCCATTCCGCTTTGTTGTACTTGAGTGTGTACGTGATAAATTCGATTTCTCTCTGACCGGGAACGCGCTTGCGTCCGTGTTTGTTTCCTTTCGCCAGAAACTCCATGAACTTCGCTTTGCTGGCGTCGTCGAATTTGTGGCCCATGTTCGGGCCGACGATCAATTGCAGCGGCACGCCCAGTTTCTTCGCTTCTTCTTGAACGTCCAGACTTGCGAGAAGTTGTGCATCTTTTTCACCACCGTAAGTGATGAACGGTACAACGCTCAGGTTGAGTGCATAGTCTTTGGCATCGTAGATGCGTAACGCCCTGTGCTGATGGTCAGGGAGTTGCCCCGTCTGCTTTTGATACTTATAGAAATCAACGAAGCCTGCTCCAGCCCCGACTGATGCCCAGCGCGATGGGTGATGCAATCCAAGATGCCAGGCGCCTGCTCCGCCCATCGAGAACCCCCAAAGCGTGACGCGAGATTCATCAATCCGGTAGCGACGGGTGACATCCTGCATCGCTTCGAAGACGTCCGTCTCTCCAGCCCAGCGATAAGCGTTGTTCGTTCTGCCGAAGACATCCAATTGAATCCAATTCTGCTCCTTCGGAGCAGGCTTGCCATCACTCGAAGCGATAAAGTGTGACTCTGTAAGTCTGCCATTTCGACCGTGCAGAACAACGTACAACGGCCAACGCTTCGCTCCTTTGGGTTTGAAATTTTCCGGCAACGTGACAATGTAAGGCTGCACCGAGTTATCAACAGCAGAACGATATCCGAGAGCATGAACACCTGGTTGCCGTCCCCAATTGCTCTCTCCTCGAGAAAGCTGCTTGGCACGTTCCATTCCCAAGTCAATCGTCTTCTGCGCCGATTGAACGTAATTCGGTCTATAGAATTCATTGTGCCGCAGAATCCACTCGACCGCTTTCGAACAGACCTCCGCATCGACGCGTTTCTTCGAGTCGAGTTTGTTGACTTCTTTCTGGAGCATCTCCAATCGCTGGTCGAGATCGCCGGTATTCACCTTCTCCTGGCTCAATACAGGTGCAGTCGGTATTCCCATCAAGATCAAAGATGCCAAAATACGGGTGAGCATATCTCTCTGCTTTCGCGAAAACGTTTCGTTATCATCATCAGACTGAAGAATCTTGCCACGATTGTTGCTTCGTGTGTGCCATCTCACAACCATGGCGATCCTCGGATGATGAAAATGCAACCTTCGTGCAGTCCTTGTCAGCAGCAAAACAATCGGATCTGAAATCGTTGAATACGCCTTCTCACTTCCTGATGACTGCCGTGATCACTCGCGTTCCACGATTGAAAATCGTTCGATCGGCGGCGTTACTCGGTTCGGTTGCGCCGGACATTCCTTTGTACTTGTTGTCGTTCGGGACGTTTGCGTGGTTGCGATATGTTGATGGCTGGGAACCGGGGCGCATCTTTCGAACGATGTTTTCGGAATTCTTCTACGAGAATCCCTGGTGGATTTTCTTCCACAATTTCCTGCATGCCCCATTGGTGCTGCTGTCAGGGATTGCCATTGTCTATTTCAGAAATCAAAACTGGCAGCAAGTTCAGAAAAGCTGGTGGTTCTGGTTTTATGTTTCCTGCCTGTTCCACTCTATTGTCGACATCCTCACCCACAACGACGATGGTCCTCTGACGTTCTTTCCGCTGAATTGGCGAACCCGCTTTTCCAGTCCCATCAGCTATTGGGATTCCGATCATTTCGGTCGAGAGTTTTCAACCTTCGAGCTCCTGCTGGACCTCGCCATAATCGTCTTCCTGATGGTGGGCTGGATTTCCAATCGACGGAAGAAGGCGTTCAAGTGGCCACGGTAGCGATTCTCTTCGGTCACTCAATGTAATCAAGATCGCATTGCTCTTAGGTAGACGATTTCGAAACGAGGCTTTGAGTGAAACGTCGATCCGCTTGCGCTCTCTTTCTTTCTGCTGCGCATTTTGCTGTCTGTCAAATTCTTCACTTCTGCATCTTGAAATGTCGCGAAAATGTGGCCGCCTCTACTGAGGCGACCATGCTTCAAAATATTCACCAACATTTAATGTGCACTTAGCGAAATCTTCAAAGCTGATTTTTATCGTCCCCCTCGTCAGCATGAAGCGGCAGAGATTCTGCCTCTCATGGTCTCGTGATCTGGAACTCAACAGGAGGGAACTCGGAGAAAACACGAACCGATGGCAGAAACTTGAATTGAAGAGTTGGAACTGAAAAACAAATTGGTGAATGACCAAACTGAATTCTCTTGACCTATTGGAGACATAATACGATGAATGTGAAGAAGAAAATCGACAATGCTTCGAAGTCCAATCGCGGCTTCACTCTGATTGAATTGCTGGTGGTGATTGCCATTATCGCAATTTTGATTTCGCTGGTTACACCAGCTGTTGTAGCGGCTCGTGAAGCCGCCCGATCGACGCAGTGCAAGAATAATTTGAGAAACTTCGGGGTTGGACTGCATGCCCACGCTGCGAACGATAAACGAAATCGCTTCTGCTCCGGAGCGTATGATTTCCGTCGCGATGGTTGTCCTGACACATATGGTTGGGTGGCCGATCTCGTTAACAATGGGATGAATGTGCAGGAAATGCTTTGCCCGTCGTCTTCACTGGCTGGCAGTGAAAAACTGAACGATATGATCGGTGTCGTCAACACCAGCAACAAAGATGGAGCGCCTCTCAATCGCCTCTCTGCTGGTCGTTGTTCTGACTGGGGAGATGCTTCAAGTGCAATGCCTCCCGGCTCTGCTGCCCGAATCGCCAGCATCATGGGATTGCTGGAAGACGGCTATGGAACCAACTACGCGACAAGTTGGTATCTTGTGCGAAGTGGTCCCAAACTGGATTCATCGGGACTAACACTTTCGGGTCTGAAAGGATTTCAAGGGACACTCGGTCCATTAACTCAGCGTGCGGTCGACAATTCGGGACTGTCCGGGAACGCGGTCCCATTTATGGGCTGTGCTGCTCCTGGTGATGTGAAAGAGGCTGTCCTCAGCGACGATCTTGGTGACTTTGCAGAAGCTGGAGCACGATTGGCAGAGTCGTTCAATGACGGTCCCGCTCGTTGGGACATCAGCGCGAACAAGATTGGGCTTATGCCCGCCGGAACGAACTGGCTCGACGCGCGACCAAATAAGCTCCCTGACTCGAATCTCGGTGGAACCGCTGGAGTGGACGGTATTTTGTGGCTTCAGGACACCCGCGACTGGTACGCCTGGCACGGCACCGGAAAGAAACGACACTGCAACATCCTCATGGCTGATGGCAGTGTGAAGGCAGTTGCAGACCTCGATGGTGATCAGTTCTTGAACCCAGGATTCAGCATGTCTGGGACTGACGGCAACGACGGTTTCACAACCGACACCGTCGAACTGACCCCGCGCGAATCCTACAACGGCCCCGGACTCGGTGGGAATATCATCTCCAAAGGCAACTTCGAATAGATCTTGAAAACTTGTTGATGGATCTTCGACCGAACGGGGAGCAACGCCGCTCCGTTCGGTCGATCCATTAGAATAGGTTCTAAAACGAACTCAATGATTGAGGTCACTGAACAACTGAATCAAACAAAGGGCGCCAATCATTCGACAATGAAGGTCGGAGATGACAGGCTTCTTGCTTTTGCAATTGCCTCTGGACTGATGTTCGTGTCGCTGATGACGATCACACAAGTGGGGCCGGTTCGGATAAAATTCAACAATCCAGCGTCGGTGATTTTCGTCCCTGAAAGATCAAGGTGACCAATGTGTTTTATCTTTGCCAGCGACTTCAAGCCTCCGTCACCAATAGATGTGCCAGTCAAATTCAACATGTCAACCGAAGGGCAACTGCCGAGTGATTCCATTCCGGCATCGGTGACGCCGGTTCCCAGTAACGAAACGGAATACCAACTCCGGCCTCCGATATGCTCGAGCGTCTGGTCGGTGATCCCGCAAACATCCAAATGGATGCATCGAATGTCCGGTAGATCATTCAGTATGGGAATGACATCTTCGTCTGTGATGGATGGGCGGTTCAGCACGACCGTACGCAGGTTTCCGTAGCTCAACAACTCACGATCCCACCACGGAAGATATATCGACCGTTCCTTGCTGGTCCAACCGCCAAGTTGTTCGACCGCTTTCATCGCACGGCGCTGAGTCTGACCATGCAGATAAGCGTACGCAACGATACTGAACATCAGAAGTACTGGAATCAGGACCCTGCGATCACCTAACCATTGCCTGGGAGTGAAGCGACTGTTTTTTTCGTCAACCATTCGGACTTGATTCTTCGGTATACCCGCAAGCGAACGTATCCTACACGAGATCATAAACGGGAATGCCCCGTTCAGTAAACATCGAGGGAGTTCGTCTTCAAGGTTCGATCAACCAAGCAGCAGTGATATTCAGCGAACCATGCTGAGCCAGTAACTTTGTTGATGGCCGTTGGTGAACTCTTTTTCCAGAGAGACGATTCTTTGTGCACACGTCACGCGTGGCTTGAGAACGACTTCTTCGCCTTCTTCGAGTCCGCTGAGAATTTCGACCTGACTGTCACTGGAGATTCCGAGTTCAATGACGCGGTGCTGGACTTCATCTCCATTGCGAACAAAGGCAACGTATTTATCACCCACTTGGACAACGGATTGCACAGACGCCTGAATTGTCGAGTCTCTTCGGTCGGCAATAATGTTTACGGTTGCTGTCATTCCAGGTGACAGGCTTCGTGATACTTCCGGATCGGCGTCGAGATCGACTGTCACCCGATATTCTCGCAGGTTGTAGTTTGGGTAACGCCCTGAAAGTGGAACCGTTGAAATGTGGCTGACGTGTCCCAAGTATCTCTGTTCACCGGCGGCATCAACTTGAATAACAGCCTTTTGATTCGACTGAATCAACCGAATATTTGATTCGTGCAGACGCAGTTTGACCTGAAGTCGATCCCGATCTGGAATTGTTGCGACTGCTTGCAAATAACGAATGGAGCTACCTTCATCGATTCGACTGGTCGAACTGGAACGCTCTTTAGCATAGATGACCTCGCCGGATTTCGTGGCAATGATCGTGCAGGCCGCAATGTTCTTTTCGAGCCGATCCTGATAATCCTTGTAAACCCTGTAGGACCGCTCTCTCGATCGAACGCTGATTTCACGACTGAGAATGGCCGCTCTGGCGGCAAGTACAACTCTTTCGGATTCGCGTTTCGCTTCTTTCGCATTCGCAGTGAGTTGGGTCAGCGTTCGCTTGTGAGTAAATTTTTTGAGGATATCCAGTTTGTCCTGGGAGATCGTCAAGGCCTGAGTTTTCTTCAGGACATTGATTCGTTCGGTTTCTCGTTCGGTGGGAGACCGATACCCAAGACGAACCATCCCATCAACGAATTCATGCTTTTTCTTGGCTCGTGAGAGACTTTCTTGAGCGAGTGCGAGTGCGGCTTCGAGCTCGTGCAATTTCTGAGGATACTCTGCTTCGACGTAGCCTTTCAATTTGAGTTGAGAAAGTTGACCCTGAAGTTTAACTTTTGCCAGAAGACTCTCGTTTTTTAGAGATTGAATCTGCAAGTCTTCTCTAGCATCGGTGAGTCTGGCCGTGGCGTTCACGAGCAGGATCGCGCGATCCTGAAAGCGTTTCCGAATATCTGATGCGTCGAGTTCGGCGATGATATCCCCTTTGTCGACCCATGTCCCTTCGGGAACTATCGAGAGAATGCGAGTATTCCACTCACATTTACTGATCAGGATATCGTTGTCAGCACTGTCGAGTTCTCCGCTTTGGGTCACCAGAAGTTCCATTGGTCCCCGAGAGACGATTGAAAAACCAGCGTCAGGGACAATTGGAAAACTCTCAGGCACAGCATACGTCAGCACTGGGATGGTCACGCCGGTCACTGCCGTGAGAACGACGAGCCATTTGGCAATGAATCCACCGCGCATGGCAAACGCTTTGTTGGATTGGTCCATGGGAAGACAACTTAGGTGGGATGTTTTACCACAGTCACTCGGTCGCGGGGGGAGCGACCAGACTGTGGAGAGTGGGGTGAGATTTGGTGAATCGCCTCGCCAAATCAACTTCTCAATTGTATCGGTCTCTTTTGATGCTGTCCACCTCTCGTTTTCCCTCAGCGGGACGCTGTGGGGAAGCCGAACCTTCTGGAGGCTTAATACCGTCTGAATTCATTCAACTGGACTGAATTGAAAAAGT
>DAOUPA010000391.1 GCA_030626405.1 Planctomicrobium sp.
CGCCGTCCCTTGCGCCCGCGAGGATCGGGAACCTGTTGCAAATACTGCAACAACCCGGCGGGCACGGTCTTCAAAACACACCTCCATGAAGCAACTTACAACGATTTACGCGACCGAAATCCAACGACCGCCCAGACTCCCATGCTTACTGCAACATTCATACCTTCATTTAATGAGGTGCCGTGACACATCATCCTCAGAGGGTTGTCGACAAGGTCAAGAAACTCTATAAACCCCGGCATGCGGTTGTGGCGGAATTGGCAGACGCGCAAGATTCAGGTTCTTGTGTCCTTCGGGACGTGGAGGTTCGACTCCTCTCAGCCGCACTAGTTTTGAGACTCGGAGCTACTTCACCGAATTCATTGCTGTAGCGTGACTTACGCTAACCTTCTTCGAAGCGTGGCAAACCCCAATTTCAGCTTACTACCGAAATGAAATCGGTAGTAGGCATCTAACGAAGGGGATTTTATGTCACGTACACCGAAATACAGTCTTCATAAGGCAACCGGCCAAGCACGTGTCCGAATGAGTGGGAAAGACCACTATCTTGGCGAGTACGGTTCGCCAGAGAGTCGAGATGCCTATGACGAACTCATTCTTGCATGGCGAAGACTGAACGATCTCACAGGAAAGCACTCGACCACCGTCGGGCAACTCTGCTTGGCATTTCAGGAGCACGCTGAGAAGTTCTATCGAGACGAACACGTCAAACTGATCCGGCTCGACCGGCGAAGCTGGCAACTTCACTAAGTCTCTACGGCTACGCTACGCTGTTTTGACAAATTGCTTTGGGCCGACTGTTTAGGTTCTGGTTGGAACCTGTTGTCAGAGGCAAATGAACCTCATCAACAGATTCAACGGACAACATGGCAGCCGATACTCATCAAGGAAATGTCAAATTCATCTGGGATATCTGCACGTTGAACCGGGTTTGAGACTACAGGACAGGAAATGGTCAGTTACGGTTCTCCTGTCTTGTGGGAAGGGGTAAGATAATTCCCATACCGATAGGGGACTGCTTCCTACTCACAACTCTTTCATAGATACCAGAGTTCATGTTCTCGCTGAATAAATTCCTACAACTCTTGACCGTAATTGTCCTGTTTATTCCAGCCCCTTCCTTTGGTGAGACGGGCAGCATCCAAGGAAAAGTTGTTTACAAAACTGACAAAAGTCGTCCATGGCGGTATGGGCGGTATTACATCAAAAACTCAAGAACGGGCCTACTGGCTGAGGCTGTTGTCGGACTGAAAGATCGCAAGTTAGCAACGACTAACGAGAAACCGCAGAGGTTCACAATCGACCAGGTGGATCATATGTTCACACCTGAAACGGTTGCCTTACAAGTTGGTGATTCGGTGCGGTTTACAAACAGCGATGCGGCACTCCACAGTGTGAAAACAAATGATCCTGCGAACGCGTTCAGTACCACCATCAGTAAAGGGCAGGAACACGTTCACTCGTTTCTGTGGGGTGGGAACTTTAAACCTGCTGTCATGGAATGTGCCTATCACGGTTCGATGCGGGCCTGGGTTTATGTTTTCAATCATCCTTACTTTTCTCTATCCAAAGAGAATGGGGAATTCACGATGAATAATATTCCACCAGGGACATATGAACTGCTGATGCACCATCCCGCAGGTCGACTGGTCTGGAAGAAAAAAATTACAGTGACGGCTGGAGAGACGATCAATCTGACGATTGAAGTTTCGCCAGAGAACCTGATTGAGTAATCTGCAGTCGTTAAAACGGTAGCATCGGTAGCGAGGAAAACAGAAATGACTGATTCAATAATTAATCGACGAGAAGCGCTCCATTCAGCGGCAGTTGCTGGAATCGCTGGGTGGGCAACGCTTTCTTTTCCTGCCTTTGTCGAAGCCAACTCGGATGTCGACGAAGAATTGGTCCCCTTCTTGAACATGCCGCGGACTCCCCCAAATCGTCTTGATTGGGAGACTCTCGAAGATTGGCTGACCCCCATCGATCAGGTCTATAACGTTCAGCACTATGATGTTCCGGAAGTCGCGAACAACGAGTATCGTCTTACGATTGATGGACTGGTCAATAAACCTCAAACACTGACCTTGGATCAGCTCAAAGCACTGCCACAACGCAAACTGGTGTCGACATTTGAGTGTGGTGGAAACGGCGCCTCGAAAGGGTTTATGAATGCCGTCCACAACAGCGAATGGGTCGGAACAGACTTGGCTGAGTTGTTAAAGAGTTGTGGCATTCGTGACGGAGCAATTGAAGTTGCCTTCATCGGATATGACAAAAAAGATGAAACTCTACGCAAAGACACGAAACGCGAATTGACGTTCAATGTTCCGTTTGGACGCAGTCTCTCGCTGGACGATGCGATCAATCTCGGAGCTCTCGTCGCTTACGAACGAAATGGTCAGCCGTTGGAGACTAGGATTGGTGCTCCCGTACGTTTGGTCGTACCGGGCTGGTATGGAGTGGCCAATGTCAAATGGCTCCGCCGCATTGAAGTTCGGGACCGGCGTTATATGGGACGATTCATGGCCCGCGACTACGTCACGGTCCGGGGAGAACGAAATGGAGATGATATTGAGTTCGTAGAGACCTCAGTCTCACGAATGCATACAAAATCAATCATTGCTCGCGTGATGCGACGAGGCGAGGCCAATGGAAATGTTCCTCTGAAAGCATATGGTGCTGTCTGGTCGGACGGGACTCTGATCGATCGCGTTGAGGTCAAACTCGATGACGGCGAATGGAAGTTGGCCACACTCGCTGAGTCTCCTCGTTCAGAGTTCTCCTGGACCTTCTTTGCGTTGGATCTCGGAGAAGTCGCCCCCGGAAAACATACACTGGTCTCCCGTGGAATCGATGTGAAAGGGAATATTCAGCCAAGCGAAGAGGACGACGAAATCGCCCTCAAAAAGACCTACTGGGAAGCGTATCAACAGTGGCCGCGAGAGATTGAAGTTTGAGATGACTATCGCTTATGTGTTGGCTGTTCTGGCTGCGATTTGTTCGGCGGTGTGAGTGCATGGTGTACGGGATGGCATAGCAGGCCTCGGAGGCAACGAACTCTCCTCGAACTTTTTTGATTCTGGTTAACAGCCCGCGAGCAAAATCTCGCTCCCCATGAATAGTTTCAGCGCCGAGTCTTCGACACATTTTTATGGAATCAGGGCGGATAAATTAAAACGAGCCTCACCAGGACGGGCTAGACCTGGGAGGCTCTGACGTCACAGGTACGGGCCTGAACCCGCGACGCTTGAAGAATCATAGGGACACTTCTGGAACCGTCAACTGGTTTTCTTTGCATTCGGGAGCCAACATCATGCCTAAAGAGATGATTTCTCGCGACGTCATGCACCGCCATAAAAGATGAAATGTGTCACGAAGGCCCTACGTTGTCACTGTTTCATGGAGGATGAGTCAGATGCCTGGAGCGTTTCCTTGTGCCGTTCAATGAAAACATGCCACGTGTTAGTGGTTCGATCTGAGCCTGACTGTCTTCCCTCAGTGAATGATGTCCGTTCAAATAAGAAGTTTCGATGAAGTCAAGACGTCACTCTGTACCAGGTTCATCACTTTTCCGATTCTCATTAACTTTTTCTTCGAGAAATAATCGGTGTGCTGGTAAAGCAAAAGAGATGCCTGCAGCGTGGAATCCCTCGATGACTTGCAAGTTCAGCTTTTCGCCGAAGACACAGTAATCCCAATACTCAGGCGGATGAAACCAATAGATTGCGCAGATGTTCATCGCCGTGTCGAGAAAATCATCGAGGAACACTCGGGGTGGAAGATCTTCGTGCATCCCCTCGTGGTCGGCAAGCAATTCACGAAGAATCTCGAGTGACTTTCGAACCAACTCCGGTGGAGTGTCGTACGCAATGCGGATGTTCATCTTCCGCCGAATGTATGGGCGCTTTCCAATATTCTGGATCGCCGTGTTCGCCATCTCTCCGTTGGGGACAGTCACAAGATGGCCTTCGAGTGTTCGAATCCGTGTCGAACGAAAACCAACACTCTCGACCGGACCATCGTGGCCATTAAAGACGATACGATCTCCAAGTTCAAAGGGACGATCTGTAAAGATCATGACTGAACCGAACAAGTTTTTGATTGTTTCCTGAGCCGCCAAGCCAACGGCCAGTCCCCCGGCACCAAGCCCGGCAAGGACCGTTGAAGGAGGTTGGTCGCTGATGGCCATTGCGATTTCCAGCAGGACAAGAACAATAATTGTCAATCTCAACGACGTGCTTACGATGGGAGCAAGCATGTGATTCAATGTGCTTCCTGACCGCTCTCCTCTTTCGCGAATCAGTTCCGTCACAACGTCCACGAGGCGAAAACAGGTGTAGCCGATAACCACGGCGAAAATGACATGAATCACGCTCGAGACAAGACTCTGAGTTTCGTGATCAAGAACTAGCACTGACAGACCGACGCTGAGACCAACAAGAAAAAATACACTCACCGCAGCTTTCGCCACAGTTTTCGCTCCTACAGATCTGAGATTGCGTCCGCGACGTGCCAGCTCACCGGCCCTCCAATTTAAACCGGCGCGCAGAGCATGACCAATGATGAGGCTCACAAAGATCGCTGCAAAGAGCCACAGAATCCGCCATGTTTCATTGCCAAGGACTAATTCTCGTGAAAGCCAGGGCTTTTCTTCATCAGGTAAATTGAGAATCGGTTTGTCTTTGTAGATCTCGTGCAGGGCGTCAATTTGCGAGACCGTGTCCACTGAAAAACGCCAGGCCCCCTCTTCGTTACGTACGATCTCAACTGGCTGGTTAGGTTTATTGAGTGGAAAGCGAAGGATGGGCCCCTTCGGGTCGTCACTGATCTGGGCATAATCAATCAATGCCAGACGTTCAATTACCTCTTTGAGATTGCGAGCAAGTCCGATCTTGCGATAAGGGTTCGGGCCAGGATTTGTTCTATCGAACTCGGAAAAATCGAGTGCAGCGACGGCTGACTGATAGTCCCTTTCTTTAAGCGAATCGAATAGTGTTCGCATCGTACTTCGGGCGCTCTTCAGCCCATCCGGAACGGGAGGTGACACAGTCTGTGAACGGGCTTCACCGGTCTTCTTGTCCGGCTCGTCGCCTGAGGTTGGTTCCCCGACACTTTCGTCCTGAACCGGTTGTTGAGCTGTTGTCGCATCCGAGTCGATCGGTGTTTGTTCACGGAGGACAGTGTAAATTACATCGATTTTGGCAACAGTGTCCGCTGCGAATCTCCACAGTCCATCTTCGCATCTTTCGAGAACAATTGGCGAATCCGCTTTGTCGGGAGGGAAGGAGACGGGGAGAGAGTCCGCCTCGTCGTTAATCATTGAGAAGTCGACCAACGCTAAGTTGTCTAGGCAGGCCTTTAAGCGTTGGGCGTACTTTACCTGCTCGAATGGATCTGGCGTGGGGTCCACAGCGGAAAAATCGAGCGCTAATGCCGCAGTGCGATAGTCTTCGTTCTCGACAGCGACAATGAAACTCTGAAGCGTCTGTCGAGCACTCTTTAGACTCGCCTCTTTCTGAAGCGTAGAGGGCTCGTCGTCTGCCGACTTGGCAGAATCGGTGTCCCCAGCATCTTCGAGCGTTTCCGTGTCGGACGTTTGACCGAAGCACACCGACGGACTCGGCAAGCAGGGGCTTAAAAGACAACAACAGATCGCAACAGCCGGAAAGATGACCCAGCGGCAAAACATGATGTTGTCTCCGAGAGCAATACAGTCTTGAACAGTTTCTCTGACCTGATACTACGGTCGTTATTTAAAACTCATTTTCGACAGTTTTATTTCAGAACCATTGATGTACCCCCACACTCCTGCGCGTGCTCTAGCGCGATTTTGTATTACCGCTTCAGGATGCCACCACAGGTTTTGAATACTGCCTGACGTGAGCTTTACCTTGCTCGGTAGACGTTTCGTCGCAGAACTCGGCGTCCTACTGGAACTCTTCGATATCCTCGAAAGCCATATCCATACCCGGAGTAACGACCGCGATAACCGTATGACGATGAGTTGCCGTAGTCAGAGTAGCCCTCAGTTCCACAGCAGTCACCGATGTGCGACTGGCTGTACATCGATGATGAATAATAAGAGGACGGAGCGTAGTAGGATCCACCGACTGGGTAATGTGCATATCGATGATGGTAAATCGCAGCCGGCCGGTGAGCGATCACCTGTGCGTCGACGAGTTGCGTCAGTGAGCCAAGAATGGCGACAGTCAATAATAAGCGAGTCATGATGATGCCTTCTCTTTGTTGAAGTGTGAGTTTCGTTTTTCAGTAACAGATCTCGGATGAGTTGAAAATTTTCCCGAAGTGGGATTTTCTACAGTTTTTTGAGTGTTCGTCAGACCAGGTGCGAATGCAAGTCTGTGGGTAAATACTCCATTCGTAGCGATCCGCACCTGATGAGATGAACAAAGGGTTACTGCGCTCCTCCTTCAGGATCTTCCATTCGAATGAGCAGCCACTGTTGAGTCTGACCATCTTCGAAGTGCAACAATGCTGCTGCGGTGTCCTCGGTCAAATTGGAAAGACCTGTTTCCATAATGGGCCATTCTTTTCCAGTGATCGTCCAGGCGGAACGCTGACTTTTCATGTCGACCA
>DAOUPA010000204.1 GCA_030626405.1 Planctomicrobium sp.
CACCTGAACCATTCACTCTTCAAATATAAATTGATCATTGAAACTTGCAGGTTGCCCACCATGTAGCTAGTTTATTTTGACGTCTAATTCAGGCCATGCTATAAGTGAATTCGCGGGTTTAGTTAACTTTTTCCTGGAGTAAAAAATGCTGCTAAAGAACTTACCTCGTGTTTCTTTTCTCGCGATTGCCATCACTTCCCTGACCTTCATTGGAGGAACTTCCGCACAAGAGAGTGATTCCACTGCAAAGGCAAAACGGCGGCGTCCACTCCCGTCTTATTTTGGAAAAATCGGCGTGGGTGACGAGCAACGGAAGAAGCTTTATTCCGTTCAGGACTCGTATCAGGGGAAACTGGCAGCACTCCGAAAGGAAATGAAGGCACTTCTTGCTCAGCGTAACACTGAGATGGAAGCACTCTTAACGCCTGGACAAAAACTACGACTGCAAGAACTGAAGGCCAGCGCCGTCAAGAAAGCAAAAAAGGGCCTGAAACCTGCCAAGGCAACCGACCAGAAAGCAACGAATTAATTTTCTTCAAACATCAAAAATAAATTTTCTAACCCTCGGTGGGAACCTCTGCCGAGGGTTGTTGCTTAGAATGCCTGAATGATGAATCGCCTTGGTTTCTTTCGCATGTTCTTTTTTGGTCTCGTTGTGAGCATCGTTGGTAAGCAAGTTCTTGGCGAAGACACGGCTCGCTTCGCGCCAACGGCAGACACCTTGTTTCGAAGACCGGTTTCAATGTGCTGGGCTGACCAGGGGGAAAAAATCCTGGTCACAAATCGGCGAGCAGGGTCTATCTCTGTGGTTGAGATCGTCAGCGGATTGATCTCCGAAGCCAGGATTGGTGGTCAACCGGAACAAACAGTTTGGCTCAGCCGAAATAAACAACTGGTAACAGTTGATGGCAAGACCGGCGAAGTGATTTTCGCATCGCTGAACGCCGAAGGATTGCAGATTCTTCACCGAGTGGTGACCGGTCACAGAGGATCGAGGCTTGCGATTTCTGAAGACGAGAGTCTCGTCGCTGTGAGTTCAATTTGGGACCGTAGCGTCTCTCTGATCTTAACTGAACCTGATGGTCACGTCGAAGCTCTCTATCAACTTGAGTTTGAGCCTTGGCTCATTTGTTTTTCGCCCGATTCGAAGTTCTTGATTGTGCTCGACGCTTTCGGAAGTCACGTCGTGGCAATTGACGTGAGGAAAGGAAAAACCGTTGGCGCCACTCACCTAGATGGTCACAACTTTGGTGGGGTGGTCTTTCTTTCGAATGATCGTTTTCTGGTCACGCATCAGATTTTGCATTCTGATTCTCCGACAACAGAAAACAACATTGCTTCTGGCTTGGTGATCGAAAATGTGTTTCAGGAAATCCAGATCAAGCAAACGCACGCTGGAACTATTGTCCTTGAACCAGTCATCATCGGCGAAATCGGAGTGCCTTCGCACGGAGCCGCTGACCCGGCTTGTATCGTTGTGGATCAAAGTCGTCATCGGTTTATCGCTTTGGCTGGTGTGGATGAAGTCGCGATTTTAAACTCGCTCGGAGTTGTGAGCGAACGAATCAAAGTCGGAAACCGACCGGTCGACTTGTTACTTTCCAAAGACAAACAGCGATTGTATTGCCTCAATAATTTAAGTGAAACAATTTCGGTGATTGATATTCAGAACCGCAATGTACTGGAGACCATCTCACTCGGAGGAACTCCAAGTTCAACAACTCGCGAGCGCGGAGAAGAGTTATTCTTTGATGGTCATCTCTCACGGTTTGGATGGTATAGCTGTCACAGTTGTCATAGAAATGGGCACACAAATGGACTACTTGCAGACACTTTTGGCGATGGAACTTCCGGCGCACCGAAAAGAGTTCCTTCTCTGTTAGGTGGTCGGGACAACAATCCATGGGCGTGGAACGGGTCGATGCGGAGTTTGCATGATCAAGTCCAACAGTCTGGCAGAACGACAATGAGGGGACGGGGATTCACTGCTCGCGAAACCAACGACATGGTGGCGTTTCTGCACACGCTCGAACAACCTCCTGCATTTCGCCCTGCAGTCAATAACAAGGATCGAAAATTGATCGATCAGGGGCGAAAAGTCTTCAATTCCGCTGGCTGTGCGCGATGCCATGTGCCGCCGTTGACATATACTTCTGATGCGAAGTTCAATGTTGGAATCTCAGACGAGCATGGGCAGAAACTGTTTAATCCGCCGTCGCTCAATGGTGTCGGATACCGACGTCGGTTCTTTCATGATGGGCGGGTTGGGAAACTTCGTGATGTCTTCATTGAATATGGGCATGAATTGAACGATGCTTTGAACGATGACGAGCTAGACGCTTTGATTCGCTTTCTGCAAAGCCTTTGAATTTTATCACTCTCAAAAACCACTCACCTGTGACAGATATCAACTTTCAACGTGCTGCACTGCAACTCCTGCGCGACTGCCAATCCGCCGGTTTAACACATTTGCCGCCACCGAGTGAAAGCCTCGCCGTGCCTGCGCCATCGGAAGTATTGCAGGCGGCGCCCGAAACAATACCAGAGAACGTTCACGAGCAAGACATCTCAAACGAAACCCTGGAAGCGGTGGTGAACACGACCCCTGAAAACACATTGCCACCAGAGAATCGAGTAGCGGCGCTTGCCGCGCTCTCCGCGAGTGTTTCACAGTGTGAACGTTGCCAGGAATTGGCGGAGACACGGACTCAGGCCGTCTTCGGAGTTGGCAATCCGGACGCAAAGGTCATGTTTATCGGAGAAGCACCTGGTGCCGATGAGGACAAACAGGGTGAACCGTTCGTTGGTCGTGCTGGGCAGTTATTGACAAAAATCATCGAAGCGTGTGGTTGGACTCGGGAAGAGATTTACATCTGCAATATCCTGCGGTGTCGACCGCCTGACAATCGAAACCCGACTGATGAAGAAGCGAACAATTGCCGCGAGTATCTTGATGGTCAAATTTCGATAATCGAGCCAGACTACATCGTCTGCTGGGGAAGTGTTGCTGCCAAAAACCTGCTAAACCAAGAGACTCCAATTGGTCGCATGCGGGGCAAGTTTTTCGAGTATGGTCGAGCCAAAGTGATATGTACGTATCACCCTTCGTATTTACTACGTAATCCGGCGGCGAAGAAACCTGTCTGGGAAGATATGAAATTATTATTAAACGACATGGGACTGACGCCTCCCTAGCCAGTAGGGTCCGCTGTGCGGGCCGAAAACGGATTCTTCACTCCATGGTCCGCACAGCGGACCCTACTTGGGTTCGAAAAAAGATCTCTAAGGATAAAAATTCATGCGCATACTGGTGACCGCTGGTCCGACCAGAGAGTACCTCGACGATGTTCGTTACCTTTCCAATGCCAGTAGTGGCAAGATGGGATACGCTATCGTTGAAGCGGCCCTCACACTGGGCTGGGAAGTCGTTCTCATTAGCGGTCCGGTCGACTTACCTGTTCCGGATGGATGTGAATTTCATTCGGTTGTCACAACATCGGAGATGCGCGAAGCGTCCGTTCGTCTGTTTTCTGAATGCGATGGAGTCATCGCGACGGCGGCGGTGTGTGACTACAAACCGAAGGCTCGCATCCCTGGCAAGATTTCCAAGACCGGCGAGCCGGTCATTCTCGAAATGATTGAAACAGACGACGTTCTCGCGGAACTGGGGGCAACGAAAGAACATCGCTGGGTCGTCGGCTTTGCTCTTGAAGCGCAAAACCCTCGCGAGAACGCACTTCAAAAACTACGACGAAAAAACTGCAACTGGATTGTCCTCAACGACCCGAGTGCGATCGGTTCCGAATCCAACTCTGTCGAATTGATCAATCCCAATGGAGAAATTGAAGAAGTCTGGTCAGGTTCAAAAAGCGAAGTTGCTACAAACTTAATCGACTGGTTATCGAAGCGAGAAAGCTGATGCCACAGATTCAGGTCGAATTTTTCGGCGTGCCCAGATTGAAAGCTGGTGTGGCAAGCACGCAGGTTACTGCAAACACCGTTGCAGACTTGTTCGCAGAATTACGTGGGCAGCTTCCAGAGTTCGCGGTCGCCTGCCTGAAGGAGGATTGTTTGGCACAGGAATATCTGTTGTCGATCAATGGTATTCAGTTTACGCGAGACGAAACAGTGACGCTTAATGAAGGTGACCACGTGTTGATTCTCTCCGCCGATGTCGGTGGGTAAGATTGGGGAAAGTTTGCCGTCCACTTTAAGCGGGCGGCTAAATGGGCGACATGAACTTTTCAAATGCCTGAATGAGAGCTTCCACGCCTTCTTCTCCATGCGCATGGCTGAGGGAAATTCGCAGCCGGGATTTTCCTTGCGGGACCGTTGGCGGACGAATTGCCGCGACTAGGAGACCCTGTTGCTGTAACTGCTTTGATAATTTGATTGTGTTCTCTGGTGTGCCTGTGAGTACAGGAATGATCGGACCATCGACACCATCGGGGATTTCCCACTCTTGTGATCGAAGTGCTTCAACGACGCGCAGTGAAGCAGAACGCAACCATTCCCGGCGGTGTGGTTCCGTTTCGATCAATTTCAGAGATGCCTGAGCAGCGGCACAAATTGGTGGCGCGAGGGCGGTAGAGAACATGCTTGTTCTCGCGGTGTTCCAAAGCCAGTCACAAAACGATTGCGAACCAGCGACAAATCCGCCTTGCGCACCAATTGCTTTGCTGAGTGTTCCTACTGCGACCACGTTTCCTGACTTCACGTTTTGTGCTTCGAGCAATCCGGTTCCTCGATCACCAAAAATTCCGGTCGCGTGTGCTTCGTCCACGAGCAGCATGGAATTGAACTGCTCCGCCAGCGACGTAAGCTCTGCGAGCGGTGCGACGTCTCCATCCATACTGAAGAGTGAGTCAGTCACAATGAGTCGTCGACGAAATTCGGCCGACTTTTCGAGTTCTGTCCTCAGCGCATTCATGTTGCAGTGCGGGTAAACTCGAAACCTAGCTTTGGAGTGTCTCGCTCCATCGATCAAACTCGCATGATTCAACCGGTCGCAGAAAACGATATCTTCCGAACCAACAAGCGAGACAATCGTTCCAAAGTTTGCCGCGAAGCCAGTGGGAAATAGAATCGCAGCTTCAGTCCCTTTGAATTCTGCCAGACGCTGTTCCAGTTCGGCGTGCCAGTGCGTTCGACCAGTCACCAACGCACTCGCACCTGCCCCGACACCTTCGTTGAGCGCGTCTTGGGCAGCAGCGATCACGACGGGATCTCTCACGAAACCAAGATAGTCGTTGCCGGCAAAGTTCCAGAGTTTCCTTCCATCAATCTGGCAACAACCGCCAGCAAGCGACTGAACTTCACGACGCCCACGAACAAGTGATCGCGTTTCGAGTGATGCCAGTTCATCGTTCAGCCAATTGAAAGGATTCGCCACTGTGGACTCGCGCAAGCTACTGAAAATTGTGACCACGAAAGGAACGAAACAGACGAAATAAACTTGCATCCTTACATGTTAATTTTGTTTAACGCAAAGTCGCGAAGGCAACAGGATGCAAAGAAAACCGGTAGGTTGGGACTCGTCCCAGCAATCTTGGGAACACCGTCCAACGCAGTGCTGGGTTACGCAAAAATGCTTCACCCAGCCTACAAAAAATCTCTACGTGATTGTAATGATATGTGATAGAAACAGACTCTTACGTCAGTCGAATTTCATGATTGCTCAAACGTTCGTAGCCGTCGTCTGTGATTAAATAGTTATGCTCGATTCGCATCCCGCCGACGCCTTCGACGTAGGAGCCTGGCTCGAGTGTGACGACATCTCCGGCACGAAGTACGTCGGTACTTTCCGGAACGAGAATCGGGGCTTCAGGATGCGCCAGTCCGATCCCGTGACCAGCGTGGTGCATGAAAGAGTCTTTCTTCCCGGCTTCAATGTATGGTGCGGAAACAGCAGCGTGAACTTCACAGGCTTTCACTCCTGCCTTGAGTGCCAGCTCTCCGGCAGCCATTCCAGCTTTGCAGATTTCGTGAAGTTCAAGAACTTCTTCCGATGGTTCACCGACTGAAACCGTGTTTGTGAAGTCGCTGCGATACCCATCAAGGACCACGGAGTAATCCAGAATGAACAAGTCACCTTTCTGAAGTGTGCGCCCTTGATCTTTGGGAAGCCCACCAGTTTTCGGGTCCGCTGCGTGGTTCGCTCTGAAATCTCCGTACACCAAAGCTGGACGATTTGCACCAGCGACAGCGGCAGATTGAACCTCACGGTAGATATCGAGTTCTGTGACGCCTTCCTGAAAAATCTCGAACAGCCGCGCCTGCCCGGCATCGCCTGCTCGCATACATTCTTTCAGAAGCTCAATTTCGTCTGGCTCTTTCGTTCGTCTTAAATCGCGAAGGATTGTTCCAAGATCACACAATGAGGCAGCATCCACTTCCTGTGAGGCAGAGAAATCATACGTCCCTGCTGGCAGAACTTCGGTCGCCCCCAACGGCAGCCATTCGGCTTCGACGAGTCCCTTTCCCTTTACTAGATCTTCGGAAACATCGCTCAGTGCCTGAAACATAGCATGGTCACGATTGGTGACCGAATGTTTGTGGTCGTACCAGTTTGTGACAACTTCGCGATCAATGCAAGGTTCGTGAACTGCTGAGCGAACTGCAAAATTATCTCCGAGAATTGTGGAGCGACCACCTCGTTCGAGAAGCAGCAATGCCCGCTCGCCACCAGAGAAGCTGAGCGGTTGTACCCAGAAATTCGCCAGATATTGAACATGACGCGGATCTGCGATGAGCAACCAATCAACTCCATCAGGAATCCGATCCCAAAGGCGTTGGCGACGAGAATGGCAACCGACTTGAGTCAGCATAGCGTGAAAACTTTCAGTTCATTGAGTCATGAATTTCAGGGACTGCGACATTGTAACGAACCGAAATCGACTGACCAGTTGAAAGAGTTCGCCTGTTCGAATTGCGACATCACCACTGAATCAGAAGTTTTTGTTTGGAAAGTGGTCGATGAGGCGGATAGGCTTATCGAAGCAACTTGTACTCATTTCGAAAACAGGCCATCATCTGAGACTCAAACTTGAAAACTCGATCGTGCGGGCAAAGCACCATAAACATCAACAGATCATTATCAACAATGGAACCCCTACGCCTTCACCCAATTCTAAAGAACGCTCTCTGGGGTGGGCAACGCCTGGGCAGCGAACTCAACAAGTCGATTGGTAACGCCGAAGATGTCTCCGAAAGCTGGGAAGTCGCTGACCTTCCTGGCGATGAAAGCGTGATTGCTCAGGGTTTCTTTGAAGGGCAAACTCTTCGCGATTTGATGATCTCGCATCGTGAGGAACTCCTTGGTCTTCATGCCGATCGAGATCAATTTCCCCTGTTGGTCAAATTTCTCGACGCAAACCGAGATTTGTCAGTTCAGGTTCACCCAGGAAAAGAAGGCGGCAAACTTAGCAAAGCAGAGATGTGGGTGATCCTCGACTCACAACCAGGAAGCCGAATTTTTGTCGGACTCAAAGAGGGCGTTGACCGAACTGTCTTTGAGAATGCAATCGCGGAAGGAACGGTTCTCGACTGCCTGCATTGCGTTGAAGTGAAACGAGGCGACTGCTTCTATCTAAAACCGGGTACAGTCCACAGTCTGGGTGCTGGTGTCTTGGTCGCTGAAATTCAGGAACCGAACAACACTACTTATCGAATCGACGATTGGGGACGTGTTGACTCACTTGGACAACCACGCGAACTGCATCTCGAACTGGGACTCGATGCCATCGATTTCTCGATAGGTCCCGTTGATCCTCTTTCTCATCAAAGCATTGCAAGTTCTGAGATTTCGAAAGAACTTGTCAACAACGACTACTTCGTCGTTCATCAACACAGTGGCCCCGCCACTTTGAAAATCCCTGATGACCACCGTGCCCACGTTCTCACATTGCTCAAGGGAACAATCAGCGCCAACGACTCATCTTTCGGCACACTCCAAAAAGGTGAGACAATCGTCCTTCCAGCACAGCGAACATTACTGGAACTCATATTGAATCAAGATGCTCTCTTACTTGATTCTTTTTTGAATTAACGGAAGCGGCTGAAAGTGTGATCACTTAGACGTCTCAAGGTGCGGAATTGATACACTCTATGCATTTCAACCGCACTTGGGCGATTGCTCTAACAATCGCCGTGAACAGACATTAGCGAGGAAGCAGCAGAATTTGCTGGTTTGGGTCACATAATTGCGTAGGATGGAATCGGTGCCGGGACATCTGGTTGAGTGTCCGACGTACGTGTGGACAACGCCCGGTCTTCATTTCTCTCTCCTCAGGAGCTTCTGATGAAGAAATTCATGTTGTTATTTGTTGCCGTGGCTGGCCTTTCTTTTCTCGCGATGAACAGCACGGCCGAAGCTGCACATCGTTGCGGTAGCGCTCGTGGCTACTACGGTGGTGGTTACGGCGTCCCAGTTTACAGCAGCAGAAGTCATTACGGTGGGTATGGTGGCGGCTATTACAGCCAACCTTCCTACAATCATTACGGTGGTCACGGCTACTATGGTGGACACGGCGGTCATGGCTACTATGGTGGACACGGTAGTCACTATGGTCATGGCTATCACGGTTCTGGTTTTGGAATTCATACCCGCGGCTTCGGAATTCATATCCGCTAAGACAAGCCAAAATGAATCCCATTAAACTTCGCGGACGACAAATCGTTTGCGAAGTTTTCTTTTTGCGCTCTTAACCAACTCCGTAACCACCGCCACCTGGTGTTTTGATGGTCAGTTGGTCACCTGCTTCGACATCGAGATGAACGCAGCCACCGACATCCTGAGTTTCCCTTGAACCAGATTTCTTGAGAAAGTTCTGCCCCACCGCTCCAGGCAATCCACCTTCCAAACCAAAGGGGGCGAACTCTGCACGGCGCTGCATGAGCAGAGATACTTTCAACGGTTTCAGAAACTCAAACGTGCGAATGATGCCGTCACCACCACGATGTTTTCCAGCCCCGCCTGAACCGCTACGGATATTGAATTCCCTGATTCGGACCGGATACCGATGCTCGACGACTTCAACATCTGTTAATCGAGTGTTCGTCATGTGAGTATGCACGGCATCCGCGCCAGGTGCATTGAGAGTCGCTCCGGCGCCGCCGCAAATTGTTTCGTAATAGCCAAACGAGTCATCTCCGAAAGTCAGGTTGTTCATCGTTCCTTGACTCGCCGCAGCCTTGCCTAAGGCTCCAAGAAGGACATCAACAACCCGCTGTGAAGTCTCGACATTCCCGCCCACCATGGCGGCGCACTGTGCTGGATCATCTCGCTTTGGTGGGTTGAGTAAACATTCCGGGAGGATAATTTGCAGCGGTTCCAAAACTCCACCATTGAGTGGAATCGATTCGTTGATCAGGCAACGAAACACATACAAACACGCCGCTGTCACAATGGATCGATTCGCATTCAGGTTCGAGCTGAGAACCGGACCTGTGCCGGTGAAATCAATCGTCGCTTTTTCGCCTGCAATCGTGATTTTCACACAAATCGGAGAACCATCGTCGAGGTGATCTCTCCGCTGATAGACCGCATCAGGAATTTCACTGAGGGCACGCTTCATCTTCTGAGATGCTGTCGCCTGAATATGACCCATGTAATTGAGAACTGTATCGCGCCCATCACTCTCGATAAGATCGAGCAACAAATTCGATCCCATTCGATTCGCCGCAACTTGTGCCGCGACATCTGAGAGATTGTCGGCAACGTTCCGCGACGGATAACGACCAGACTCTAACAACGTGTGCAGATCGGCTTCGTGCGAAATTCCTCCATCAACCAATTTCAACTGACGAATCAAGACGCCCTCTTCAGTAAGATTTTTCGAGAACGGTGGCATACTCCCTGGGGTGATTCCACCGATTTCCGCGTGGTGGGCGCGGCTGGCGGTGAGAAAGAGAAGTTCTTTTGATTCCGAATCGTGAACCGGCGTGACCACCGTCACATCCGGCAGGTGTGACCCGCCTGCGTAAGGGTCGTTCGTGATGATCACATCTCCCGGATTCAGGTCAGGGCAATCTCGTAAAATCGCTTGCACCGTTTCTCCCATCGCTCCCAAATGAACCGGGATGTGTGGTGCGTTGACGACCAAACTCCCTTTGGCATCAAATATGGCGCAGCTGTAGTCAAGACGTTCCTTCACGTTCGTCGAAACCGACGTCCGCTGAAGCGTCTGACCCATCTGTTCGGCAATCGAGGCAAACTGATTATTAAAAACTTCGAGCCGCACCAAGTCCGGCTCAGACTCCGTTTCTACAAGAGCTGCATCGGCGGGAAGCATTTCGTCCTCACGCTCTCGCATCATCAGAAGTGAACCGTCCGCCTGAACTGTGCAAGTAAATCCGGGTTCGATCCAAACCGTTGATCCTGCATCGCAAACAATCGCCGGTCCGGTGATCTTCAAACCAGGACGAAGATGGTCTCGCAAATAGATCGATGCCTGAAGTTCCTGATGTTTGAACCAAACCTTCGTGACAACTTTTGTCCCGTCTCCCTGAGGGGAGAGAGTGAGGGGCGAAGCGATTTTCTCAAGCAGCCCCTGAGATGTCTGCCCAACGACTTCAACAATCGCAGTAACAACTTCAATCTCACGGTTCTGGTGCCGGTATCCGAAGGACTGTTCGTGTTGCACTTCGTACGCGGCGGCGAAGTCGCCATCTTTTGGTTCGGCGATGACAATCGTCGATTCGAGTCCCTGGTATCGCAACGAGAGTGAACGGATCGGCTGCAGAATTGCATTGCGGTCAACGACCTCTCGCTCAACTTCCACAGCAAGACGCTGCTCCATTCCCTGCCATGCTGTTTCGATTCTTTGCTGCGTTTGATTTGAAAGCGTTTGCAAAATCGATACTTCTTCGCGCTTCCGGATATCTGCCAATCCCATTCCGTAGGCACTGAGAATGCCCGCGAGGGGATGAATCAGGATTGTGGAGACCCCCAAACTGCGAGCCATCGCACAGGCATGTTGACCACCAGCTCCCCCAAAACTGATCAGCAAATGATCTTGTGGATTGAAACCTTTCTGAATTGAAACTTTGCGAATCGCCCGTGCCATCGTTTCGTTGGCGATTTCGATAAATCCCTGAGCGAGTTCTGATGATGTGTAGGTCTTGCCGGAAGAAGTCTCCATCTGCTGGCAAATTTCTTCCAAGCGATTTTGCACCGCTAAGCGATCAAGCGGAAACGGAAACTGCTCCGGGAGAACACGACCAAGAGCAACATTGACATCCGTTACCGTGAGCGGTCCGCCGCCGCCATAGCAGGCAGGACCGGGATCGGCGCCAGCACTTTCTGGTCCGACGTGCAGCTGAA
>DAOUPA010000467.1 GCA_030626405.1 Planctomicrobium sp.
AGAGTTCGCTTGTTGTCGGGGTTATGAAACAGAGACATTTTGAAAATGTCTCAAAGTCTCTTCCGAAGAGAGTCTGGACCGCTCCACTCTTTGCCGGTCAGCGAAACAGAAACTGACCCGCTTGTTAACAAAAAAGCCGAGACAGATTGTCTCGGCTTTTTGCGTTCTATCGCGAGTTGTTGCAACAGTTTACGGAAACAGGGTCTCTGCCGGTCAACAGACAGAGACATTTTCGTGAGACATCACTCGACCACCGCTGGTACCAGTTTTGACCATTGTCTCAAAGTCTCGCCATAACCCCAGAGTCGGGGTTAACGCACCCGACCGGACCTCTATAGGGAACCGAACCCCTCAAATACTGCTACTCCGAACCGGACGCTCTTCGGAATTTTTATAGCTGTCCTGATCTGTGTACATGAACCATACGTAGAGGAACAAGGTCATGGTCGCTGCCATCGGGCTATGGACACACTGCTACGCTCACTTAACGACTGTAATCGTTTGCGGCTCAGTGTCGGCTGAGGTCATTCCTAGAATACGAAACTCAGATTGTCCGGACCTCACAAAGTCGACCAACAGAAATCCCTTGCCGTCATTCGTTACTTGTGGCATGGTTGTGAACCCACGGCTACTCGTTAATCGCCGTTGCGACCCATCGCTCAAGTCATATAGAATTAGATCTTTATCAACACCTTTCAATGCAACTGCCTTATGTTCTGGTCCACCGAACACGATGGCTGCCCACCCGTCATCCAGATGCGTGTCGATTTGTTCTTGAAAATCCCATAGCCAGATTTCCCGTTCGCCATATGGTGTCGCACCGGCCTTGGGCCGACTCGTCACAAGATATCGACCATCACGCGAGATCTGGAGCGGCATCCCATGAGCAGAAATGTCCATCTTCGCGTCACGTTCATCACTAAGCTTAAGCGTCCGAAGGGTATCCAAGTCTTCTGTGTAGACGACAACGTCTCGACGAACCGACATCACTGCCGCAATGCCGACGTCTTGTAAGCCGCCTGCGTCAGACTCCATATCTAGCAACTTGTCGGAAGTGACTCTCCCCCCGTGATCAAACGGCGAAACGATTGAACGACTGAAAAGCAGATAACGACCATCAGTCGATAACTGAACTGGGTCGTCAAGAACGCGTCCGAATGTCAGTTGCGTTAACTTGCTACCATCGCCCTTCATTGACCAGATATGGCGTAAGCCGCCCTCTTCTTTCGAAAAGACAACCTTGTCTCCAGTAGCCGCGAATAGCGGTGAAGCTTCGAAATCGGTCGATGTCGTCAGCCGGACAGGTGAATCACCAGCTTTTACCAGCGTATAGATATCGCCGTGGCCCGTGCTCGGCGATGCGAAATAGACATTTTCGTGAATCGATCTACCTGATGGAGAGGCTGTCACAAACATGCCACCGGACGTAAAGTGCTTCCAAGAATCCTCCCCGCCTCCCCCGATGAGTGGCAAGGCAGGCATGACAAGCAAAATCGCGGCGGTGATACCCAATCCGACTGTCGCGAATACGATTGCCCCCACCAGTTTCATACGAGGCTTCATAGCCATTCACTTTCCGAAATCTAGAAGGTCGAGACGTGTCGACCGAGTTCCATCGTCAGCAAAGCGTTGTTCCTATTTGCCGTTTCATTGTATGACAGGCAGCGCAGACCACAGGGGTGGCCCGACTGTTTTTTTGAGCAGTTGGGTGACGCAGTCACAGGATGTTCCACCGTTCGCTTTCCATGTTTCATCAACAGCAAAGTCATCATCGACCTCTCGTTCAGTCAGTCTCCTTGGTTGAAAGTCTATCAGAAAACCAAGCTCATGCTGAATCCATCTTGTCGCCACACGCCCCAACCGAACAAGTCGGTCGGGCCACCCAAGTGGTCGGCGTGTCAATCAATTTCGACAGTGGCACCCGGCGTTTGCTTCAGCGATTCGCAAATGAGTGAAGTACTTTGCAGTTAGGAAGTCGTGACTGAAGCTCTGTTATGCCAGCTTCGGTCAGATCTGTGTTTCTGAGGTCAAGGCTGGTGAGACCCGTGTGAACCCAAAGGTGTTGTAGTCCATTGTCAGAAACCTTCGTGTGATTCAGTGAAAGTTCCTGCAGCTTGTTTAGTGTGCTGAGATGCGGCAACCCGGTGTCGGTCACATGAGTTTGTTCGAGGTTGAGTCCTTGCAGAGTCGTCAGAACGCTGACGTACGCCAACCCGGCATCGCTGACATCAGTGTTTTCAAGGGTCAAGCGTTTAAGGTTTATTAGACCGCTCAGATGCTGCAGACTGGCATCCGTGACATTTGTGTTCTCGAGATTCAACCGTTCAAGCGTTTCGAACTCCGGACGAGAGAGTCTGCTCAAGTTGTCGATGGCTGCGTCGCTGACACCTGCGTCCTGCAGACTTAGGGTAGTAATGTCGGTGAGATTGTTTCCTACGGTTGCCAGCATTGCGTCATTGAGCCAGCCCGGGCTGAGCGGTTTCGTCGCGATCTGTCCACCACGTTGTTCAAAATACTCAATCAGCGATCGTCGTTCGTGAGCACTCCATGCGAGCCATGTCAGTGTTGATGCAACCCCGACAAACAAGATACCACCCAACACCCATTTACCGAGTCGACGTTGTGTCTGGCCGACCTCCGTTGATTTGTCCATTTGAAAACTCCGAGTGTAAGTGTTTTTGTGAGACGATGTTCTCACAGTCAGAGATCAATGGTATCTGCAGGGCTCCAGAGCCACCATTCTCAAGTCACCGATGTCCCATCAATGGTTCCTCTGAATGAAAAGCACATAGGTACTGGCAGAACCAGTGGCACACAATTTAAAGGCAATTCAAACAATTTCAACAGTGGCACCCGGCGGTTGATTTGCAACTGTGAAACACGCAGCGCCCGCAACTCGGATGCATTGTATTGATACTCATCATGGCCTCGTTGTGAAGTGAGGTTGTCCTAAGATTGGACGGGGTCGAAAGCCTTGTGGGCAACGCCCCAAATTTGCGGGCTCAACCTTTCATCCACAACGAGGAGGTCCATGATGCGTTTCTATAAACAACAGCACAAATTCTACTGTGGAGTCGATCTCCACACAAAGCAAATGTACTGCTGCATTGTCGATTCTGGGGTAAAGCGCTGGAAGCGGAATAGCGAATTTCCTGCCCGGTCGATGTGGCCGGTGCATTTACGAGAGGATCAATTTTGCTTCGACCTCGACGCCAGAGAATAACACTACTTCGTATTGACCACGCATCACGATTGCAGGTCTGCTGTTGCAGGAATCATTTTGACTCACCTTTTGGGCGTGTTGGCCAAAAACAGCAGAC
The DNA here is from genome assembly GCA_030626405.1 of Planctomicrobium sp. GTDB lineage: Bacteria > Planctomycetota > Planctomycetia > Planctomycetales > Planctomycetaceae > Thalassoglobus. The sequence continues at coordinate 3,321 of DAOUPA010000467.1, forward strand.
CACGCAGGTACGATTCAATGATGAAAGTCGAACGCATCGCGAAAGTCAAAAAACGGTGGGTTCTTGGCTGAGTCAATTAACGTATGGAGTTTCTCGGACAATCAATTGAAATGGAGCTGCAGAGGTTCAGTCTCAAAGCTGCGATGTACCAGAGAGGAATATCGTTTTTTAGATAATCTCATTTTGGGAAATACGAAAAAAAGGAATCCGTGTGTGATATGCACCTTGCGATTGCGGACTCTAAGATACCGTGGTTGTTTTGACTCACACATTTTAAATGGGCTGGAACCTAATCAATGCCAATCTGGGGTAGTCGTTATCAACGAGAAATCGAAGGACTTGAATCCATCCAGGATCATCAAAGGATTGTGCATCTCCTAGGTTGCTACGAATTCCCATGGGATGTCACACGCTCTCTGGAACTCGCACTACTCCGAACATTTTGTGCGCCCGCTGTTTCTCAATTGCTCGACCAGACCAGAGAATTTATCGATCGTCCACAGAAACGGTATGATGACACTGACATCATCGTCAGCGAACTCATCGAATATGGCTACGAGCATGAACGTGGCAAAGCTGCTCTCAAGCGGATGAACCAAATTCACGGCCGCTTCGAGATTGCGAATGAAGACTACCTGTACGTACTCTCGACTTTCATATACGAGCCGATCCGGTGGATAGATCGCTGCGGATGGAGAAAACTGACCGAGAGTGAGCGGCTCGCCCTCTTTTACTTCTGGAGCGAGATTGGACGCCAAATGGCAATTCGTGAGATCCCAGAAGACTATGCATCCTTCGAGCAATACAACCAGAATTACGAAGAGCAAAACTTCGTATTTCAGGAGTCAAATCAACGCATCGCTCGCTCGACGCTGGAAATGATGATCGGTTGGTTTCCGTTCTTCATTCGACCGATTGTGAGAACCTCGATGCTGGCAATGCTCGACGAGACAATGTGCCGTAGCTTTGGGTTCAAACGTCCACACGCTGTATGGAGAGGTGTGGTTGATCTGTCACTTAGATTTCGAGGTTTGTGTCTGAGGATCTTGCCGGGCCGGCGTCGACCACGAATGCGAACGGCTGGAACTCATCGCACCTATCCGAGTGGATACAACATCAAGCATATAGGGCCTAAGCTATGAATAATACTGCCTCGCCAGAACGCTCACTCTCCATTCACGAACTTGGTTTCGTAGATTTGGATGGGAGAAATTCTTCACAAGTCATCAGTGGAGTCTGCATCCTCGCTCAGCCCATCGAATTGGCAATTTTGAGAGACCGACTGCAAAAATTTATTGAAGGACATCCGCATTATCGTTGCCGGATTGTGCCCGAAAAACATCCACAATGGACTTTTGATTCTCATTTTGATCTGTCTCATCATTGCGAAGAGATCGACGCACCTTCACTCTCGTCGAATTCTATTGTTTCACTCGTTGCTGAACGTGCGGCCAAAGGGTTCCCTTCAGAGCACCCTCCATGGAAATGCACACTGATCACGTCGCCTCAAGACGATTCATCGGGAAATACTGTCACGTGCGCGATCGCTTTTTCGGCGCACCACGCTTTCATTGATGGTTTGGAAGGTTTTGAGTTGTTAAATCATCTTTTTGATCAGCATCCCTCTCGCTCTTCCGAGAGTTCAAATGAGGAAACTGCTTCGCATACTGATGTTCTTTCACGGGGTTCTTCGATCAGTTGGAATTGCGTCAAAGCTGTGTCACGGGATCTCACAAATCACGCAATTCAAAGTCCTTTGACTGGAGCCAATTCTCCAGAACGTCGAACAGTCGAACTGACCTGGTCTCGACTGCTAATTAAAAAGGCACGTCGACGCTACGGCGCATCGTTCCAGGAACTCGTATTAACTGTTCTCTCGGACGGATTACGCAGGTACTGCGAACACCATGGCAAGGTCTGCGACGTACGAGCCATTCTTCCGCTCGGGCGTTCAGGTGATCCTGTTAGTGGCGCTGCGAACAGTCGACACGATC
>DAOUPA010000348.1 GCA_030626405.1 Planctomicrobium sp.
ATTTGGAGAGCTGATCGATGAGTTTCGTACTTCACATTTAACAGCATCCACAAGTTTTTGGTCTGTCAACGCCTTTCCACTCAATGCATTAAGTGTTTTTTCTAGTCGCGAAAGCTGATGGGCTTGAGAGGGGTTTCGAAAGTCACTGAAGCTACCTCCATGACGAATATTCTTTCCTAAATAGCATCACCAGATCAGTGCCTGCAAAGGAAGCCGGACGGACTGTGCTCGGATTGTGTGGGAGTCGAAATATCCCGGTGCTGGAAATCACTCCAGCGAGGACCCGTGAAGCCCCCTGTGATCAGTTTGGCTCGTTCGATGTCAGTCCTCCGGTTTGGATTTCCTGACAATTGATGATTTATGTTTGTCTGCAACAAACGCGGTGCGAATCATCCCGGAGCACATAGGACGGGAAACAGGACCCAGATCACTACCAGTTCACGTTTCGGCGTTGTGTTGCAATCCATTGGCAGATAGCCCGAAGTGAGTAGTTCTTAGGTTTCCCCGGCATCCCGATTGAAACCCAATCGGGATGCCGATGCACGTTGAAAAATGCCGCGACTTCGGTCTGTGTGCGTAAACGCAAATCTGTTTCATTCTGTTTGGTCGCCTCATTCATGAGATATCCCTTCGATTTGTGGTGGTGGGTAGGACGCAGCAACTCCTGGGTTGAAAATCGTTGTCGACGAAAAAACTTGCCAGAAACCGAGACGCCGTGTGGTGCGAATGCCTCAAGAGGACCCATCATACCCCCCTGAAACTGTTAACAAAAAAGTGTTCGAGGGGGGCGGTCCGGCAGTCCATAGCGATTCGATGCCCCTCCTCTCATCCGTGAACTGTTCCCCTTCCAAGCGAGAAGCACGAATTCGCCTGTGTCAAACGAAACTCAATTCATGAGATGATGGCGTTTTGATTAACAATATGAGTTCTTGGGACTGACTCCACTGGGAATTGATCGAAAATTTTTCTCGGGGCTACCTCTGCTATCAAACCAACGGTTTTTGGCACTCACCATGTAATTTCTACCAACAAAAGAGGCGAGAACTCTTTCAGTTGAATGGCATGGCTCAGCCACTGAAATGTATGTGTAGTGATTGGTTGAGCTCAGTTCTGTTGGGAGTGATAAGCGGTGGGTCCGCCTTTTTGCACTAAAGCTGAATGAGAAGAGAAGATGATCTTCACTGACCAAGTTCCTCGGAACCGCTATCGGATTGACTATCGAGCATCGATTGCGAGCGTTGGACTGAGAGGCGGAATCGGCCGAGGGTTGCTGGCAACTTGGCACCATGTGTCAGGCGAATCGTAAAGCTGTTGGCATCTGCACCAGTGAGAGGCTCAGCCAAGTAAAAAATGGCAGCGTGGGACAGTCCGAGCTCTCCCCAGACATGCCACACAGTCTCACTGTCGCCATCAATCGCATTCTTGATTGGGCGGTTTTTCCAGGCATGGCTGGTCCATGCACGTGGCAATCTCACTCTCTTGAATCCTCCAGATGCACTTTGATCTGGAACTTCAAGTGTGACCTCTGCTAAATGGAAATTGCCTGTGGGATGGCGGCCTGGACCATTTCCAGGGAGGTGGTCATCTTCGATGACATCCAGACGAATCGCAATGATGCCTTCCGGAGACAAGTCCGTCTCAATGGAATAAATATCACCTTTCATATTGGGACCAGAAGCGAGAAAAGAACCGTCCGACTGCTTTTCGAATGTTGCGCCTTCGCTCGACTTGATTGTTTTGGGTTCTAGAACAATCCAATCGCTCAGGTCATTCAGCAGTGGATCTCGATATTTAAGTTGCCTCTCTGCTTCTTCAATGTTGATCCAGAACAACTTCCACACCTGTTGTTCGTCATGAGTTAATTTTTCAATGCGAGATGGTAATTTTACGCTCGCAAATTTGCCCGCCTTTTTAGCTGCTGTGATAAACCGAGGAACTGATTCAGCCTTTGCCTCTCTTGCCAGCCACTGTCCAAGACTGTCTCGCAGCCACTCCAAGCCAAGACCACGTATCCTGACGCAATCCTCGTCAGTCATGTCATCTGTGCCGAGACCTTTTTTATCAGCAGCCTGAACTGCGGCGATCCCTGCAAAAACACGAGTTTCGATACTAATGTTGTGATACCATTCTTCAACTTCTTGTTCGAATGCCTGAACTGCTTCGAGGAATCTCTTTTCAGCGATGAGAATATTCACCAGATTGTTCCGGTTTATTTCTGCACTGTGTCCTGTCGTTGTTTGATGATTTCGAAGCAATTCAATGGATTCAGATGCTCTGTTTGTGAGGTGGAGAAACCGTGCGTAACTGGGGACCATCTCAGGGCCGCCAGATCGGAGTTCCATCGCACGCGACCATGCAATTTGCGCCTCTTCAAATCTATTCACATTTGTGAATACGGTAGCGAGAGATTCCCAATTGATCGAGGATTGCGGATCAAGTTCGACTGCTCGTTCTAAATGGAAAATGGCTTCATCGTATTTTCCCGAATTGATTAGTAAATGACCAAGCCTGAGAGACAATCCGCTAAATTCTCTTTTTCCGAGTGCCAATGTGTAATATCGCATAGGAATGTTTGCGTCACTCCCCACAAATGTTGCATCGCCGAGTGATACATTCAGCCAGAAGTGATCCGCATTTTTGATGTAGATTCGCTGGAGAAGAGTTGGCTGAATCGTCCCCAATGAGACCAATGACTCATAGAGATTGATCACACTACGTGGTCGTTGAGATTCTACCTGCTGGTCCTTGGAAAAGTTTTCCAACTTTAGTTTGTCCTCTGCAACCACAGCCTTCCGCCAGTCATTTCTCCATCGATTTGAATCAGATTCAGTGACTCCTTCCAAAATCCACTTGCGTGTTGTCCCCTCGTTACTGGCGATCAACCATTCATCAAAAGCTCCTATGAATTCGTCTTTGACACGGACGCCTCGCTGACTCAGAAAATCGGTAATTTTGCGGGGTTGATCGCCATCCGGGTGTAATCCAATCGCGACGAAAACCTCTTCTAGGTACTGCGCACGGCGTTCGCGATATGCGTCGTCTTGCTCCTCCGGAATTGTGATGTTTTTTGCCGCTTTCTGTCGGGCAATCTCGATGCTGGCAAGAATTTTACGGTCCGACTCTTCACGAGCAATGTCTTGGGATAGATTTCTAATTTCAGCAGCAAGCGCGACCGGAACGTCGCTGTTTTTGAGGATCGCTTCCGCTCTCGTGATTGCTTCATGTGCTTGTGCCCAGGCAGTCAAATCTTCTGTCTCTGCTTCTAGTACCACTTGTCTCAAACGAATCGCTTCCGTTTTCGCATCATTGATTGCCTGGACAGTTTTTGCCTGTCGCTCCACGTCCTCTCTGGATCGCAGCACACTTTGTTGAGAAACCCACGCCCAGCCTCCGAAGATCACCGTCACCAGAACTAACGCTGTGACCAAGAAACTTCTTGTCACTCGACGGCGTTTCTTCTCTTCCTGCGCGATCGCAGCAGAACGTGCTGCTGAGAGTTCGGCAGTGCGAAGACGGGATTGTATGGTCTGTAGGTAGCTTGATATGCGATGAGATAATTCGTTGGCATCTGCTGGACGATTTTCAGGTTGAGGTTCCAGACACTGCTTCGCGAGATTGATGAGTTCGGGATCGGCATCACAGTTTTCAAGGCGACTGTTTGCGTCTTTCAAGTCTGCGTGAGCGGATTTATTGTAAATTTCCGCAGGACTCTGAGCTGTATAAGGAGGTGCACCTGTGAGAATTTCACAGAGAATGGCTCCCAGTGAAAAGACATCCGTCGGCTTGCCGCGTTTTCCAGACGACTGCTCTGGTGGCATGTACGCAGGTGTTCCCATGACAATTCCGACACGCGTTTCAGAACCAGAAGATGGGCTCCAATAGTGAGGTGAAGGATTCGTCGAATCATGTTCGTTGAATTCGTTTGTCTCTTCAGTACCGATCTCCAAGAGCGATTTGGCAAGCCCCCAGTCCATCACTTGAACTTCACCAAACTCACCGACCATGACGTTGTCAGGTTTGAGGTCACGATGGATGATGCCGTGCGAGTGTGCATAGGCAACCGTCTGGCAGAGTTGCTCGAAGACAGTCAGCAGTCGCGAGCGATCATCCAATGTGTCACTTCGCGCGGAAAGTTGAGACGCCATCGTCTGCCCGCGAACCAACTTCATTGCAAAGAAGACTCGTCCGTCAGGGAGTTGTCCGAGGTCATAAACCGGTGCGATGCCGGGATGTTGAAGACGCGCACCTATTTGAGCTTCCGCGGCGAAACGTCGTCTCGCATTCGCTGTTTTCTGAGTCGTCTCTCGAAGAATCTTTAAGGCAACGTTGCGATCTAACTGATGGTCGTGCGCGCGATAGACAATCCCCATCCCACCTCGACCGATTTCCTCGGAGAGTTCATATCGATTCGGTGAGGAGGGTTCAAACTGAATGTTGTCGACTTCGTCACTTTCTTCCGCAGCGAGAATCTCGACACCGTGTGCATTTTGAAGGAGCGAGTCGACTTCCTGTCTCAACTCTGCGTTGTCACCACAAGCCTTCTGGATGACTTGAAGGAGAGCATTCTCGTCGAGGTCGAAAACCTCTTCGAAGATCTGCATTGCTCGCTCAATAAGTTCCGTGTTCATGACACCGAACTTTTTAGCAGTTCAGCACGCAGCCAACAACTTGTTGCGGCCCACTGCCGTTTCACAGTGCTGTCGGAAACTTCGAGAGCAACGGCAATTTCCTCAAGCGTCATCCCAGCAAAGAAACGCATTTCGACGATCTTGGCTCGACGCTCGTTGATTTTGACCAACTTTTCGAGTGCGTCGTCCAAAGCGAGAACATCTTCATCACGTTGCGGAGAAACCGCGAGTCGCTCGTCCAGTGGGATCTGTAGACGTCCCGCTCCTCGCTTGTTCGCTGACTTCTTCCGGGCGTGGTCGACGAGAATCTGTCGCATTGCCGTCGCCCCGACAGCAAAGAAGTGCGACCTCCCGCGCCAATCAACTTTCTCCTGATTGACGAGCTTCAGGAACGCTTCATGAACGACTGCCGTTGGCTGCATTGTGTTGTTAGGAGTTTCATCAGCCAGGTAGGTGTTCGCCAACTTTCTGAAATCTTCATAGACGATCTGCATCAGACGATCAGTCTCGGACCGATCGCCTGTCGAAATCGCAACCAGAATTTGAGTTGCCTCAGATGGCATGCAGACCCACTGTTTTCAAAATCATTGAAACAAGGTGACTAGATCCGCTTTATTTCGCTCTAAGTCGTTTGTTGATTGTAGATTGCACTGCAACCGGTTGTCCACAAATTTGGTGATTTCATCGATAAATATGGAATCTTTTGATTTTGATGACCCATTCCGGGAAGAAAATACGTGGTTGTATGCAGAGCACATCAACTGTTCACTCGTAACAGTGCCAAAACTGTTCGGAACACACACTTCATATAGGGGCATCACCACCCTGCTGCGCGAAGCGTGTGTGTTTCCCCCAAAACCATGTGAGTTGAATTGCATGGACATTAGAAAGAAGGAGCGTCACATGTTGGTTCTGACTCGTAAGGAAAACCAATCGATCATGATTGGAGATAACGTTGAAATCATCGTCATCTCCGTGGAAGGAAACCGCGTCAAACTGGGGATTGCCGCTCCACGTGAGGTTCGAGTGATCAGGTCTGAATTGCTGCCGTTGATTTCGGATCAGAACTTCGAGAACGAACTAGCCGAGTCAGCATTGAAAGTTGGGTAATTTCATGCCCAAGAAGAAGTGAGGCAGCGAGAAGCCTAACTGATATCTTTGCCAGAGTATTTATTAGAGGAAAAGCAGAAATGAAAAATCACCGGATCACTCTCCACGGCGTTCTTACTTTCGCCTTGTTCGTCAGTGGAACTCAGGGAGCATTTGCTCAAGGGCAATCGCGGTCTATTGAATACGAAATGAAAGTTCAGCGCGCTTGTGAGGTTGCGATCTGGGCGATGCCAGCTGTGAGCATCTACGATATTGAGTTATCAATTCAGCGCGACCTCAGTGGAAAACCGGGGGACATTGCTTATTTCACGAAACCCATGACTTCCAGGCACGGATTTTTGACCGCCAATGATGTCACTCCTTATGTGACGAGTGGATTGAGCTGCGAGGGAGATCCACTTGTTGTCGAGGTTCCTCCTGCCGGAGAAAAAGCGAGCTTCTTCGGAACCTTCGTCGATGCCTGGCAGACTCCTCTTGCCGATGTCGGGCCTCCCGGGAAAGACAAAGGCAAGGGCGGAAAATATCTATTTCTGCCACCGGGATATCAAGGAAGTGTCCCAGATGGCTACTTCGTCCATCGGCCAAACACCTACGGCGTACACTTCGCATTTCGACCAGTCGCAAAAAACGGTGGCACTTACAAAGACCAGTCTGACTACGCCCAAAGCCTCAAGGTCTACCGACTGTCTGAAGCCGCTCATCCGCCCAAAACTAACTTTCTCGATGCCTATCCGAAGAAGTGGGATACGCTCCCTGTTTATGATTTTTCCTATTTCACGGATCTCAATACAGTTATTCAGCGGGAACCTGTTTTAGAACGCGATAAAGCGATGATGGCTCTTCTGGCCGGAATCGGGATCGAAAAGGGGAAAGAATTTCAACCGGATGCGGAAACAAAAAAGGCACTGCAAGAAGGTTTAGATCGAGCTTATGCCTCGATGCAGAACTACTTCACCAAGCCGGGGCTGCCAATGGTCCCCTTCTGGGAAGGTCAGCAGTGGCAGGTCTGGAAGTTCGCAAAAGGTCAACCGGAAGCTGGTTTCCCTTACGTGACCGAGGATCGTCTTCTGATTGATGAACGCGCAGGTGGTTCATATTTCTGGATTACTTACTTGCCGAAAAACCTTGGACCGGGAACTTTTTACCTCACCGGTTTACGTGACAGCGATGGAGAGTTGTTGAACGGTAACGATACCTACACGCTGAATGTCCCCAAGGACACGCCTGCCAGAGACTTCTGGTCAGTGATCGTTTACAGCATGAAGACCAAAGGGTTCGTGGAAGATGTCGAGACCGTAGGCCTTGCTTCAACAGGTCTCGATAAAATGAAGAAAAACGCCGATGGTTCGGTCGATGTCTACTTCGCTCCCAAAGCACCTAGAGGTATGAAATCCAACTGGATTCCCACCGGAGAAGACTTCTTCTTGCTGTTTCGCCTCTACGGACCGGACAAGCCTTTGTTCGAGAAGACGTGGAGACTCGGTGATGTCAAGAAAGTGAAATAGCACAAGTCATAATAATTAAACACTAAATATTCCTGTCGAAAATCATCACGGCAAGACCTGGAGAACAGACATGAAATTCCGAGCAGTCTCATTTGCAGTTGCAGCGATCATACTCGCCCCTGCTTTTACTATTGCGGAGGACGCACCCA
>DAOUPA010000092.1 GCA_030626405.1 Planctomicrobium sp.
GAAGACGTCGACCAGTTCTTTTGCGAGCAGGCAGTGAAGAACGGTGCCACGCTTTTCAACCGAACAAACGTCACTGGTTTTCAGAGACGTCTAAATGGTAACTGGCAGATTCATCTCGAATGTGAACAAGGCTCCAAGCACATCGATTGCAACTTTATTGTTGATGCAACCGGACCGGAAGCGACGCTGCTTAGGCACCTAGAAATCAGCGTGACGACGGACCAATTGTACACAAACTCATCGGCAATCTACAGCCATTTTGATGATGTTCCCAGCACGTCTTCCTGGCTGGAAGAACAAGGAACACAACCGCAGGACTTTCCGTTTCCCGCAGATGATTCGGCAGTTCATCACCTCTTTCCAGATGGCTGGTTATGGCAACTACGCTTCGAAGGCGGCACCACCAGCGTCGGCTTTGTATCTCCAAACCTAGCTGATGTCATTGGGGGGACTTCAAGTCCGGAAGATTCCTGGTGGCGTTTGCAGGAGCAGCTACCTGCTCTTGAAAATGCGTTGGGACTGAGTACGCTTTCGCCGTCACCGGGGCGTATTTTTCAAACAGATCGATTGCAGCGACTCTTCACGCAAGCGGCAGGTGAAAACTGGGCGGCGTTGCCATTCACGGTCGGGTTCATCGACCCGCTCCACAGCACCGGAATCGCTCATACATTGATCGGCGTGCAAAGGTTGGCGGAGATTCTGACAAAATCAAACGACGAAACCCGAACGCGAGAACTCAAACGGTACTCGGAAAAAGTCACCAACGAATTGCAGTTCATCGACCTCCTCGTCGCCGGGTGTTATCAAACATTGACCAACTTTGAATGCTTCACAGCCTGGACGATGCTATATTTCGCCGCTGCAACGACGTTTGAGCAGAACTACAAATCCGGCAGCGACGACTTCCTCTGTGCGACTGATCCAAAGTTCTCTCAACTTGTTTCTGAACTGTATGGAGACTTCCTCTTCTCCCCGCCTCGCCTGCACGATCCTGCACGTTTTACAGAGCGCATTCAAAAAGCGATTCAACCGTTCAACACTGTTGGCCTGTTCGCTCCTGAGATCAACAACATGTACAGTTATACGGCTGTGACGAAGTGAGTGAGCCTCTTCAGGCCACTGAAATAACACGAAGGCGAATGATTTATGGCTAAGAAAAAGAGGAAAAAGAAGCGGCAACCAGAGACACCAATGGAACGCTTAAAAGCCCAACCACTCTGGTTGTGGGGGGCGATTTTCATCGTGGCTGGAGTGTTCACGAATTTCACGAACCAGATCTTGATCGACGCAGGCAATCTTCATGGCGCTGCAGCAGATGGCGCGAAATTTGGAGGAGCAATCGCCTCGTTGTTCTTCATTGTTGTTGGTGTCGTGTTGATTGTTTTTCATTTTGTGAGACCTTCGTGAAGTTCGTCTTTCACTCAATGTACCAATCACTCGTTCTGTCTCGTCTCGGTTTCGAAATTTTCAAATCGTGTTACGATGTGGCTTGAATCACAAATCCATTTTCTCATCCAACGAAGAAATTACTGAACAATGATCACTGTCGGAATGAACTATCACGTTATCGAAGGTAAGCAGCAGGACTTTGAAGAGAAGTTTGCAGGCGTCATCGATGCATTGAACGCTGCCGAAGGCCACACTCAATCGACATTATGGAAAGATGTCGCTGACGGGGCGTCTTACCTGATTACCAGCGAATGGACAGAGGAAGCAGCATTTACGGAATTCATCCGTAGCGACGCCTTCCGTGCGGTGACCAACTGGGGTAAAGAGCAAATCCTCTCTGGCCGCCCGCAGCATAAGATCTACAAGAATTAGGATAGATCTTATATGTGCCGCTACTTAAGAGACTGGTAGTGGCACATGGAACCTGACCTATTTGGCTGTTCCAATCAGGAAAAAAACAATGGCAAACGTAGAGCATATTAACCGGCTGTTCGAAGAGACTGGCCCTGCCATGAACGATGTTGATAGCGTTTATCGCACGGATGAGTTTCAGTGGACATTGTTTTTTGATGAAGAAAGGTCTGTTGATTTTGAGTTCGACATGCCGCAGCAAAAACTTGTGCTCACAACGAATGTCGGCTGTCCACCGGAAGAGAGTCGCAGTTCGCTCTTTGGATTGCTGCTGACCTACAATTCTCTGCGCAGCGATAACGGTGGCGTCATGATGGCGATAACAGGCACCGAAATCGACGATCAAGTTGTGCAGACGTTCGAATTGAATGCCGCCGAATTACAACTTCAGACACTGCAAAATGTCGTACGTAACTTTCACCAAAAGGCTGAATTATGGCGGCAAGCTATTCAAAATCACTCGAGCACCGATGATCAGAAACCCGATTCCGAATTGCGGCTCGGTGGTGGCGCAATTCAGGTTTGAAGGGCAAAGGAACACCAGTCATAAATTTGCAGTGTCCGGCGAAAATTTGCGCAGAATACGAAGCTTTAAATCGTTACTTGTAGAGTACGACAGCGCAATGTCGGTTTTTGTCCTCGACCAATGAGATGCAAACTCAGAGATGTGGACTTGCCATTGCCTGAATTTTGGGCGGATTACGGCTACTTAGCAATCTGAAAATAGAGTCACAACAATTTTCAAAGGATATTGATCATGCCAAAGGTGACCGGTGGGACAAATTTGTCTAATGTGAATCTTGATTCTTTGAAACAATTGGCTGAACAGTCAGGCGACACAGATAAAATTCGCGGTCGAGCAACGACCAATAAACACGTATTTTCGAAGAACGAACATTTCAAAGAACTCTACTCAAGCGGCAAAAAAACAGGGAAGTTCGAAGGTGGAAAACGAGCCGAGAAAAGAGAGCTTGCTCGCGAGTTCATCTCCTCGGCGTTGCAAAACACCATCAGTAATTTCACGCATCGAGATCTGAGCCTCGTGATGCAAAATATTATGAACGAGCACATTCCTACTGATGGAGATATCACAGGCGCGAACTTGAAGGCGATCATTGCGGATGTCGAAAACGTGCTGGAACTGGAAGTAGAGACCCTAAGTTCACAGTTGAATCAAACCACGCAATACAGTGATTTTGAGACAAAACAAAAAGGGTTGATGACCTCCGGAAAACCTGGAACGCCCGTCTCGCAGCTCTCAATCAGAAAGCATATTCAAAGCGTCTTTCGACTTCCCGGTAAGCTGGACATGTCGATCACTGTGGGCGATCAAACTCATCAAATTTCCACAAAGGCCGAGTCAAGAGATGAAGTCCCCGAGCGCGAACAGTTTCTTGCGGATCTGTTTTCTGGTGTGAACAATGCCCTTGGAAATGATCTCAGTGAAGAGCAATTGCAAGAACGAGTCGAGACCTACAGCAACTTTGGTAACGCAAAAGCAGAACACTTGAATCCGTTTCGCGATGGTGATCGTGTTGACAATGGTGAAAACCAAGACATCCTGATCCTCAAATTCGCAACCAAAGAGATGTCTGCCTATGCACTCACGCCTCTGAGTTTGGCACTCCAAGGTTATTGCGAATCGAATGGCATGGACAAATATGAGTATTCATTGGCTGTACGTGACCAGATGGATTCGGTCGAAATTGAGATCCATGAAAACGGTAATTTCACGACCACCGGTGGGGTGACCATACCGTTAAAAGGACCAGATGGTGAAGAAATCGCGAACGTCCGGGTCACGGTTGAATCGCATGTCAACTCTTTGACAGGCGAAGCAGAGGTCTCGGTCACACTTACGAATCTCACTTTCAACGACAACGCGACTCCGAAGATGAAAAGCGATTTGCATCAAGCATTGAACCAGCCACTCCCGACATAATTGACACGTCTGCTGAAACTCGGTTTACCTCAATTCACGAGGCACTACTTGGTTCGTCTTGGCTCTTGCTTTCGGAAGATTTTGTCTGGTCATTCTTTGACTGACTTACAACTGGCTGCGTGAAAACTGAGCGGTATAAACCGACCGGGTACCGCATCATCCGGATGGGTGTGATGCCTACCAGATAGGTGACAATCTGGATGGTGTCGTGTGAGGTAGGTTCGTGGATTTTCGAGACAATTCTGGTCGCCACGAGCCTCATCCCCAGGCTCACCGCAAAGAAGACATGGTAGCCAGAGAATTCCCGCCCAAGGAATTGAGTCGACCAGTCACCCATCCAGGCGAGAATCGCACCTGCCACAATCGCTGTCACTCCGCCGACCATTCCGGCCATTGCTGTCCCGGATGCGATGTACATCGTCCTGTTTTCGACAGGGGAGTTCTTCAGAAGGAAACCATTCGTCGCAATCGCAAACCCGGAATTGAGCGCGGCATCGATCATAAAAATTGGAACGAGTACGTAGAATGCAATCGTCGGATCTCGCGGTACGCTTAACAGGCCAATCATATTCAATGATTTGAAAAAGACGCACATCACAAGGAGAGGTCGGTTTCCAAAGTGATCCCCCAGACGTCCCAGCCAGCGTGAAGACAAGGCCCCACCGACCCACGACCAGGTCCACAAGGAAAGAACTGCGAACAGGCTCATCCCGATATAGTCGAGCAAATACAGTGTGATAAACGGTGCGGCAATCATTGCAGCACAGTGAAAGAAGCACATGAAACCAATGAACGAACGAAAACCTCGATGCCGCAACGGACCGAGTAGTACCGTTTTCAAGGATGGTTGCGGAAGCTTGGTGACAGGTGGCTCTTCGACTTTGATGAAAATCAGAATGTCGATAATGCCCAATACCGCGGCAATGCAGGCAAGAATTGGATACCCGATGCGGATATCAAATCCCGATTGAGAAATCAGAACTGCTCCGCCAAATAAGGAGACAGCTGCAGACCATTGCAGCCAGCGTTGACGATGTCCCCAGTATGTATTCAAGTCTCGATGAGGCAGGTAATCCCCCATCCAGGAAAGCCAGAGTGGTGAGCAAAAATGGAAAAGTCCCTGATTGAGCGCGATGGTTCCCAAAAACATCCAAATCCAAAATTGGTCTCCAAATTCCGGCCATAGATAGGGACCAAACGCAACAGGGACCAGAGTTGCCCTTTGCAGTAACGACAGGGACATCCAGAGTCCACGTCGATAGGTGAGGTGATTCGCAATCACTGCCGCCAGGAATTGAAATCCGAGAAGCGCAACAGGAAGTGCATTCAGAATTCCGATGTGCAAGCCGGTCCCGCCAAGCTGACGCACGAAGTCGATTGATGCTGCGGAAAACGTCAGCTGTGTGTAGGCCATCCCCAGACAACCGGCGATGATGATATTCCGTTTCGCAGTTCTAAGAGGCCACACGCGAGCAAAAGTCCTTGAGAGTTAGCGATCTATTGAAAACGGCATTTTGATCAGAGTGCCGACAGAAAAGGCGGGATTCTATCTCGTTGACCAAACAGATGGGAGTGAAGTCGGACAAGAGGAGAAAGATGATGCAGGAATCCTGATTGTGGTACTGCCTTCGGTTGATTCAACAAGTGCTTTGAGACGAAATAAGTTGCCTCGTGTCAATCACGATACGGTCTTCACAAAGACTGCCGAAGAACAATCAGCACTTCGTCCCCGCCCTACACGGTTCGTAGAAACCTGGCACACGAACTTCCCAATCTGCTGAACAATCAAAACTCCACAGCGGATGAGTCTCTGACCTCATTCATTCCCGTAGACAGGAGGCTTCCAATCCTTCGGCAATCGTCCTTGTGGACGTACGCCATGGGAGCCATTCGGGATCGGTGCGTCTGCTGGTTTCAGAATTGGGAGATCGTCGGAGAGGTGCTTGATTTTAAAATCTTTGTATTGAATTTTCATCGCAGGGCCAACGTGAACCTGCACCGCGAGAACGCCTTCCAGGGTTCGGCCAGCTTCATCCAGGTCAATTAAATCAGCGGTTTTGTGACCATCGATCCAGTGTTCGTGATGGTTTCCACGCACGAGCACGCGGAAATCGTGCCACGTATCGGTCGCAAATTCTTTGACTGGGAATTGATCGACCACCCATGGTTGACCGGTTGGATCGATAATGACTTTCTCGCCGGTGTGAGACAAGATGCGGCGTCCGCGCTCTTCATAGAGCATTCCATTGTATTTTGGAGTATTCGCAACAACGTCGCATTGATAACCGGTGACGATGTCCAAACCGAGGTCGGGACGCGACGTTCCACGATACTGAATGCCGCTGTTACCACCAGCGGTGACTTTCACTTTCACATGCAGATCAAAGTTTCGAATCGTCGAATCTTTCCAGGTCAGGAAGCGATTCATTTTCAATGTGCCGTCGGTTTTTCCTGTCAGTGCTCCATCTTCGACCGACCAATATTTTCTGTTCCCCTCCCAATGCCGCAGAGTTTTTCCATCGAACACATGAACGAATCCATCTTTATCGGGGCGCGCTCCAACTTCTGCGGAACTCTTTGGATGTGGAACTGTCGATGGGTTGAATGCCTTGAGCGGATCGAGCGGACCGCCGAGTTCGGCGACACGGACGGTTGTGCGTTCGCGCATTGCAGCGAGTCTGTCGGCGTGCTGTGGATCATCAGCCAGATTGACGAGTTCGTCAGGATCGTACTTCAAATCGTGAAGAAATTCACGGTTCCCGTGGTCGAAATAACGCACGTATTTGTATCGCTCGTTGCGAATTCCCTCAAACGCTGGGATGCGGCTGCGGACGGCGAAATGCTCGTGAAAAGTTTCCGTCCGCCAGTCGGCAGGTTTCGCCCCTGCAATGATCGGTTGCAAGCTATGTCCCTGATATTTCTCCGGAACTTCAACACCTGCCCAATCGAGGAAGGTTGCTGGAAGGTCCAGGTTCAGTGCTAGTGCATCGGTCAACTTGCCACGCTGATTTTTCGGGACACGTGGATCAGCCACGATGAGAGGGACGTGCAGCGCGTCCTCGTAGTGGGACCACTTCCCAGCCAGCCCGCGATTGCCCATGTAATAGCCGTTGTCTGCGGAATAAACGATGATCGTATTATCAGCCAGCCCCGCTTCCTCGAGTGCCTGCATGAAGCGTCCGATCGCGCCATCGATTCCACTGACCATCCGGTAGTACGAGCGCATGTTTGTCTGATACTTCTGATCGGTATTCCAACGCCAGAAATAACGCTCGCGGTTGATGGTCGTTTTCAGAAAGTCTGGTAAGTCGTCGAAGATTGCTGGATCTCCAAGCCGAGGTGGGGCGATTTCGACATTTTCATACATCCCGTTCACCGACTGCGGCCACGGGAAATGACCAATCCCGGGTCGACGATCACTATCTTCAGCATGGCAGGCATTGAACCATAAGTTGAGCGCGAACGGTTTGCCTTTCGGCTGCGATTTCACAAACTCAATCCCACGATCAACGATCAAGTCCGTTTCATGCCGTAGGCTACCATCCGGCTGTTTCTTGTAGTAAGGGTTTCGACCAATCGCTTCAAATTCATCGAAGTGATCTTCCTTTCGGTATCCCTGCGGCATCTTGGCGTGCCACTTTCCAAAGTAGCCAGTGCGGTAGCCGTGACTTCGAAGAATGTCGGAATACAAAGTCTCCACAGCATCAGGCCGAGCCAACTCTGGAGTCGCAGACGTTCCGTAACTACGACCGACCAGCCCGGTGAGAATCGTCGAACGGCTCACCCAGCAGATTGCCTGGCTGACATAAGCGTTCTCAAATCGCGTCCCACGCGCCGCGAGACCGTCGATGTTCGGTGTCTGAATGACGGAGTTCCCGTAACAGCCAATCGTGCTGGTTGTTTGGTCGTCCGCAAAGAAAAAGACAATGTTCGGCCGTTCCTCCGCGCAAAGCTGACTGAACGAGACCAGAAGAAGTGGCAGGAGACGAAGGAGTGTTTTCATGGGAGAGAAATCTTTGACAGTCGCGGAATGAACCAAAGACAGACTTTAACCCACTCAGACCATAAGCGGTAGAGTGAGTGAAGTTCGGTCACTGAGATGGTTTGAATCGCAAGTTCAGAGTGAGTAGAGCGAGTTTGTATGATTCATATGTTCCACACCGTCTGATCTCGCAAGGCAGGTGTCACGTTGATTGAATTTCATCCAGGAGCAACACTTGCAGGCGAAGCGGTCCAGAAAAATCGTCAATGTGACAGTGGCAATCCTCTCGACGCCCAACGACAATGCTGGGACGAATCTCAATCTACGGAACCAGCGAATTGAAAATTGTCAGTGAAAGTCAGGTAGGCAAGGAGTGGATTCACTTTCAATCGAAGTGAAGTTTCGGGTACAACAAATGTGAAGCTTTTACCTGAACACGAGTGAATCAGAGCGGTGGTCAAGTTCTCAATGCTCTCGTAAATTCAATCTCACGGTTGCTCTCAGTTCATTTCTAATTGGAGAATCAAATGCGGCGTTTTCTATTCACAACTCTGGCTTTGCTAATCGTCATCAACTTTGTTGGCTCAAGCCTCTTTGCTCAAGGCGGAGGAGCTTATGGTGGAGGTGGAGGCTACAGCGGATCGTATAATGCTGGAAATTCTGCGGGTGCTCAAAATCTCGGCAAGCTGCTAAGTCAATCAAGCATTCTTGATTTGCGTTTACAAAACAAAACCGCTTTGAATGCGATCATGATTGAAGGCACGGCGGAGTTTCGCATTCAGCCTGAACAACTGCGAGTTGTTCTTGCCCTGACCAGTGAAGGTGATTCTGCCCAAGCCTGTCAGGAGCAAATCAACAAACAGATTGCAGCCATTCGAAAAGACTGGTTGGCTTTGCAGATCCCTGAAAAAGATATCGTCGAAGATTTCATCTCTGTCTTGCCTCGTTATGAATGGACTACAGACAAATGGGAAGAAGAAAATATCCGTGTGCAGAAGCACAATGGTTACCGCATGCAATCGAATTTGCATGTTGCAGTCAATAACGAAACAGAAGCCATGGCGGCAATTGACAAAGCCTTTCAACATGGAGTCGCCGAGGTTGTCACTTTCGATTACTGGAGTTCAAAGCTCGACGAAGAAAAACAGAAAGCGATGACTGCCGCCGTCGAAGCTGCCAGGAAAAAATCCAAAACTCTCCTGGCAGTCTTTTCTGAACCACCACAAGTGATCAATGTTCAGGAAAAAACGACCGTCATTTTTCCAACGTCGCTTTATACAACTTATCAGAATGTCCTCGAAGAAGATTACCTCGGTCGCTACTGGCAGGAGCGTGCCCGCATCAAAGCATATCGCCCGAAAATGACATTCTACCGGGGACTCGACAGCAATGCAGACATCAAGCCAAAAGAACTCCCGATGCGACCTGAAATCGCCGTCGTTTCCACCGTCCGCATCTATTACCAATCACCGGCAGAGAGAGATGGTGATGAGTGAATATCGGTTGGCGGTCGCCAAACGTGACCCAACAATTGAGTGCGACGTTGATTGAATCCCATCCATAAGCAACACTTCCAAGTAGAATTATCCTACACCATCGGAAAACCACCATGCCTACTCCACTTGAATCACTCGTCAACACCGGCACAAAACTTTGGCTGGATAGTGTTGATCCGGAGCTTGTTTTGGAGAACATCACGCTGGGGGCGACGGGGGCGACTTCGAATCCGGCGATTGTTTCGGACTTGATCAAGACTGGTCGCTTCGATGAGGACATTTCAAAGCTTGTTACCCAAGGACTGGATCATGAAGCGATTGCCTGGGAATTGACGGACAGTCTTGTTCGCACTGCTCAAGAAGAATTCGTGGACATTAACAAACAAACCAACGGCAACGATGGCTACGTGAGCTTTGAACTTGATCCACTGCTCGAAGATTCCGACTGTCCTCTCAACACCGAAGGGCGTTCGGAGGAGTACATTGAGTCTGGTAAGAAATGGGCTGCTGGCCACTCGAACAGAATGATCAAAGTCCCTGCGACGCCGGGCGGATTGGGGGCACTCGAAGAATTGGCGGCGGCAGGAGTGACCGTGAACGTCACACTGATTTTCTCCGACCGACAGTACGAAATCGCACGAGACAACATCTGGAAAGGAGCACAGCGACGCGCGGACCCGAACACTCTGAAGTCGGTTTACAGTATCTTCATCAGCCGTATTGATGCGTACACGGTAAAAACTGTCCCTCAACTTTCAGACGCCGCGCAGGGAGAAGTTGGCATCCTCAACGCCAAAAGAATCTGGCTGGCGAATCAGAAATTCTGGCTGACGAAAAGCTTACCACTTCAGCAGGAAATGATCTTCGCCAGCATGGGAACAAAGCTTCCCGACGACCCTAAGGACAAATACGTCGCAGCACTCGCTGGCTCCGATATCCAAACCAATCCGCCAAGCACAAACACCGCCGTGCAAGCGATGGAAGGCAAGATCTTCACCAGTCAAATCGGAGTCATGCCTTCTGAAGAAATCCAAAACGAAATCGATACGAAAGTCAATTTCGAACAACTGGAAACCGACCTGATGACCGAAGGCCTCAAAAAATTCTCCGACCCACAAAAAGCATTGCTGCAATTGATCGGAGAGAAACGTGCCTCGGCTGGGTAACTAGACACTCCCGGTGCACCGACCTTCATATTGGACAAAACGATGCGAATCAGCAAACTCCTCTTCACATCATTCTACTTGTTGACCATCTCAGGGTGTCAGCCATCCTCTCAAAAAGTCAGTGAAAGTGCTGAGCCTCAGAAGAATTCTTCTGAGGTGGTCGCCGAGGCTGAGCCTGTAGATTCAACCGCTGCCGTTTCTAACAGCGAAACTGCACTGGTCGTCTTTGAAAAACGCATTCTACCAATTTTCCAGGCAGCTAAGCCATCAAGTTGCACGGAGTGTCACCTGAGTGGTGTTGACCTTAAAGACTACATCCATCCCAGCCAGGAAAAGACGTTCGCTTCGCTAGTGAATGCCGGACTCATCGACGTGAAGACTCCGGATAGCTCAAAAATCCTCAAGTTCATCAATCGCCGTCCCGATCAGCCAACGATCATCATTGACAAAATACGTCAGCTGGAGCATGAAGCATTTCAAGCCTGGATTCGAGCGGCGGTTAAAGATCCAAAGCTATTGGCAGTGAAGGCAACGGAGTCGCTTGGACCACAGGTTCCTGATGAAGTGATCCGCCACGCGCGGAAAAATCGAGTGCTGGCTTCGTTCATCGATAATGTTTGGACTGAGGTCGGTCGCTGCGCCGCCTGTCATTCCCCCGACAAGAACCAGAAGCAAGTGAAGGAACATGGTGAGCAGGTGTCGTGGATTACACTTCGCGATCCCGCAGCAACTCTGACTCATATGGTCGAGGCTGGAATCATCAATACAGATGAACCTCTTGAGAGTCTGTTACTGACAAAACCATCCTTGCAGGTCGAACATGGTGGCGGGCAGAAAATTGTGGTCGGAGATCGAACTTATAAGCAGTTCCGACGATTCATCGATGACTACGCGAGCCTCGTCAATGCCAAATACACCGCTGCCGATGAATTACCAGCGGAGAGCGACGAAGTTTCACTCGTCACCGAGATCTGGTTCAAACTGACTGACGTCCCAGCCAAGTTCGACAAGATGCTATTGCAAGCTGATCTGTATCGCTGGGAGGGCGAAAAATGGTCCGCATCCCGAGTTGCCACAGCGGATCGACTTGTCTTTGGAAAGGGCAAGCTCTGGCAACACTCGCTGAGCCTGACGGCTCCGCGAGACTCGACATTAGCTGGTGAGATGAAGTCAAAACGACTCCCCGGTGGGAAGTATCTTGTCAAGTTGTACATTGACCAGACTGGAAAATTGCAAAAGGACTTTCGTGCCGAGTTAGGCGAAGAGGAACTCGTCGGTCAGATTGAATTTGAAAGTCAATGGCCGGTCGGCTACGGGAGCATGACAGTCGTCAAGTATCCTGATTCATCGACCAGCGAGTGACTGGAGTCCACATCCTCAAGCAAAGTGGAGATGAGTACCCCCTACTACCGTGAGTCGACAAAGGGCAATTGATTCGAAAGAACGTTGTTGAAGGTCACAAACTCATTCATTCACAACGTGTTTCTTCACGTCGAGTTTCAATTCTTCAATAATCAGCAGTGGGCTGTCTGTTTTTTAAATTCTTTCGACAGACGATCAATTTCAATGATCCGTAGGAATGAATGGTACGTTGTTCTTCGAACAGACTCAATCACGATAATCGCATAAGGCAAACGACTTTTAGTTTCGTTGATGTGACTCCTCAACTTCCGGTTAAAGCGTAAAGAAATCCATTGGCTAAAGACTCAGATCAACGAAGTTTACCTCGACGAGCAGTCCGGATGCGACTACGCAAGTGGGTCGTTGTGCCGGTGGTGGTGATTCTGCTTGTCACCGTCTCTGTCTTTGCATACCGGGCATTACAACTCAGAGGCGTTCCGGATATTGGGCATCCTTTCGATGTAGAAGAGTTCGGCACAATCAACATCGATCCAGCGGACAACGCCAAGGCGGATTATGAAGAGTCACTGAAAGTTCTAAGCAAACTTGCCGAACCAGATGAAGAGGAAATTGAACTTGTCTTGAAAGGCAATTGGTCCGATGCAACTCAGGAAGTGCAAAATTGGTTAAGAGATGACAGCTTGATCCTCGAACAGTGGCAGGCAGGGACAGAAAAAAATCATTACCTCATTGAACAGCCAGAAGATCTGACAAGTTGGAACACAATGGTCTCTGTTTCGGAAATGCGGTCTATTAGCAGACTGAGCAGGTTAGCAGCGAGTCAGGCTGAATCGGAAGGTCGATTTAATGAAGCGTGGCAATGGCATCGGGCTTTGTTCCGGTACAGCCGTCACCTCGGCATGCACAGCACATTGGTCTCACATCAAATTGGGAGTTCGTGCCATTCAATGGCCGTTGCCGGAATCATGCATTGGGCAAACAACGAATTCATCACCGCTGATCAATTATCTCGAGCACTGGAAGACATCTTTGAAGGAAATCAATTGACCGCCCTGCCCTCCAGTCGGATTCGCGCGGAATACTTTGCGACTCTCAATGAAATCAATCGAATCGAGGAAATGCGAGCAACTTACAAACAAGTAAACGAACGATTGAAATTTGCTAAAGAGTTTATGTCGGCTAGGTTTGGCTTTGACTTCGACAGTAATCGTTTCCCTGGCTCCGTTGAAATGTACTTCACGAATGAGCCAGAACTAACGAAACGACTGCTGCAACATCAGGTTGCGAATTTGTTGACATTTGCAGATCTTCCACTCTCCGATCGACCACCGTTGGTTGAAGGTGATATCACGTATTTCGACGCTGTTTCCGATGAAACCGAGTTCATGGCGCCGACCGAGTTCCTCAATGCAGCGAGCCGATCTCAATACGCATGCCTGACGCTCCTTAAGGCTGGGTGGAACGAACAAGAACGTGCGCGACAAGCAATGCTGGAAGTCATCCTTGCCGCAGAATGGTATCGGCGTGAGCATGGCACCTTCCCGGAGTCGCTGGAAGAAATGGTCGCTGCCGAAATGCTTTCCAGTGTTCCAATCGATCCGATGAGTCTCAAAGGTGGTTTCGTTGGTTTTGAGAGAAACCCTGAGAATCCACTACAGGCAAAAGTCTGGTGCGCCGGGCACAACGGGACCGACGAAGGCGGTGCATTGGATATCCGTCATGCATCTTACTTCGGAGATTACGGATTTAAGATTGGGAGAACCGACAAATAACCGGAGTAACTGTTGATTGTTTTGAAATTCTAAATTTTCGCCGAACCTCCCCCACTTGGCTGTGTCGGATTTTCTCGTGCTGTTCACCGGCGATTTCTTTTTCTGCACTCGCTACACTCCCCGCTCCGATGAGTGAAACGACCGTCCCGAATCTTCAGAAACTCAGCGAGCGGATCGAACGTGTGATGATCTGTGATCGGTTTCGGCTGCGCAGAAGTGTGCAGACGATTCAGCAGCGGGAGAAGGAGAACAAGCCGACTGACCGCGGTCTTGACAAGCTGCTCAAGGAGATCGAGCAGTCCGAAGGTCGTGTGAATGCACGAGCCAAGTCGGTTCCGGAGATCACTTACGATGACGAGTTGCCGATCAGTGCTCGGCGAGAGGAGATTCGCAAGGCGATTGAGCAGCATCAGGTGATTGTGGTTTGTGGAGAGACCGGTTCCGGGAAATCGACGCAACTTCCAAAGATTTGTCTTGAAGCTGGTCGTGGTTTGCACGGGATGATCGGGCACACGCAGCCGCGACGTATTGCTGCTCGATCTGTTGCCGCGCGTGTTTCGGAAGAATTAAAACGACCGCTGGGCGATGCCGTTGGTTTCAAAATTCGTTTCACTGATTCGACATCGCCGAAGACGTTCATCAAGCTGATGACCGATGGAATCCTGCTGGCGGAGACGCAGTCGGATCGATTCCTGGATAAGTACGATACCATCATCATCGACGAAGCGCACGAGCGGTCGCTGAACATTGATTTTCTGATGGGCTATCTGAAACGAATTCTGCACCGCCGCCCGGATCTGCGGTTAATCATCACTTCCGCGACGATTGATGCGGATCGCTTCGCGGACTACTTCGGAACAAAGAATAAACCGGCTCCGATCATTCAGGTTTCCGGGCGCACATATCCGGTCGAGCTTCGTTACTCTCCGCCTGCCGAGGAAGAAGACGAAGTCGACTGGCAGCGGGCTGCCGCCGATGCGTGTGAAGAGCTTGCAGAAGAAGGGGACGGCGACATTCTGGTCTTCATGCCGACCGAGCGAGACATTCGCGAAACGGCGAAAATTCTGGAAGGGCGAACGTTTGCTGGGGATTTCAACAATCGCAAAACGGACATCGTGCCGCTCTTCGGTCGGCTCTCTGAGAAAGAACAAAACAAAGTCTTCGCCGCGCACGAGCATCGCCGTATCGTGATCGCAACGAACGTTGCGGAATCATCGTTAACAGTCCCAGGGATTATTTACGTCGTCGATCCAGGCACAGCGCGCATCAGCCGTTTCTCTGCGACTTCGCAAGTGCAGCGACTGCCGATTGAAGCAATTTCGCAAGCCTCGGCGAATCAGAGAATGGGTCGCTGTGGACGAATCGCACCGGGAGTTTGCGTTCGTCTCTACTCGGAAGAAGACTTCAACAATCGCGACGAATACACACAGCCGGAAATTCAGCGAACGAATCTGGCGAACGTCATCTTGCAGATGAAAGCGTTGAAGCTCGGAAAGCTTCAGGACTTCCCGTTCATCGATCCGCCGACACCTTCTGCGATCCGTGCTGGCTTGAAGACTCTGTTTGAAGTCGGCGCGGTTGACGAAACCGAAGAACTGACAAAGGTCGGTCAGGCGATGGGACGACTGCCGGTCGATCCGCGTATCGCCCGTATGATTCTTGGCGCGGAAGACGAACAATGCCTTGAAGAAGTCCTCATCATCACGACGGCGTTGGAACTACGTGACCCACGGGACCGACCTCTCGACAAACAGAAAGCAGCCGACGAGGCACACGAGAAGTTCCGGCATGAATCGTCCGATTTCCTCTCATACCTCAAGCTCTGGGACTTCTACACGGACCTCGAAAAGAAGCTCTCCCGCGGCAAGTTGCGAAGGGCGTGCGTGCAAAATTTTCTCTCACATAATCGCATGAGAGAATGGAAAGATTTGCATCGACAACTCCGGCAAATGGTCATCGAGCGAGGCATCAAAACGACCGACCGACGGAATAATGAAGATGCAATTCACCGGGCAATCCTGACCGGTTTGCTGCACAACGTGGCGATGAAAGGAGACTCGCACGAATACACCGGTGCTGGTGGCCAGAAATTGTTTCTGTGGCCCGGTTCGATTGCGTTCTCGAAGAAGCCGAAGTGGGTCATGGCGGCGGAACTGGTCGAGACATCAAAGCGTTACGCCCGCTGTGTTGCCCCAGTGCAGGTCGGTTGGATCGAACGTCTCGCCGAGCATGTCGTGAAGCACAATTACAACGAGCCGCATTGGCACGACAAAAGTGCCTGCATCATGGCTTGGGAAAAGGTGCTGTTGTTCGGATTGCCCATCGTTCCCAGGCGCCGCGCCCGGTATGGACACATCGACCCTAAATTTTGCCGCGAAGCGTTCATTCAGCAAGGCTTGATCGAAGGCGGGTATGAATCCCCCGGCGAGTTTGCAAAGCACAACGCCAAGCTCAAGGTAGAACTCGAAGAGTGGCAGGCGAAGTTGCGACAGGGACATCATTTCGCTGGTGAAGAAGCCGAAGTCGATTTTTACGACGACCGGTTGCCGCCGGACATTTTCGATGGACCGCGTTTCGAGAAATGGCGTAAGAAAGCGGAAGTCAAACAGCCGCAGCTTTTGTTTCTGACGAAGCAAGACTTGCTGATCGATCCTGACGATGCTCCACAGCAATCGGCGTTTCCGGATCGATTGAAGATCGGCACAATGGAAGTTGCCGTTGAGTACAATCTTGAACCAGGCACCGATGAAGATGGCGCGACGATTGCCGTTCCTCCGGAGGGACTCCATCAACTTTCATCGGAAAACCTCGCATGGCTGGTACCTGGGTTGCTTGAAGAAAAAATCGTTGCGTTGATCAAATCGCTCCCGAAGTCACTGCGAATCCTTTTCGTTCCAGCTCCGGAAACGGCAAAGAGAGTTTTCAACCAAATCACCTATGGACAAGGGAAATTGCTACCTCAACTTGCAGAACAATTGCGAAAAATCTCCGGTGAGAACATCCCGGTCTCTGCCTTTGAGCCGCACCGAATCCCTTCTCATCTCCATTTCAATGTTCGCGTGGTCGATCAAAACGGCAAGACGATTGCCTCTGGCCGTAATCTCGAAGAGTTACGCGAACGATCCCGCAAGGCGGCAACGAATATCGTTGAGGGAGTTTCAGATGATCGTTGGTACAAAGATAGTTTGACGACTTGGAGTTTCGGGGAATTCCCACAAAAGATTGAACTGCAACGCGGCGGCATCACCGTAATCGCGTTTCCACAACTTGTCGACCAGCAAACAGCGGTCGGGCTGCGGTTGTCTGCAACGCTCGCGGATGCACAACTCAACACGAAACGGGGTCTCACGCGGTTGTACTTACTCCTCGACCAGAAAAATCTCGAAGATCAAGTCCGTCACTTCCCCCGTATCAACCATCTCACGGCGCAAGCGAGTTCACTTCTGAGTAGCAAAGAGTTCCACGAACAACTTGTCTGGATGATCGCTCAAGCGGCTTTGTGGAAAGACACGACCATCCCGCGAACCGAAGCTGAGTGGAACCGGAAAGTCGAACAGGCGCGCAGTCAAGTCCCAGGCGTTGTGCAGGATCTCACCAAGTTTCTGGAACCGCTCTTCGCACGGTATCAGATGATCAAGCGCCTGCTGAAATCTAAGGAACATGCAACGCTTTCGCCGCTGGTCAACGATTTGCATGGACAACTCAGAGAACTCGTCGCCCCGGGGTTTCTGATCAATTCGCCGCTCGGGTGGCTCGCTCAATATCCACGTTACTTTGAAGCGATGCATATCCGCTGGGACAAATCCACGAGCGGTGGTTTTCAGCAAGATCAGATGAATCAAAAGAAGATCGCACCTCACTGGCATCGCTGGCAGGAAGCCTGCAAACAGTTCGGCGACACCGCCCACGTTCATCCGCAACTGACTCAATACCGCTTCCTCATTGAAGAATACCGAGTCTCACTCTTCGCCCAAAAACTCGGCACCGCGATGGCGGTTTCCGAAGAGCGACTCAACGAAGTCTGGACCGGAATTGTTGACGGGACCAAGTGAGTGACAAACCGTTTTCTAAAAAACTCCTGACTCGCAACACAAAAATAGCCCGCAGTGTTTCCACTGCGGGCTATTTGTTTAGCGAGTCAAA
>DAOUPA010000170.1 GCA_030626405.1 Planctomicrobium sp.
ACCTGGAATTCTATTACGCAGCCACGAACGGTGGCAAAACGAAATATCCCTGGGGAGACGAAATGCACCCCGACGCAGTTGCCGTCGGTCCAGAACTACAACCGGTGGGACAACCGCCATTCGATCAAACGCGGCATACCCCCCCCATTTTCGGAATGTGCTCAGGTGTCGCTGAATGGGTCGATGATCAATTACGCTTCAGCCCAGTTGATCAACAACAGGCATACATTTCTGCTTTGGAAAGAAACCGCTTTGCCATCAAAGGAGGAAGCCGTAAGGTGATTCTGGGTAACCTTCTTGTCACAGCAGAAGACCGAAACCCTCGTACAACAGAGTACAGTGACCGACTCGAAAAATTCGACGGCCTCGGTTGTCGATACGCCCGCAGCGCACGACCACGATTAAAGCCAGAAGACTTCCAGACGCTTCTTGATAAATAAATAAAAAGCCCACCAACCTCCAACAGGAAATCGACGGGCTTCTCTCGTGTCAAGACAGCGGGCCGCACCACCATATCACGGTGATAAATCAGTCATACTAATCAACATCCTCTTTCCACTTTCTCCATCTGAGGCACTGACGATCGCTCGACAAGATCCCCCTTCAGTTTTTGCGTGGACCTCTTTATATGGACGACGTGGTTCTTCACACTGATAGCCAACCCAGAAGTTTACGGTTTTGTCAGTTGTGCCACCCGGAAGATGAGAGTTCTGAATCTGGAGGTGAAAATAGACCACAAAGACATCGACAGGAACTTCTGTTCCATCAATGTGTGTGATACGCAAATACTTTCTGCCACCGCGTTTTTCGATACCATTTGGAATTCGAATTTTGTATCTAGCAGGAACAGGATCTTCCAAGTAGAGATCATCACATTTGACCTTCCCACTTTTCAGAGCTTGACTAACCGTTAGACTCGAACCTGTACAGCCGCATTCATTATCTGGATCACAGGTTTGTGGTTCCGTTGCATCGTAAATAGGAACCGGGGACCCGTTGTAACAATCTTCCGCAAAACTTTCCCCGTACCAATACATACCAAAATCGTAATAAGGGCAAGCACAGGGAAATGCTAATGCTGCCTTATCACCTTCTGCAATCGGTTCGATCTGTGTTTCATTTTGCTTAGACTTCTTCTTATCCTGAGTTTGCTCCGCCAGGGCGAAACCCCCAACAATGAACGAGAACAAGGCGAGCGCGACAATGACTACATTCTTCATTTTTGAACCTTCCCTTTTATGATTGGTGTTTATTCAATACAGGAATCTTAAGGTGACACGAGAACCATCAACTGGTTCGGGCGTCACGCAATCCAAATAAAAAAATCTTCCTGACGACTCACAGACTTAGGCCCGTTAAAGCCCGTGAGTCGCCAGGAAGATTCAAAGTGGCCCGAACCGCAACAGTCCGCCCATACATAAAGCCGTAAACGGGGCAGGAAATGACGCACATTAAAGTGGAAAAGTTCGAATTTCTTTGGAATGAACACCAAAACCTTCTGAAACTAACCTTGTAAGATACTTCAGCAGCATCACTTACAATCACGGAACACAGTCTGTCTCACCAGCACATTTTCTCCCGCCTTCCCACTCGCACCCCACGATTCGAGAAAAACATGTCGACAGAGAATCCACTGAAAAATCCGTTTCTCAACGCCCTTCCTGATCTTGCCAAACTCCGGGAAACGGTCTGGCGAGAACTGGCGAACGCAACAGGCGATACCAACCAGCCGTGGTTCTTAGGATCATTTGGAAGTCTTGGTGAGTCGAGCCCAGAGATACGAACTTTAGTGTTGCGCCGTGTTGAGGTCGGCTCGCGATCCCTCATTTGGCATTCCGACGTTCGCTCGCCGAAGTTTTCTCAACTGGAGCGTGCCGGGGAAACTTCGGTTCACTTCTGGACCCCCACTCACCGCGTGCAACTTGTGGTTCGTGGAGAAAGCCAGACGCTTTCTTCCGGAGAACTTGTCGATCAGGAATGGAAAAGTTCTCAACTGACGAGCCGCAGAGCCTACCTGGGGAAAATGCCTCCCGGTGCAAAAGCAGACGCCATGACGGTGAACTTTCCAACCGAATTCGAAACTCGACCGCCGACAGATGCCGAATCACAGGCAGGTAAAGAGAACTTTGGAGTGATCTCCACAGTTGTTCAGGAAATGGACCTGTTGATTTTACGTCAAACTGGTAATGTGCGTGCGATGTATCGTTGGAACGATCACGATCTCGCAAATCAGCAGTGGGAAGAGACGTGGATTTGTCCGTAGAGAATGGATCAAAAGACCGGGCAGTTTCAATTGTGTTTTGATGGAATTCAAAATTCGAGGAGCACGACAACGGAGTGCGGAATTCGTATTGAAGATCCTTCATTTGAAGCCTGACAAGGCACTAGTGATTGAGGGGCAAGGGAAATCGATTGATGAAGCAGATTGTTAAAAAAGGGATCATTCTTGCCGGAGGTGCAGGCTCTCGTTTGCATCCGATGACTTCGGTCGTCAGCAAACAACTGCTCCCGATCTATGACAAGCCGATGGTCTACTATCCTCTGAGTGTGCTGCTGCTCTCCGGCATTCGCGAAATCCTGCTGATCAGTACGCCTGAGGATTTGCCCAACTACCAGCGGCTGCTTGGTGATGGCTCTCAACTCGGAATCTCCATTCAGTATGCCGAACAGGCCGCCCCACGGGGTCTGGCAGAGGCGTTCCTGATAGGCGAATCGTTCATCGGCAGCGACTCCGTTTCCCTTGTTCTGGGAGACAACGTCTTCTATGGGCACGACTTTCAAAAACTGCTTATCCACGCGGCAAGCCGAGAGTCTGGAGCAACGGTCTTCGCTTATCGCGTCCGTGATCCACAGCGTTACGGGGTGATCTCGTTCGACAAGAACGGGAAGCCTGTCGACATTGTCGAAAAACCACAGAATCCAAAATCTCGCTACGCTGTGACCGGCCTGTATTTCTATGACAACGATGTCATCGAAATCGCGAAATCGGTGCAGCCATCTGACCGTGGCGAATTGGAAATCACTTCGGTGAATCAGAGTTACCTTGATGCCGGAAACTTGCACGTCGAGCAAATGGGACGCGGGTACGCCTGGCTCGATACCGGAACACCTTCGTCACTCTTGCAGGCATCCGGCTTCGTGGAGGCAGTTGAAATGCGACAAGGCCAGAAAATTTGCGTCCCTGAAGAAATCGTCTGGCAACTTGGATATATCAACGACGACCAATTGACGAAATTAGCTGAACCACTCAAAAACAACGACTACGGCGCCTACCTCCTCGGCTTACTCACTGAAGGCCGAGATAAAAGCGTCATTCGATTCGAGTCTTGATTCCTTTTCGCCGCAGCCGTATTGGAGGTCCACGCTTGCTCGTGAGACTGCCGGGATCAATTGCCCTCCACGTCATCAGGATTGCCTGAATTGTCTGCCGTTCACTCCCCTCAATTTGAATTGATTGTCGAGAAATTCCTGAGCGGAATTCGCATCGATTCGTTTCTGGTAAAACATTTCCGCAACTACGAATCCTGGCAGATGCAGCGAATCGTCGCCGCTGGTGGAGTGAGAGTGAACTCTGCTGCCGCGCTGCAAACGGATCGTGTCTTTCGAGGGCAAACGATTCAAGTCCGACTCATTGAGCCTCCCAACAAGTTATTTGATCCAGAACAAATTCCGCTGAATTTGCTTTATGAAGATCCGTGGATCATGGTCGTCAACAAGCCGGCGGATCTCACCGTGCATCCGGTTGGATCAACAGACTCTGGGACGTTGGCAAACGGCATCCAGCACTTGCTCGATCAACGTACTCAATGCAAAGGTCTGCTTCGGCCAGGAATCGTGCATCGGCTCGACCGCCAAACGAGCGGAGCGATTGTCGTCGCACTGACCCACAACGCACATTCCCAACTCTCCTCGGCTTTCGAGTCCTCTCAGGTCTCAAAAAGTTACCTCGCGCTGGTTGAGGGAATCGTCAAGAAGGATCGCGGCATGATCGACCGTCCGATTGGACGTGCAAACTCCGGTCGCCACGTTTTGATGACATGCAGACCAGATGCCGCAAATGCGAAGCGGTCAAAAACTTTGTACCGTGTGATAGAACGATTCCGAGAACACTCTCTAGTACTCGCACGACCGCTGACTGGTCGCAATCATCAGATTCGCGTTCACTTCGCCCACTTGGGACATCCGTTGGTCGGCGATGAGTTCTATAAGAAAGGCGGGAAATTTCATCCGTTCCACGAAAGAGGCGCAACGCGAGAAGTCGAGACCGGCTTCCCGATCCGCCGCCATGCTCTGCACGCAGTGTGTCTTGAATTTGCTCACCCGATTACAAATGTCTGGCTCACACTACAAGCAGGGCTTCCAGAAGATTTTCAAGACACGATCACGACATTGCGAATGCAGAAAGCAGATGATGCTAAGGTCTAAAAAAATCTTTGCGAAAGTGCCTTTCAAGGCCAAGCATGCCGCGATTCATTTCAACCACGAAGGTGACAAAGAACACGAAGGATACGTGTGCCACGGCTCTGTGAGCCGTGAAAACTAGAAGTTCTATCGCTATTCAGGAAGGAGGGTGAAATATGAGAAGATGTCTCACCGCGTCCCACACGGCTGGCACAGCCGTGGCACACAGGTTCTCTCAGCCCGTACCTGAAAGTCATCTCCTTGTCAGTTTGAGATAATCTCTCTCGCCAGCTAGCATACGGGCGCAGCGAGAGTTGGTGGCTTGAAATACCAACGATGGCGAAGGCGCGCGTGCTGTTGGGACCGGAGTCCCTGCCACTGCTGGCTTGGCCAGCAGTGGCACCCAAAATCTTGACGGTTGCGCAGACATTCCTGTCTGTGTGAAATCATGAACTTTTCTTGCTAGACCAAGTCTGGCTTGCACTTAAACTTACTCAGGAAAATTGAATCATGGGAGAATTGTCGATGAATAAAGGAACAGTCTGTTTACACGGAGGCCAGGAGCCTGACCCGACGACGAACTCGCGAGCGGTGCCGATTTACCAAACGACGTCTTTTGTCTTCAACGATGCCGACCATGCGGGGCGTCTATTCGGTTTGCAGGAGTTCGGTAACATCTACAGCCGAATCATGAATCCGACTTGTGATGTCCTCGAAAAGCGTTTGGCGATGCTTGAAGGAGGCAGCGGAGGTCTCGCAGTTGCAAGTGGTCAGGCAGCAGAATCGCTGGCAATTTTGAACATCGCTCAGGCCGGACAGAATATCGTCTCTTCAACAAGTCTGTATGGCGGAACCTACAACCTGTTCCATTACACCTTCCCGAAGTTCGGCATTGGTTGTCGATTCGTCGATGGCTCAGAACCAGAGAACTTTAAGAACGCAATCGACGAAAACACTCGCTGTTTGTATCTGGAATCGATCGGGAACCCACGCTGCGACATTCCGGACTTCGAAGCGATTGCTGAAATTGCACACGAAGCCGGGATTCCGCTGATTGTCGATAACACACTCGCTTCGCCAGTTCTGTTCCGTCCATTCGAGCATGGGGCCGATGTCGTTGTCGCTTCGTGTACGAAATACATCGGTGGACATGGAACATCAATCGGCGGGATCGTTGTTGAGAAGGGGGACTTCCCTTGGGACAATGGTAAATTTCCGGAATTGACCGAGCCTGATCCTTCGTATCATGGCATGAAGTTCTTCGAGACCTTCGGCGGCATGAACATCGCTTACATTCTGAAAATGCGAACTCAGTTGCTCCGCGATCTTGGGCCAGCAATGAGTCCGTTCAATGCGTTCCAGTTCCTGCAAGGTTTGGAAACGCTGCACCTGCGGATGCCGAAGCACTGTGAGAATTCGCAAGCGGTTGCTGAGTTCCTGGAGTCGCATCCGAAAGTGTCTTGGGTCAGCTACGCTGGTCTCGAATCGCATCCTTCTCATGCAGCGATGAAAAAATACATGCCTGACGGTTGCGGGGCGATCTTCGGATTCGGCATCACTGGCGGGACTCCTGACGAACAAAAAGCGAACGGCGTGAAGCTGATCGACAATGTGAAGCTGTTCTCACATCTGGCAAACGTCGGGGACAGTAAATCCCTGATCATTCACCCAGCAAGCACGACGCACCAGCAACTCACAACGGAAGAGCAGGCCAGTGCTGGAGTTAGCCCTGATCTCGTTCGTCTTTCAGTGGGAACTGAAGACAAGGAAGACATCATCGCCGACCTCAAACAGGCGCTTGAAGCGATCTGAAAATCGCCTTAACAATTTCTTAACAATCCGGTTCACTCATCTTAACAATTGCGTCTTAGCATTCACTGCAAGTTGTAATTAGGACATGAATCGAACTCGGATTGTTCAAGGAATCGTTGAGATGAAAAGTGCGTATGGAATTTTCCTGACGTTAATGCTCGTCGTTCTGGCGGGGTGCGGTGGAAGTAAAGAAAACGGCGGTGGCTCTGTTTCTGCTGACGGAAGTGGTGGCAAGATTTCTGCTGGCTTCACACCTCCCGGGGCCGTTGTGCCCAGTCCAGAGACGATTGAGTCGGGCGAGTACAAACCGCTTTCGCGACCGCTCTTTCTTTACGTCAATAAGGCATCATTGAAACGTCCTGAGGTTGTTTCTTTTCTCCAGTATTACATCTCTGAAGAAGGACAAGAACTTGTTGCTGAAGTTGGATATGTGAAACTGAGTCAGGAAGCATTTGAGGAATCGAGCAAGATTCTCAATGCTGCAATTGCAGCCGCTGGGACAAGCGTTGAGGGAAAGATCACCGGTGAGATCAAGATCGATGGATCGAGCACCGTCTATCCTGTCAGTCAGGCAGTCACTGAAGAGTTCACGGCCAGACACCGTGGTGTGAAGCCTATTGTCAGTAAGTCTGGCACTGGTGGTGGAATGAAACGGTTTTACGTGGGCGAAATCGATATTTGTGATGCTTCACGAGCAATAAAAGAAACCGAAATCGCAAAGTGCAAGGAAAAGGGAATTGAATACATCGAGCTTCAGGTCGGCATTGATGGTTTGACGGTTGTCGTGAATTCAGAAAACGATTGGGTTTCTGGAATGACTATTGAAGACTTGAAAAAACTGTGGGAGCCGGAAAGCCAGATCAAAAAATGGAGTGATCTCAATCCGGACTTCCCTGAAGAAGAAATTGTCTTGTACGGACCCGATACCGACTCTGGGACATTTGAGTATTTCACGGAAGAAATTTGTGGAGAAAAAGGAGCGAGTCGGTCGGACTATAACCAGAGTCCGGACGATAATTTTCTGGTGACGGGGGTCGCTGGCGATAAATACGCAATTGGCTACTTCGGGTATGCCTACTACATCGAAAACCAGGACACACTGAAAGCACTGGGTGTGGGGCCTTAGGGCCATACATAAAATTTCGTTTTCCTTACCCCAGGCTCAACTGGGGAGCAAAGAACTTCGAGTTTTGAACAGAACGAACGATGTCACTTGAACGCCCGCGAACAGTTGAAGCATTGAAGGAGAGGTTGATTGAGTTCAGCCTGTTTCTTTGTGCGTTTGCGTCAGTGTTAACAACGGTTGCGATTATCTTCGTTCTCTTTTCCGAAGCGGTTTTTGGTTTGTCCGGAACTGCATTCTTCAAAGAAGTTTCGGTGACAGAATTCTTTACCGGTAAACGATGGTCTCCGATTCTCAAACCGCAGGAATTTGGTGTCCTGCCGCTCATTGTCGGAACACTCTGGGTCACTGGAATCGCTGCGGTCATCGGTTTGCCAATCGGTGTCTTGACTGCTG
The DNA here is from genome assembly GCA_030626405.1 of Planctomicrobium sp. Taxonomy (GTDB): domain Bacteria; phylum Planctomycetota; class Planctomycetia; order Planctomycetales; family Planctomycetaceae; genus Thalassoglobus. The sequence continues at coordinate 7,733 of DAOUPA010000170.1, forward strand.
TTTATCTCAGCGAATACGCGCAGCCTCGCGTTCGCAGAATCGTCAAACCTTTTCTGGAATTGCTGGCAGGCATCCCCACAATTGTTTATGGCTACTTCGGATTGGCGATTGTAACTCCTTATGTGATTCAGCCTCTTTTTAAAGATTTGCTGGGATTCAAGGTTGGCACATTCAACGCACTTGCTGGTGGGGTTGTGGTCGGCATTATGATCATTCCGATGGTCAGTTCCTTGACAGAAGACGCCTTGCGAGCGGTGCCGAGAAGCTTAAGAGAAGCCGGCTATGCTCTCGGTTCTACAAAGTTTGATGTTGTTGTCAGAATTGTGCTCCCTGCTGCGTTTTCAGGAGTCGTCTCCGCTTTTCTGCTGGCGATTTCTCGAGCTGTCGGAGAAACCATGGCAGTGGCAATTGCCTGTGGAAGTATGCCGAACTTGACAGCGAATCCACTGGAGCAAATCCAAACGATGACGGCGTACATCGTGCAGGCATCTGGCGGCGAGGCTCCTCCTGGCACTATTGAATATCAAAGTATCTATGCTGTCGGGTTGACGCTGTTTGTGATGACTCTGATTCTCAACATTGTTTCGCAGTGGGTCATGCTTCGATTTCGTGAGGTGTATCAGTGAGCAAGCTGGATCATTCATCACCAAGCGACCTGTTCCAATCAGGCAAGAAGGAAACGCGGCTCTTCGCGTATCTCTGTGCTGCTGCCACATGGTCAAGCGCCGCGATTCTGGTCATCTTACTCTCCGCTGTTGCGTTCAAATCATGGGGATGGTTCGACTGGCAGTTCTTAACCAGCTACGACTCGCGACGACCAGAGAAGGCCGGGGTTTTTGCTGGCTTGATCGGAACGTTTTGGATGATTTCCTTTACGATTTTGTTTTCCGTTCCGATTGGTGTGGGTGCTGCGATTTATCTTGAGGAATATGCGAAAGACAATTGGTTGAGCCGGTTAATTCGTGTCAATCTTTCGAACCTGGCAGGCGTGCCATCCATTGTGTATGGCATTCTGGGGGTGACTCTCTTTGTACGAATGTTTGGAGTTTTTGGTGAGGGTGGGCATCTTGACAGCTTCATTGGATGGAAGGTCGAGGAACTGAATTTTTGGGGAATCAGCATCTCGCTCCCACTTGGGGAAGTGGTACTCGCCGGTGCGATGACGATGACGTTGTTGGTTCTTCCTGTGATTATCATCGCCTCTCAAGAAGCATTGAGGGGGGTTCCTCCCTCAATTCGGCACGCGTCTTTGGCTTTGGGAGCGAGTAAATGGCAGACGATCCGCCATCAAGTCTTACCCGCCGCAATTCCAGGAATTATGACGGGAGTGATTCTTTCGATCTCACGAGCGATTGGAGAAACGGCTCCGCTGATCTGTTTAGGAATCGCTGCTTATGTTCCTTTTGCACCAGGAGGGATTGATTCTCCAAGTGCGTTGATCGAACATCCCGAAGGGATGTTACAGGCTCCATTTGATTACTTTACTGTGATCCCGATCCAGATCTATAATTGGGCCTTAGATCATCGTGAAGCCTATAAGGGACTCGCAGCGGCAGGGATCGCCGTTCTGCTATTGATGCTTCTGTTTTTGAATGGAATCGCTATTACAATTCGTAACTATTCCAATCGGCACATTCGCTGGTAACTTCGACACTCGAAAAACTCATGCCTGAATTGCCTTCAATAACGCCTGAACTTCAAATCGAATGCGAGCAGCCACAGCCTGTGGTTGCAACGCATGCGACGAAAATTGAATCGAGACACCTCGATTTCTTCTATGGTGACAATCAGGCATTGTTTGATGTTTCGCTAGCCGTTCCTGAACGGTCTGTCACCGCATTGATCGGTCCATCCGGTTGTGGGAAGAGTACGTTTTTGCGAACCCTGAATCGAATGAATGACATTATCGAAGGAACCCGCCATGCAGGTGAAGTTCTTTTGGAAGGACGTGATGTCTACGGTAAGAAAGTGGACGTCGTGGCGTTGCGTAAACGAGTTGGAATGGTCTTTCAGAAGTCGACTCCATTTCCAAAATCGATTTACGAGAATGTCGCATACGGTCCGAGGATTCATGGAGTCAAAGATCGAAAGAAACTTGATGAGATTGTTGAGAAATCCTTACATCGCGCAGCCTTGTGGAAAGAAGTTTCTCACCGTTTGAAAGATTCAGCAATGGCACTCTCCGGAGGTCAGCAGCAGCGGTTGTGTATCGCTCGTGCTTTGGCAACCGACCCTGAGGTGCTACTGATGGATGAGCCAGCATCGGCACTTGACCCAGCATCAACGGCTCGGATTGAAGAACTAATTTTCGAACTCAAAGAGAAATACACGATTGTGATCGTCACTCACAATATGCAGCAGGCTTCACGCGTGAGTGATTACACGGCTTTCTTTTACGAAGGGAAGCTGATCGAGCGCGGAGGGACAGAAGAATTGTTCCGCACTCCAGAAAAACAACAGACTCAAGACTATATCACTGGACGATTTGGTTAAGAATTCAGAATTCCTTTACGAAACCTTAACGGAGTTCGTCCATTCTTTCGGAGAGATGAGATGTCAGTTCATATGCAGCTCGACCTTTCGGAGCTTCATCGCGAACTGCTCGCGATGTGTTCCCGCGTTGAAAACATGATCCACCGGGCAGTCGATTTGTTGGCAAATCCAGATTTTGAAGGGACGCGGCAACTGATTCAGGAAGATAATGAGGTTGATCGCTGGGATGTGCGGATCGAAGATCACTGCCTGAAAGTGCTGGCGTTATATCAGCCGGTGGCAATTGACCTTCGTCGTATCACAACCGTAATGAAAGTCGCGGGTGAGCTCGAACGCGTCGCAGATTTGGCTGTCAATATTAGCGAAAGAGCCTGTGGATTGTTGAACTCAACGTCAGTGCCTGTGCCGGATCAAATGGCAGTGATGGCGAAGAAAGCGATTGGAATGCTCCACCGTAGTATCGATTCGTACGTCGATTTCAATAGCGATCTCGCTCGGAAAGTTTGTGAAGAAGATGACGTTGTCGATGAGATGAATGAGCAATTGATCAAGTATTTAATTGGACAAATGCACAAACATCCCGAACAAATTGACGCACTGCTACACATGTTCTCTGCTGTTCGCACAGTGGAACGAGTCGCCGATCACGCGACGAACATTGCGGAAGATATTGTGTACCTCGTGGAAGGTCAGATCATCCGCCATGCCGGGAAATTCGAACGCGAAGACCAGAAGCCATCATGAGTAAATCTCACATTCTGATTGTCGAGGACGAACTTCCGATCCTCGATGCGCTCGTCTACAACTTCCAGAAGGAAAACTTTGAAGTCTCAACAGCAACGAATGGTCGAGACGCTCTGCTAAAGTGTCAGACACAAATTCCCGATCTCGTCCTACTTGACTTGATGATCCCTCCGCCTAACGGACTTCAAGTCTGTCGGGAACTTCGCAGCGACCCACGCACGAAAAATATCCGTGTGATCATGCTCACTGCGAAGGATGAAGAAGTCGATGAGATCGTCGGCTTCAATCTGGGGGCAGATGACTACGTTGCCAAGCCGTTCAAAATTCGCCCATTGATTGAACGTGTCAAAGCATTATTGCGTCGTAGCGCTCCCGAAGAAAAAAGCTTGAACGAGATCGTCGTTGCCGGCATCACCATTGATCGACAGAATCATCTGGTGACGATCGACGGCGAAGAACTGATTCTCACGCTGACTGAATTCAAACTCCTGTGGACACTATCACGACAGCCTGGACGAACATTTCGGCGCAGCGAACTGCTTGACGTGAGTCGTGGAGAAGAAGCGAATTCCATGGAACGCACCATCGACGTCCACGTTCGAGCCCTTCGCAAAAAACTTGGCAACCGAGCGGAACTCATCGAAACAATCCGCGGCATCGGTTACCGATTTAAGCCAAACTAAGTTTAAGTGTGCACGTCTGCAAAAGAAACCATTGTTCGAAAGTGCACTCTCCCCATTCAGGGAAGTTCATCACAGCTCGCCAGTGCCATGATCGCCATCGCGGTTCCAGCGTGGGAGATGTAGTGCTTGCTGTCTTTGTTGAGTGAACGTGTGAACCAGCGACCACTTTCTCTTTGGTTTTTTTTGAGCCATTGAATTCCACGCTGGATCGCAGGCGAATCGGCAGCTGTCCCGGCTTTTCGAAGTGCGTAGATGACAAAGCCGGTTCCGTAGCCATCGCTCGTTTTGAGGTCTTGCTGCTTGTTGTCGGCACGTTCCCAGTCGCCGAGAGTTGCCAGCGCCCAGCCACCATCGGCCTTTTGTAACTCAAGAAGTTCTTCAACACAGTTCCGCTGTTCTTCTTTCGTCATGAGTCCATCGACATAACTCGATGCCCATAAGAGCATCGCTCGATGATGCAGTGTTGGTGGCGGATTGTTTTTCAGGTATGCGCGGAGTTTTTTCAAACCTGCCTGAGCAGCTTCGGTTTGGGCATAGCCATCAGGAGCGACACCGACTGCAATGGCAGCCAAGGTGACGCCGTAGTGGTCGTCCGATTCCATCGGCGGCCAACCACATTTGAGCCAGGACCAGCCTCCATCTTCTTGCTGCACAGTCCACATTTTGTCGAGCGCTTCGCGAGTCGTTTCGTGCAATTCCCCGGTCGTCGCTGAATCGTTGAAAGCCAATGCCGCTGCGGTGGCAACGACTTCGGCGTCCCAACGCGGTCCTTTTTCTTTCCATCGGACTGTCACGAGCTGTTCAGCAAACTTCCGCACTTCCGCATGAGCAGACACATCAGCAGAGATGGTTGGTCGTGCATACAGATATGCGTAGTTTGTATGGCAAGTCATACACTTCCGCTTTTTTTGCCAGTTCAATGATGCTGAGTCAAGAAAGTGAGCCGCTTGATGAACAGAGAAAACTTTGGCAATCGGCTCGTCCGATTGATTCGCGCTCGGTGCCACGGCGTTGTCCAATGTCACTGGTTCCGCTGCGGAAGCAGTGGGTCCAAAGGCATACGTCAACACGCCAAGAAAAGATGCAACTCTAACGAATCGGTGCATGAGTGAATTCTCAAATAGTGAATAATATAGAACGAGTCAGTTGGTTTCACTCGAACGATAAAGGAAGTGACCCTGTCAAAGCTACTCAAACGTCTCA
>DAOUPA010000012.1 GCA_030626405.1 Planctomicrobium sp.
CGGTCGATGTTGGGCGTCTTTGCCTGAGGATGTCCATCGAGACAGCCGACCCAGTCATTCAGGTCATCGACGGCAAGAAACAACACATTTGGCTGCTTGATTGCCGCACCACGACGGGGGGGAGTGTGTTCGGTGCCTTTTGTTTTCTTTTTCAGCTTTTCACTCGCGGCCACATATTCCATGATCTTCACGAACGACATGCCGCGATTTTTCATGTTCGGGTGAAGCTGGTGTTTCTCTTTCCACAATGTACCGATTCGGCCCAGTTGCTCGGGCGACATCGGGGCCATTCGTTTATCGACGTAATCCTGGTGCGTCGCGACACTGTATTCTACCGGAAGATTCGTGGCTTCGATCCTGGTCAATAGTTTTTCGAGGTCGGCATCTTCTGGCTGGGGCTTGGGGGTTGGCTTTGTCGCGGAGGATGCGATTGGTTTGTACGGTCCCCATTCGGGTGCTTCCTTCAGCACGCCAGCGTTAATCGCAAGCACCTGTTCTTTCAAGCGATTGGTCACTTGGGGTAACAGTTCGGCGATGTTCTGTTTCTGGTTTGGATCGGTCGACAAGTCGTAAAGTTCGAATCTCGATATGCCGCCCGAGCCTTCTTTGATGAGCGGGATCCACGCTTCCTGGAACGTATTCAGCGTGACAAACTTGCCACGCAGGCGATTCCATTCAGGAGTTTTGATTTCGCTGTTATATGCTTTGTGCCAAAGCTCGGACTGCGTCAACTTGCGGTCGTGTTTCTTCTCGAGAATGACTCTCATCTCATCCATGACTGCTCGAATTGTGTCTTGGTCCTTGGGGTACTCCGTCTTTCGGGAACCGACCAGCGAGTACTTGCCTTCGCGAATCACGACAATCGGTTGACTTGTTGGCGAATGCCAGGTGAGCGGTTGGTGACGTTTGAATTCCGCAGGCTTGCCAGCTAGCAGGGGAGAAAGATCAGCTCCGTCGAGGTGCACCCCCTTTGGTTTGTCGATCCCCACTAAACCACAAATCGTTGGCAAGAGGTCAACGGCGCCTGCGGGTGTCTCTTCAACCCGACCACCCTTGATGCGTTTTGGCCAGGAAATGATTCCGGGCGTGCGAATCCCACCTTCAAACAGCGACCCTTTGTTACCCCGCAAACCACCGTTTCGATCTGGCCGGTAACTTCCGTGGTCGGAGGTGTAAATGAAGATCGTGTTTTCAAGCGAACCGACTTCTTCCAGCTTTTTTACTAGTCGATCGATGGCGCGGTCAGTGTTGTCGATGGTGCCGGAATAGATCGCGGCAGGATCGTTGAGATCACCGTACTGCGAAACGATGTCATCAGGAGCCGCGAGGGGAGCATGCGGTTCGTGAAACCAAATATTGAGAAAGAACGGCTTCTCGGCATCACGCTTTTCATCCAGCCAGGTGATCGCTTCATCCACGACAAGATGGCAGGCATAGCCCTCCATCTCCCCGATTCGTTCCCGATTTCGCCAGAAGTTGCTTGGGTTGCGATGACTTGGCGCGGCGTTCAAGTCGGTCGCGAACCAATAATCGAATCCGTGTTCGTCGATCCACGGTTTCTTCATCCCACGAAACGGTGTTCCCAGATGCCACTTGCCGAGATGAACGGTGTCGTAACCGTTCTCTTTCAAATGCTCGGCGATTGTCACCTCGCTTTTTTGAAGGTGCATGTTATGAATGTGGTCCTGAATGACCGTGTAGACCCCCGTCCTCAAGTGATGACGCCCTGTGAGTAGTGTAGCTCGCGCTGGCGAGCAAACCGGAGCTCCCGAATGGAAGTCAGTGAAGCGGACGCCTTTCGCAGCCAAGTCGTCCAGCGCTGGCGTCTTCACCGGTCCACCGTCACAGCCGATGTCCTTCGAGCCAAGATCATCGGCAAGCAGCAGGACGACATTCGGCCGTTCGTCCGCAACCAGACTGGCTGTAGAAGTGACAATGAACACAAACGCAGAGAAAACGATTGTGTCAATCAATCTCCGACAAGTCATCCAACGAACTCCAAATAGCAAGTGATCATTTTGCATCAATCGTTCTGACAACGCGGAAACCGACCAGATATTCAGGTCGGTAACCTGGTCGTCCGTAGCTTAGTCGGGTGGCGAAACGGGTATTGGCCATCGCTTCGGCGTCAACCTGACCACCGAATAGAAGAAGTGCCAAACTGAATCCGGCAAGTGATATTAGACGTTGTTTCATCGAGTTTTCTCCTCGATGTTTGCCTTCTTTTCCCCTGAGTCTCCGTCAGGAACTCGATTATCAAGACAGTAGAGTGATTTCCGACCGCGAAGAAATAGCTGCCGCCCTACAATCGCCGGTGAGGCGTTGAATTCGTCGTCCAGCTTGTTTGTCGCCAGGACTTGCAACTCGTTGGAACGTTTGAGGACAACCGTCACGCCATCGCGGCCGGTGAAGTAAACGCGTCCGTCCGCGCCGACGGGTGACGAGTAAATGTTTGATAGTCCTGGAATCCGGCTGCGTTTCAGTAGCGTCTCGCCAGTTCGCGAATCGACGACCGTCAAAATCGCCTGGTTCGACTGTGTGAAGAACAGCATCTTGTCGTAAAGCACCGGAGAGGGGACGTAAGGTGTGCCCTTGTCTTTTGACCACACAATTTTGTCGGAATTCGAAATGTCACCCCGAGCGTTCAGCGGCAAAGCAAGTAGTGAGTAGCCCTCGTAACCGCTCATACAGACCACGACGTCGCCATCAATGATCGGGCACGGAGTGACGTTGCCGGTCAAACCACTACACTGCCAGATAATGTCGCCATCATTCAAATCGTAGCTGCGAACCATGTTTGAGGCGGTTGTGATGACCTGCGTTTTACCGCTGTGTTCGATGACTCTTGGAGTTGCCCAGGCGTTCGGTTCGTCGCGATCTTTCTTCCACAGTGTTTCGCCAGATTTTGCATCGAGCACTTCAATGCTCGATTGGCGTGCGTGGTCGCGGACGATAACCAACTTCCCATCGTGAAGAACCGGCGAGCAGCCATCACCGAGGCTGGCTCCTACATAGGACTTGCCCAGGTCACGTTCCCAGAGTTTCTTTCCATTCAGGTCATAGCAAAATAATCCCGCGGACCCGAACCAGCAGTAAAGCCGCTCACCATCGGTTGTTGGTGATGCGGAAGCGAAGTTGTTGTCTCTGTGATGGCCTTCGTGTGGAATTTTCTCAGTCGCCATACGTCGCCACAACTCTTTGCCGTTTTCGCGATCCAAACACAGGACGACGAATTGATAGGCTGTATTCGGATGTGTGATTCCAAAAACTCGCTTCGGTTGGTCTTCCGGTTTGGGAAGAGACGGATCAATCTTCCCGGTGTTGATCGCTGTCAACAGAAAGACTTTACGGCCCCAAACGATTGGCGTGGAACTGCCGTTTCCATCGATAGCAACTTTCCACTTAATGTTCTTCTCTTCGCTCCACTGAAGCGGCGGTTTCGCCGTCCGGGAAACCCCATTGGCCTCCGGACCTCGCCATTGATGCCAGTTGTTCGCATCATCCTCAGCAACAAGCTGCGAGATCGTGAACAGCGAACATACGAACAGCAGGGTAGTACAGTGTTGAATTCTCATTTTTGTTCCAATGTCAATGTCTGCGTGGTTGTCACCTGGATTCTTGCTAATGTCTCTTACTCTTCAGGCTTTGATTTCGAAGAGTGCTCCCGAAGTAGCTTGGCGATCTGCGGACGTTCCTGTTCGATACGTTTCAGGTCCAAATTGAGGCCAACTGCGTTTCCAATCCCGGTGTAAAACTCCGCAAGTTGTTGATTCCAAGGCGATGAGACCGCGTCGATTGATGTTTCCCCGCGATGATTTTTGGAGAGAGGAGAGGCACCCTGCTCTAGAAGCAACTTGACAATCTCAGTTCGACACATGAAGGCCGCAACAAGCAGCGGTGAGTTTCCGTCCTTGTTGGTCGCCTTGATGTTTGCGCCACGTTGAATCAAATACTTTACGATTTCGAGACGCCCATGAAGTGCTGCATCGCTGAGTGGAAGCGCTCCTGCTGAACTTCGGGCATTGATCCGTGCACCGATCCCGAGGACTTCCTTGATCTCTTTCAAATTGCCATCCGCGATTGCGCTGGCAAGTACCTCGTTCGTGCCGAGACGTGCTCGATTTCTACGACTCCTCAATTCGACAGCAGCCTTTGCATTTTCTGTGACGTGGAAAATGAAGTCATTACTGAAGAGACCATCTGGATTCTGGATTTGCAGTAAGTGCATGCCGATCGAAGGTGATTCTGACAACTTCACTGCGACTTTTTCGCCATCTTCGACACTCACCGTACCGGACACCCTTCTGCCATCGACGATCACGTTTGCGGACTCGTCAATATGTCGACCGCTGATCACCATGCTGTCGTTACCTTCATGCAGAATTGGAAATTCCTGGTGTCCTCGTTGCTGTTCTATCGGTCCCAAAGTCCATATCGCAGGTTGCGGGTTGTCGACGTCCGCCTTGGTTCCATGACGCCCTGAGAAAGTGCCAACGAATTCTCCTTTCGCAGCAAGCGAAACCAACTCTTCCCTAGTGAATGCTTTACGGTCTCCAAATTTGTTGACGTATCTCCCGCCCTGGAATTTTGGATCAAACTGCAATGCCATGGAGTTGGGAGAGTCACCAAGAAACACACCTTCTCCCTCGAGTACAATTGCACCTTCACTGGCGGAAAGCTCTAAAGCATTCAACAGATTGGTTGTCACTTCATCTTCAGCAGACGCAGCATTAAGTGTCACCTGACGGGCGAATGACCCCGAGACTCCTGTACTCCCTTCCAAAACCATCTCCCAGACCGGGTCGAATCGACGACGACCGGCCCACGAGAATTGCCAGATACTTCGTTCAGGCTGCCCACGTTCGGCGACTCTTCGATAGAAATCGAAATCAATAATGTTCAGCCGTCCCTGTGGCAGGATTAGAAAGCGATCATAGGCGCCTCTCCATGTGGGTGCGTCCATCCCGGTTCCTGGCGTATTGGTACTCACCAGAAACGGCATTCGGTGACAGTCTCCACAGACATTGGGACGAGGCTTGCTGGGATCGAGATCACCATCAATATGAAACAGTTTGAAACCCTCTTTTGCCTCGCTGGAAACGACGTTGGTGTAAGCACGACGTTGTGCTGGTGGATAAGGCACACTGAGGAGAAACGTTGCCATGTCGTCACGTTCAGCAGCCGACAACACACCGGACTTCCCTTCATCATTGACTGTTTTGTCCCCGTCCAGAAGCATGGTCGCTGCGAGACCACCGTCGATCACATCTCGCGTACTGCTTGCAGGGTCGTCAATACTGCTATTTGGAGGAACTGATCCATGAATATTTGCACTGTTGTTTCCACCGTACGGATCACCAGGAATGCCGTCCCAGTGGAAAGGTGCGGTATCTCTCAGACCGCGAATCGGCATCGTTGATCGAGGCATGATTTGATCGCCGCCAGAAACAATTGGAGTCTTGATCACCCAGAGCAGTTGATCTGTGTGACCATCGGGATGACAACTCGCGCATGAAAAAGTTCCAGTCGTCGATGCGTCAGCGTCGTTGAACCACGTACGTCCAAGTTTCACCTGCTTGTGAGTGGGATCGTGCAGGCGAACGAACCCGTCTACCTGAAGATTTGCTGGATCAGAGAGATCGATAACAGAAACAGTATTAGCAACCGCATTGAGAACCCAAGCCTGTGACATCTTACCACTCTCCGTATTCTCCAGTGCGATCCCTCGAGGAACTGCGCCGACAGGAATGCGTCCCAGCACGTCCCCGCTCGTTGCATCAACGGTAAACAGCTTGTCCGACCCCGCTGCTGAAACCACTAACGTTGAATCATCATCACTGATTTGAATCGCAAACGGTGTTGCCAGTGCCTGACCTTTCTCCGGTTGCTCTGGTGGTAACGGCTCGAGGTTGATGAACGTCGGCTTCTCGACTGAGCCATCTTTGAATCTGACGGTCGTGATTTGGTTTAGAAAAGCACGATTCTCCAGCTCTTTTAAACTATGCTTCTTTGAGCCAGCTCGTCCGTTGACATCATTCCGAGCATCGGTCTGAGCGATAAAAACACGGCCCTTTGAATCGACCGTCATCCCATACAATAAAGTGCCGAGCGAATCGACAGTTTCGACGAGTTTGTCCGTTTTTGTGTCGAAAACGAAGAGGTCACGATCAGGAACTTCAGGATGTTTGACGATATCTGTGACGTGTCCCAGCGACAAAACATTGTTGACCTGAATCGAGTGCTCCCAGGCATCGAAGGTCACCAACTCGCCGTCGATCTTCTCGCGATTGCCTCCAGAGAGTTGCGTCTTGTTATTTGACTCAAAGGGAATAACGTAAAGGCGATCACCTCGAACCGTAATGGCTCGCGGGTCTTGAGCGTTGATGCGGAGCCTCTTGGTGATCTCGCGTGATGCCACGTTGATGACAGCAATTTCGTTTTCAGAAGATAGTGCGACGTATGCTTTGTCATTACTAGCGAAGGCAATTCCCACAGGTTCATCAAACCGAGTCGCTTGTGTCTGGGAATCAAATTCCTGGACCGTCGCAATGACTTGCAGGTAAGTTGTACTCTCCGGATTGGAATCAATCACACTCACCGAATCCGAGATATGATTCGAAACCCAGACTTCATTGCCATCTGGACGGACGGCAATGCTGACCGGGTCGATACCAACGTGAATGCGGGATCGGACTTTCCGAGTTGTAGAGTCGATCACATCAACCGTGTCAGATGGCGTGTTCACGACGAAGACTTTTCCATCACTGATGGCGATTGGCGACGCGTGCGGACTCATGAACGAGGGATGCCCGACAGTGACCGGCTTCTGAGGAGTTTCTGTGACCGTTCTGGTTATCGACGGTTCACCAACACTCGCCGCAGGTACTGGTTGTTCCCGATCTTGGGCGAAGCTGTAGCAAAGGAGAAGGGTACAGACCAATGCAACTGTGAGTATTCGTTTGGTTTTCATTGATTGATCTCTGAGTTGTTATTTCTGGATCAGAAAGTACTCTCCGGCGACAGCTACTAGATGAAATCTCCAGAGCTGGTCGCGAATAAATCCGTTTCAATGATCGCCTGCCTTGAAGTTTTTGACGACGCGGAAACCAACCAGGTATTCAGGCCTGTAACCTGGTCGTCCGTAGCTCAGGCGGGAGGTGGAACGGGTATTGGCCATCGCTTCGGCGAATGAGCCTCCACGCCAGACTCGGAACCTGCCTTTCTTCGGTCCTGTTGGATCAACAGCTTCCTTCTGTTTTCCGTTGTACGGGGCATACCAGTCCTGGCACCATTCCCATGCATTGCCATGCATATCGTACAGGCCCCATGCGTTAGGAAGTTTTTGTCCAACACGATGAGCGTATTGCCCGCCGTCTTTGTAAGCATTGGCGTCGTACCATGCGTATTCCGTCAACTCTCCACCATTGTCTCCGAAGCTGTAAGTCGAAGCCGTTCCTGCACGGCAGGCATATTCCCATTCCGCTTCGGTGGGCAATCGGTATTCATCGTTTTCCTGCTCGCTTAATTTTTTGCAGAACTCGACGGCATCGTTCCAAGACACATAAGTCGCTGCATAGTTGGAACCTTCCTGAACAAGTGGCTTCCCCTTCCATGGGGAACTTCCCATTACTTGTTCGTATTGCTGCTGTGTGATTTCGCAGACACTCAGGTAATAAGGTTTGGAAATTTTCACAAGATGTTGCGGAGTGTCCGGTCCCCCTTTCTTCTGCTTGTCTTCTTCGACTTGCCGCTTGACGTGTTTCATCAAATCTTCTTTGGTGAATTCCTCAGCCTCGATCTTCTTTTGAACGTCTGGGTCTTGCATCAGCTTCTCAAACCGCTTCTCCACCGGCTCATCGTTGATGGCTGTCCCCATCAGAAATTCCCCTGCAGGAATTGGCACGAGTACCATCTCAACACTGTTGATGATCGGATCGCCCAACGCCAATTGATCAGAGGTCATCGTTTTCTTCACTCCCGCCACGTCAGGCAAGCTGGAACCACAGCCCGACATTGTGAAGAACAGCAGGGAAATAAAACCGGCTGCGGAGAACGAGGATTTGTTTCTGTTGGGAGCAGCGGCAGAACTTTGCACACAAGTTAACATTACTCAGACTCCTTCTTCGATCATGAGAGAAGCGACATCGCTACGAAGCCGCGTCATCGATCCACTGAAGTAGTGTGACAACAAGCCCGCCCCACCAGTGGCATTGACGTCCTCTCGCGACAAGTCATTCCAGTCGCAGAATGATTGAATATGATGAAGCTGGGAGAGCCATTGATAATACCGGTTGCGGTTCTCCGGCAGTTGCCAAAATCCGTTGGGAACTCTCGGAAACAGCCATGGCTTCCAGTCGAATTCTGGTCTAAATTCGCATATGGCTGAAAGGATCGAACCGTGGTAGTAATTGATCAGCAGACCACTTCCATGATTCTGGATGAAGGAATCGTCAGACAATTCATACCAGTCCTCTGTGTCGTCGATCTGTAACTTCCCTTCCAGCCATTGCATATAGGCTCGCCGATTTTCAGCTTCATTCCAATACCCTCTGGGAGATTTAGAAAATAACCATGGACGCCAGTTGTACTCCGGCAGAAAGTCCTGCATCGCCACGAGTGCAGAAGATCGATACGAACGTTGCAACAGAGTGCAGCCGTTGTGATCTCGAAAGTCCCGATTTCGAATCTGATACCAATCCTCGGAACTTTCGAATCCGAGTTGCTGACCAAGCCACTGCATGTAGGAGACGCGATTGACCCGTTTCTTCCAGAACCCGTCAGGAACACGACCGTCAAGCCACGGTCGGCCTAGTTGAATAGCATTCATGTGAACAGGATGATTCATTTTATGTTCGCGATTTGTTAATGACGGCAGAAGTGACATGATGGACGATTCAGGCTGCGGTTGAATGAGTGATAAACCGCAGCAAAACTTCACCCTCACCACTCACCGACGACTTCACTACCATTGCGAGTGTGGATGGCCTGCCAGACGCCACGATCCTGCACGCTTCCACAACCGGTCGTATTCCGCTTGAAGTCAATGTTCTCGCTCACGAATCGTACGGACCCATCTACCATCAATAATTGCAGTCCTCCTGTATGCAGACTTCGAGCCGTCATTTGACCGGTGTTAGTGCTGTCAAAGCATCCCATGCCCTGACTGGCATTCCCTGCAAAACCGGAAACAAGGCAGTTTTCCATATCATCTGAGTTTGGCTCCCTGCTATTAGGTGCACTCGCATCGTTGAACATCGCCGCTGTTCCTGCTGAGAGTCCCGGCATCGCCCAGGAACCTCGCAAGTCGCGATCATTCAAGCCTGCCCGAAGTTCGTCAACGGCAACGGTACTGGACGTGCCATCGATGATGTCTCGCATACGCACAACATAGTTGGCACCGCCAATGCCTCCGAGAGTATTGGTGGCACTTCCGACTCCATGATCGCAGGGGGAGACATTCATCCCGTAGTTTCCGCGAGCCCATCCGCCACCGGCATAGCTGCAATGCACTCCATCACTCTGTGGGTCGGTTGGACATTTGTAGATGGAAAGTTCCGCTGACCTGCCGGGGTTCTGATTTGCAGGGATATCGAAATTCCACGTGTTGTAGAGCGGTGCCTGATCCACGTACGGCAACAGAAAAACTAACCAATTGGCTCCCTTGTCGACATCACCGATTCGCGAAGGATTCCCAGTCCGGCTGATAAAAAATGGAGGGAATGATCGACTGACATCATGGTAATTGTGTAATGCGATGCCAATCTGCTTGAGGTGACTTTTGCACTGAGTTCGGCGCGCTGCCTCACGAGCCTGCTGAACGGCAGGCAATAGCAAAGCAACCAAGATCGCGATGATCGCAATGACGACCAGCAATTCGATCAATGTAAATCCTCGTTGCGAAGATTTCATGAGACATCCTTGGAGTGGGAGGGGATTGAGGAGGGAAGGAATCGTTAATGCGGATTCCTGGGGATCAACGGTTCACTAGTACAATTCGGCATCGGCGGGTGGGATCAATTCGACTTCGGTCACTTCCAATGATGCTGTGATTGAGTTCGCAATATCTTTTGCTCGGCAGGGAGTGAAACACCAGACACCAGTCACAATCAAACCTTCGGGACGACTTGGCAACTCATCTTTTCGGTCTCGGACACAGGGATCGAGTTCAAAATCGCTCAAGTTGAAAACGACTTCGAAATCATGTTGATCATTGAGTCCAGGTGCTGGTTTGTCGGCGCGGAACTTCCCTGCAAATTCTCCGTTGGGATGTGCCATGCGGATTCCGAAATAGACTCCATTGGGTGATTCAAGACGACCATGAACAATAAATCGGGAGTGCGGTTTCAGAATCACTGGCGAGTGATCAGAACGCGACACGGCAAGTCCTACCATGTAAAGGATGTCGGTCGGGTTTTCCGAAGGCACGTAAGAGATCCCCTTCAGCCTCGCGGCTTGCTGACTGGATGCTGGCAACCATGTTCCATAGGTCCCCACAGAACCGAGATTCAATTGACTCTTCCAGTGGTGAACAGATTCGGGAACTCGCACCGGAGACATTTCGCGATCAGCCGATGTGGTCACACGATACCCTGCGGAGACATCAACGCTATTGCCATCACTAAGCCGCTTCATGCGGACCTGCCCCTCGCTGACATTCAACGTTGTGGAGGCAAGTCTTGTCGCAACTTCAAACTGTGTCCCCATCACTTCCAGAATGGCGGATCGCGTATGAACTAACATCGGCTTTCCAACCGGTTGAGGCTTGATGTCACTCGAGACGTTGCCTCCTTTGAGACGCAACACTTTCTGCCCATGGTCTGAGAACGTCAGCATCGAATTTCCTGAAATCTCAATCTTTGAGCCATCATTGAACTCCAATTCGAGCCACGAGTCAGGAGCCATTCCTTCTACAGTTCCCCCTGGAAGTTGCGTTCCGACGACCAAATCCTTAATAACTTGCCCACCATTTCCCGTCCATTGCAGAGACCCACCCAATCCGGTGATCTTGGCAATCTTCGGCTCACCATTCGGCTGGAAAAACATCAAAGTTGCAACAAAGGTGACGATGGTGACCACCGCTGCCGCAAGTGACCATGTCGCAAACGTGATTGGTCGTTTTGTGATCGAAACATCTTGATCTGTATCAGCGATTTCACGAATCACTGCGTCGAGCTGAGTTAACTTTCTGAAAGTTGCCCGTGACTCAGAGGACTGCCGTAATTGTTGTTGAAGGGCTTCCGACTCCGACGCGCTGATTTGCCCATCGAGCCAAGCTGAAATCAGTTGCTCAAGATTCGAGTTGGACATCAGACACCTTCCTTTGCAATCGCCTTTGAAACACAATCGAATAAGATTGCCCGCAATCGCTGAATGACCTTATAGAACGCCTGCTCACTTTTCCCTGACTTCGAAGCGACTTCACGCATGACAACACCAGGAGCATGAACCTTCAACAACAGATCACGCTTCGCTGGCGCCAGCTTCTTCAAACAAACTTCCAGGTGCTCTCGGTAATCCTGCTGAGTCTCTTCCTTGCTCGCCTCTTCAGCGATGAGATCCCACACATCGTCGGCAAAGATCAGGGGAGATCGAGCCGCACGTCGTCGATGCTTCATCGCTTCATATCGAGCAATCGTGAACAGCCAGCCACCGAACGAAGTCCCTTCTTCAAATTCGCTGAACTTCCGCCACGCGATCAGGCTCGCTTCCTGAGTGACTTCTTCGACATCCTGCCACGTCGGCAGCAAACCACGCAAAAACGAACGCACATGAGGTTCGTGCTCCACGAGAAGCCGAACAAACGCTTCATACCGTTCGTCGCCGTTTGAATTGGAGCGTATTTCAGTTGATTGATCGTCCATAATCTAATGACTCCCGCAAGAAGAAAATCTGGACAGTATTTATCCAATAATCTCCCAATTCTCCAAATGTCATACTCTTTTGAGTAAAATCACGTCGGGCATGACATTGATGACCAACAGCCGAATGCGATGTTAGCTAGCAACACGGTTCAACCCGATCATTTGATCGATTCAGAAACGAGTGAACAGCAATCACAATTTTGTTCACCTGGATCTGCCATTTCTCAATACTAACATACAAGAAACCATTTCACCTGGGTTTTGTCCTGCAACACCGCACGGTCGGAAAGCCTACTTGCCTGAGACGCTCACCAATTCGATCAGTCGAAGCTTGTAGATAATCTGTTCGATTGTGTAAGGTGCCTGAGGCATTCTTCTCTTTTCAAAAATCGAAAACAGTGTCACAGCTATCCACCAAAGACTGGTACCCCGAGAAGAGGGGTGATCGTCATGACGAACAACGAAACGAGCAAGCTGATGCTTCTGAGACAGTTTAACAAGAGCGGATTGGCATTGTTGGTCTTCCTGCTCCTTTGTTGTTGTTCCTCCTCCTTGAAAGCCGCTTCCGACCCGCCGCCCAATATCGTCTTCATCTTTGTTGATGATCAAGGGTACTATGATTTGGGTTGTTACGGTGCAGAGGAGGTCAAGACGCCGCGGATCGATGCGATGGCGAAGGCGGGGACGCTCTTTACAGACTACTACGCGGCGGCTCCGATCTGTAGCCCATCACGCGCAGGCTTGTTGACCGGGTGTTACCCCCGCCGGGTAGGCAACGAAATATGGGTGCATCGCGCAGATTCGCGATCAGGCATTCATCCTGATGAATTGACGATTGCCGAGTTGCTGAAGGACAACGGCTACGTCACCGCTTGCATCGGCAAATGGCACCTCGGATTTCACGAACCGTTCCTGCCGCGCAATCAAGGATTCGATCACTACTTCGGACTGCTGCATAATCTTGACCCGGTTGAAGTCGTCCATTTCGAAGATAAGGGAGGCGTGCCGCTGATACGGAATGGCGATGTCGTCAAGCGCCCGGCCGATCCCGCGGAATTGACAAAGCTCTACACCGACGAGGCTATTCAATTCATCGAGAAGAACAGGGAAAGACCGTTCTTTCTCTATCTGCCGCATACCATGCTCCACAACCCGCTCGGAGTGAGCGAAGAATTCAAGAGCAGCTCAAACTGGGGCGAATACGGTGATGCCATTCAGGAACTCGATCACAACGTTGGCCGTATTTTCGATTCGCTGAAGCGGATGGGTATCGACGGCAACACAATCGTCATCTACGCCTCTGACAATGGCCGAGGACCGGGACGTACACCGGAACAGAAGATTCGCGGGCGCAAGCTTTCAACTTACGAAGGCGGCATTCGCGTGCCGGCGATCGCCTGGGGGCCGGGGTTGGGATTGCAGGCGAGCAAGGAATCGTCGGCGGTCGTGCGCGCTATGGATTGGTATCCGACTCTCGCCACATTCGCGGGAATCAAAGTTCCCGAAAGACGCGTCATTGACGGGCGCGACATCAGCCCGCTCTTGAAGGGCGAGTCGAAGATCGTGCCGCCTCCGGGAATGAAGAAATCGCTCAATGCTTCGGTTCCGCTTCGGCGTCGGTGGAATCCGCCCAACGAATGGGCGCCCTTGATCAATCGCAACGAATACAACGACGCCTTTTTTTACCACGGCAGCCAGGGCGCGCTGGCCGCAGTGCGCTGGCGTGGTTGGAAACTCTATCTGAATCCAAGCCTCGAGCTGTACGACTTGGCGAAAGACCCTGGGGAATCCAAACTGGTACGCAATCGTGACATCACACGTAAGCTGCGAGGCATGGCAATTTTGTTTCAGGAGGAAATGCGGCTCGATGCTCGTCCGGCAGGTGAGGCTCCGCCGCAACGCCTCGCCAACGGTCGAACCGCGATTTCGCAGGTGACCCTGGACAGTCTGGATGCGAAGCTTGACGTGACCTATGCGCGCTACGGTGATCGCACACTGGAGATGGATATTTATCGGCCAAAAGGAGCCTGGGGTGAATTATCAGCGGTTGTTTGCATTCATGGTGGCGGTTGGGCAAAGGGAAATCGGGCGAGTCACGAAAAGGTCGCGCAGGCACTCGCGGCGCGCGGGTATGTTGCAGCGACGATTTCGTATCGTTTGAGCGGTGAAGCCCCTTTTCCAGCGCAAATCCAGGACTGCAAGGCAGCGGTCAGATTCCTACGAGCAAACGCACAGAAATACGGTATCGATACAGACAACATCGGCGCGATCGGGCTTTCAGCCGGCGGACACTTAACGGCGTTGCTCGCGACGTCGGGCGGGGTAATAGAACTTGAAGGCGACGGCGGAAACGCAAAGTTCAGCAGCGCGATTCAAGCGGCTGTACCGATGGGCGCACAGACGGATTTGCAGTCTCAACGCACGCGGGAAATTTCCAACGTAAAGGATCGCGGTCAGATCTGGAGACAGTTTCTCAGCGGTACTCAGGAGGATAAGCCCGCAAAGTATCGGCTCGCGTCGCCGCTGCATCACCTCGATAGGAACGACCCGCCCTGCTGGTTCATCTCAGGGGAAACAGATGATCCCAGCACGCACGCGGATGAATTTCGCCAGAGAATGGGGGAGTTGGGCGTCCCGTCCGATCTCACTCTCATCAAGGACGCTCCGCATCCGTTTCTTGGTAAACAAGTCTGGTTCGATGAAATGATCGAAGCGGCGGATGCGTTCTTTACGAAGCACCTGAAGAACCAGAACCAGGAAACCACGATGCTGCGTGAACTCGGAACCACCGACGAAGGTGCAGAGCAATTGATGGTCGATTCCGGGTATGAGTCACTTGCCAGTGGGAACGTTCAGGGCACGGGCAAGGTCCAAAAAGGCTCGCAAGCCGTTTACTCCTATCGTTCATAAATTCAATAAGAATTGATTTAACGACTGCGAATTGCGGATTCGTGGCAGACATCCAAAGCGAACACCATCGGAAACGTTAAGAATGAATTGGCTCATGCGAGAATCGAAAAAGCGAATGAACAAACAGGAAACAGCAGTAGCGATGGGAATTGTCCTGGTGGCTGCGATGACGTTGACGACGGCGCAGAACGTGATTGCTGCTGATCGTCAGTCACCAGCCAAACCCAATATCGTTCTTTTTCTAGTTGACGACATGGGGTGGCAGGACACGTCGGTGCCATTTCATACGGGTATGACCGCACTCAATCGGCGTCACTCCACGCCAAACATGGAACGGCTTGCAAAGCGAGGCATGAAGTTTACGCAGGCGTACGCGTGCAGCGTTTGTTCACCAACACGAGTGAGTTTGATGACAGGCCTGAACGCTGCCCGGCATCGAGTGACGAACTGGACGTTGAAAAAAAATGCCAGTAACGACCGCAAACATACCTCACTTGAGTTTCCAAAGTGGAATGTCAATGGTTTGAGTCCGGAAGAAGGCATCGAACGAACCATCCACGCGAAGGCGCTCCCTGCGTTTCTACATGATGCCGGTTACCGCACAATTCACGTTGGAAAAGCACACTTCGGAGCCATTGGAACACCGGGAGAAAATCCGCTCAACATTGGCTTTGACGTGAATATCGGAGGACACGCAGCAGGTGGTCCAGGTAGTTTTCTAGGCACACAAAATTTCAGTGCGAATTGGCGAAAAGGGGACAAAGTGTGGAATGTTCCCGATCTCGAAAAGTACCACGGCAGGGACATCTTTTTAACAGAAGCATTGACCATCGAAGCTAACCACGCAATGGACCGGGCGGTCGAGGATGAGAAACCGTTTTTTATCTACATGTCGCACTACGCAGTACACGTTCCATTTGCCAAAGATCACCGTTTCTATCAGAAGTATATTGACGCGGGACTCAACAAAATCGAGGCCATGTACGCAGCCATGGTTGAAGGAATGGACAAATCGCTGGGAGACATTCTTGCTAATGTCGATCGCCATGGACTGAGCGAAAACACAATCGTGCTGTTCATGTCGGATAACGGAGGGCTGAGTGCTCATGGTCGAGGTGGAAAGCCGAACACACACAATCAACCACTGTCCAGCGGAAAAGGGTCTGCTCATGAGGGTGGCGTCCGCGTGCCTATGATTGTTCACTGGCCCGGGGTTACTCAAGCTGGTTCAACTTGCCAGCAACCGGTGATTATTGAAGACTTCTTTCCCACGATTCTGGAATTGGCAGGCGTCGACAATGTTCACCAAATCGGTGGGATCATTGACGGTCAGAGTTTCGTTCCGTTGTTACGAGGCGAGCATAGCGAGAGCCGGAATGACCGGCCGTTGTTCTGGCATTTTCCCAATAACTGGGGACCACGAGGGCCGGGTATTGGAGCATCGAGCGCCATTCGTCTCGGCGATTGGAAGTTGATTTACTACTATGAATCTCAGCGATTTGAACTTTTCAATATTGCAGACGATATCGGTGAGCAAAAGAATCTTGCTGAAAAGCACCCCGATATTTGCAACCGGCTTGCTGGCGAGCTTCACGATTTTCTTCTGGGAGTGCAGGCTCAATTTCCACTCGACAAGAAATCAGGACAGCCCATCGTCATCCCGAGCAATGCAAAAAAAGCCGAAGATATCGAAACCGATCTTTTGATTGTCGGAGGGACTGAATCAGGTTGGGCGGCAGCGATTCAGGCAGCTCGACTGGGAGTAGGATCGATCACAATTGTCCATGACGGTGTTTGGCTGGGAGGGCAATACACAGAACAGGCACTGGCTTGTGTTGATGAAAACAAAGGAGTCGGCAAAGTTGGCTGGGGAGTCGATTGGCATCCGATGAAGAGATCCTTCCACCGCTCTGGGCTGTTCAAAGAACTGATGGACCGGATCGAAATTTTCAATACAGAGAAGTACGGATCGCCGATGCCGGGCAAACCGTTTCATGGACCGTCAACTTTTCGACCTGCTGAAGCAGAGGCCATTTTTCGCCAGATGCTGCAACCTTACATCGATTCCGGTCAGGTCAAGTTCATTACGAATCACTATCCCGTTCGAGCAGATGTTGACCGAACCAGCCAGTCCTCAAAGCTGACGGGACTTCATTTCGCTCCTCTCAAAAGCAATCAAGCTGATTTACATGTGCGGGCGAAACTCACTATCGATGCTTCAGACTGGGGTGAGGCGATACAGGTTTCCGGAGCCGCTTTCGAGTTCGGTCCTGATCCGAAATCTCGCTATGGCGAACCGAGCGCGCCAGATGACCTTTCTGAGAATCCTCTCAACGAGATGAACCCAATTACATGGGCGATGATTGTCGAGGAGTCTGATGGTGAAACGCCGATCGCTAGACCAGACCATTTTGATGATCGTAACTACCCCCGCGCAACACACTTCAGCTTGACAGAATTCCGAGATTTGAAGTGGGATGAACCTCAGCCTGGTCTCGGAGCAATTCGACATTGGCCGCCAGCGGGTGATGCATCAAAACGACAACTCAGTGTCTATACGGTCAGACGAATCGTTGACGGAGAGGACAGCAAGGATGGTAAGACGTCCATTTTACTGAACTACATGAACGGGCAAGACTACCCGCTTGAACGTCTGCCGCAGAGAGTTGTTGATGCACTTGAGGCCACAGAGCCAGGTGCTTCAAAGAAAAACATCGTTGTGATGACTCGTGAGCAGCGGCAAATTATATTTGATGACGCCAAGCAGCATTCATTGGGTGTTCTTTTCCATCTGCAAAACTTTGTTCATCAACGGGCCAAGGACAAAGCCAACAGCTTCCGCAATTTTCACCTCAGTACTGAGTTTGGAACGCCGGACAATCTTCCACCGAAGCCGTATCTCCGTGAGTCACTTCGTCTCAAGGCGATGTATATGATGCGTGAGCAAGATGGTCGCAACCGCGATGGCAAGACAAAATCAAGGGCCAAAGAACGATTTGCTCATGTGATGTATCCCGATGCGCTGTTCGCCTGGCAGTTTCACTACGACTTCCACCGTACCGGACGAACATATTTGCAAGACGAAGGTGCGAGCGGTCCGTGGATTGATTTTCACAAGCCGAATCGACACACCAGTTTTTTGAGCGACCGGAGTGTTTTCCCGCTCCGAAGCCTCATTCCTGAGCGAATGGATGGGTTGATCGGCGCGCAAGGTAATGTCGGTAACAGTAGCATTGTCAGTGCTGCGATCCGTCTTCACGACCAACGAGTTCACATTGGTCAAGCCGCCGGAGCAACTGCGACGATTGCTTTGCGAGAGCGAATCAATCCCCGAGAAATCCCGTTCAACAATAATTATCTCAGTGCAACACGATATGCCCTGTGTGGAGAAGTTAAAGATGCCGTTCCGCTGCTGATCTGGCCGTTTCGAGATTTGAAACCAGGTGACGCGTCATTCGTTGCCGTCAATCGACTGGCCGCACTACGGGCATTGCCACTTGATGATCGCGAAATTGATTTCCGCCCTGATGACGTTGCTGGGTCAGAATGGCGTAAGGACATCGTCGAACTTTCGAAGCAGTCGAAGCAGATCGCCGCTTCTATTCAACCGCCGCGAGTCGATGAGATCTCTCGCGGAGATTTTTGCAAACAATGGTGGGAAACGATTCGCTCTCTCCCGAATCGAGAGATTGTGCGTGTCTCACCTACCGATGCCGATAGTGACGGAATCTTGGATGTCGATGACCCGCTACCTTTTACTGCTGGGAAGGCGATTCGTTTTGAACTCAACAAACCTTCTCCAAATGAGGATGGTGTGCCTCCAGTGACTCTCAATCAATCAGCACGGACATTCAATTTCTGCGGGTTAGATACAAAAAGTGTCGCTGGTTTCACTAACGACAATGGGCACAAATTTGAGACTGCTCGAGGCTTTGGATGGAGTCGTGACTTACGATCCAACCACCGACGTCGAAACTTACTTGATGGTGTGGAAAGAGATACATTCCTATTCACACGCGAGGAAGATCAGTGGGAATGTCATTTAGAGAATGGTCATTATCGAATCACCGTTTGCGTCGGCGATTCGGGACACGCGCAGCCTCATCAAAATGTGACCGTGATGGGAACGGTTGTTTTCGATGATGTCTCAACTGCCAGCGGACACTTTTCTGAAGCCACAACTGATGTCTCAATTACCAATAGTCGATTGTTCGTGAAGATTGGCTCAAAAACTTCTCACTCAAACACATGCCTCAATTGGCTTCGAATCGAAAAACTGATGGACCTCACTGAATGACTTCGTTGAGGTGAATATCAAACAAGCCATTCTGGTTTGAAAATCATCAATGCACCAAGAATGAAAATGAGCAAACCGCTGATCAACTTCAGCCAGCGGCCTTCTTTTTCTTGTAGCTTACGTTTTCCGAGCGTCGTTACAGCAATGATGACCATGATACTGTCATCAAACATGTAGGCCACATTGTAGAGACCAATGTACGCATAATTTTTCCAGGCCGGATAATCTTGCATCAACAGGATGTTCGTGTAAATCGCAGGCAGGCCTGCAGTACACAAAAGTTCCACGATATTCACCAGGACGGCCAGAACAATGGCTCCAGCCATTGCGGCCCACATTGTCTCGGCTGTAATGATTTTTCGAGCCATTGAGTAAATACCTGGCTTCGATGATTCTGGAATTGAAAGCGAGACTCCTTTTTTGAATGCGAAGAAATCTTTGATGTGGATGCTTCCCACGATCAGAGACAAAATGCCTAGCGTGAGTTGCACACCACGCAAGTACCCAACCAAGAGAAATACATTCAGCCATGCGACCATAAATGAAAAATAGGCAACGCCGCTGATTAAAACGAAAACGCCCGCGATCGCGAACATCTTGGAGCGACTCTTCAGATTGACCAACATAGACAACAGGAAAAGAAGCACCCACATCGCACATGGATTGAATCCATCAACCAACCCAATCGCAATCGTAAACGCAGGCATCCCGATCTCTTTTGCATTGACAACACCAAAGACCGGTAGTTCAACGTCGTTCTCGCCCAACGTTGAGCCTAGGGAATCTTCGCCGTCCAGTAGAATCGGCAACGGAGCATCGGTCCCTTCATTTGCAGGACCAAGATCATCACCTGCGGGAGGCGGAGGAGGAAGGTCATCAAAGGGTGGCGGAGGAAGAGAATCACCGATTGGAGGAGGAGGGAGTGCATCAGAGTCTGCATCCGGAACCGGCAAATCACTGCCGTCTGATTCTTTGGTTTGCTCGAATGAGTTCGAGCTCGCGACCTCGGATTCAGCTG
This sequence comes from Planctomicrobium sp., assembly GCA_030626405.1. Taxonomy (GTDB): domain Bacteria; phylum Planctomycetota; class Planctomycetia; order Planctomycetales; family Planctomycetaceae; genus Thalassoglobus. Next base: position 20,087 of record DAOUPA010000012.1, read on the forward strand.
GCAAGTCATCTGTGGCTGAATAACTCACGTGAGACATCGCGGATTGACTGGTCTTCAGAATCACCGAAGTCGAAATTGGAACGGTGATCTGTTCATTCCGTTGGCTTACTTTTTTTTTTCTGGCTGACAGGCATTGGACCAGTAATCCAAGGTCTGGAGAATCCGTCTGCCAGTGGTCGCTTCTCGATCAAATCCAATCGTAATTCCGTTGCAATAGTGAATAACTGGCAAACTCGCAGCTTGCCGCCGATAGCGGCGTACAACAGCCTGCATTTCCCGGTTCGCAGTAGCATCCGTAATCACTTCACGATACCTAATCTCAAGTGCTGGATAGCGAGAGCGGTATTTGGCAAGAAATGCTTTGGCGTCACGGCAATGAGGACATCCTTTACGGACATAGGCAGTCAATCGCAGTATTTCTTTCAAACGGTTCTGAAGTTGTTCTTTGCTTTTGATGTCCGCAATGACATTCTTTAATCCATAAATCGCAGGCAGTTTAATGCTGGACATGCGGAAGTGTTTTGCGATGACATTGATTCGTTCTTGAACAGCGTTGTCTTCATTGACGTCCCGGATGTGCAAGACGAGTCCAGTTCGGTCTTTTGCAAAAGACTCCAAACTTGAACGGAGTTCAGCGGCGTCATTGACACTGGAGTCGTAGAAGAATTCAATCGAGAAGCATTGTGTTTGTTGAGCTTGAACTGTTTGGCTAGCTGTTCCAATTGCGAGTATTGCAACGGTGGCAACAATCAAGTTTTTGGGAAGGAAAAGACCAAACATATTAATTTCCCTGAAAGATGTTAGGAGCCCACGATTTTACACGTTTGGAAGGTGAATTTCACAATCCCTTCATACTCAACCCTTCCATATGACACTCATTTTTAACATGGTCAAGAACGAATCTGAATTTGTATCTCGGTTCGTCAAGAATCAATTCATCAAACTATCCCTTTCCCGTAAAGGAAGAAGAGGATCTCCATAGTCCCTTGATGGTATGAACAGTGCAATCGGGCATGAAATTTTGTTCAGGCCTCGTGTCGTTGTGTCCGTTGCATCTCTCCGCAGTCAAGAAAGCTAACGCCGGCTGCCAAAGATGGGGCGAATGCGGTACTGCGTGTGCCGAACATTGTGTCGCCTTTGGTAGTCTTCGGCGAGCAAGAGTGTTGATGTATCCGGAACTCTGTTTTCAGTGTAAAAAAAAGTAGAGGTCCCCAGGTGAAACATTCAACTTGAGGTTTTTCTTTACGCCGCCTTATCAACAGATTGTGGCATTTTTACATGCTCGAGCATCGCATGAACGAGCAGGCCCCTGGTGATGCTGTACGGTTTCAAAGATGAAACTTGGACATCAGCAACACGAAAAGGGATCCGGCCATTGTGGATCACATCTTCGACCAGTTGAGGAATTCCTTCCAGTTGCGAGGCTCCACCTGAAACGACAAACGGCAGACGCTGTTTGAAAAGAGCGTGCCCTTTCAGTCGCAGGAAATCTGGCAGCATCGACGACCAGGCATCAGCGAGGAGTTGACGGAATTGTTGAACCAGCCAGAGTTCGTCACCTGAAGCTGGAGACGTGAGATTCATCTTTGATTCATGAATCCATTTACGAACGGATTGCAGATCGAGATACCGATTCCCATTCTGATCCCAGAGATACCGATGTCGACTCTGTGCAAAACGATTTTCGATGACGCGAAATCCCTGACCGAAAACTCCTTCGAACAGTGGCAATCCATGCTGAGAAATGTTGATAGCGATCGATTCAGCACCGATATCCAGGCTCACACCCGTAAACTCTGCATCCTGTAATTCGGCAAAACAGAGTGCCGTTGCCGAGTTTAATACCACCGACTGGTAACCTCGAAGCGAAATGACTTCGTCAATAAACCCGCGCTGTTCCTGAGAGAGTTGTACAGCCGAAGCAGGCAACGAGAGTACACAAAGTGAATATTCTGATTTAGAAACGGGTATGATCGATTCCACGAGCGTTGAACAAACTTGTCGACCAACCGGATCATCCCAGGGAAGATGCCCTTCCAGAATGACAGGAACGACCGGGGACCGTACGAGCATTGAGTATTCGTGTGCAGCGCTCCCCATGATAATGAGTGAATTCTTTGTTTGTGAATACGGGATTCGAGCCTGATCGAGAAGCCTGCGATTTGATAGATCATTCGTCTCCACACAATACACAGCGGGGATTCGACGTGCTAAAAGTCGTTGACCGTCCGTCCTCATTGAGCGGAATTCTGTGCTTCCGAGATCAAGAGCAATCGTTGTCATTGCTTTTTCTCCGCTGCCAAGGCCATCAAAGCACGATCCAGGGCACCAATACTTTTCGATGAGGTGACCTTGGAAACTGGTTTGACAACGTCATATAAGCTACTCACTGTTTCCTGAACTGGCTGTACCATTGTTTTTTGGGTTCGCTTGAGATTTGTTTCGCTGAACTCCTCGTTCGGACTGTCGATACGCTGTTTGACCTTTGTCTCCGACTCTTCAGAATCGATTCGTGAACTCGCGGAAGCTGCTTGTGAATCCTGAGTCGTGCGGTTTTTGCGACCGAAATGAGGACCACTGATTCTTTCGTGGCGTTCGTGGACAATTATTCTTCGGTGACCAACTGGTTCACCATGAATTGGTGTGTCAGTTGGCAAGATGACTTCCTCTTCGATCATGGGAGCAGAACGATTCAGCACGAAAGCAACTTGATTCTGAGTCGAATCGAAATCAGCCACGACCTCCTCGGTCGCTTCAGTAGCTGCAAATCGACCTTGATGCTCCACGATATGGCGATCATATCGTGACCACAGAATCGACCCGATCAGGCAAATGGCTCCCAGAAACGCAACGCCCAAGGCGATCGGGAGTATTGATTTTGTGGCTAATTTCGAATTCTTCTGAGGTTCGGGGGAACCTGATAGCTGTTGTGTGATGTCCGAAAATTGAGGGGCGACTCTTTCACTTTTCTTGAGATCGGATGAGCGACTCATCGGGTTCTTGGTTGCCGCTCTCATGGTAGCAGAGGAGAGGTCGGTTGATGCAACTTCGGAATCAAGTTCAGCCGCAGCCAACTCAGGAGGAGCGGGAGCGGTGGTCGGTAATTTTTGACTTGCGAGCAGATCGTTTGCCGAACCATAGTCACCGGGCTGGTTTTTCAACAGCGGGAGATCAATTTCAGACTGATGCGTTGGCTTGATTTCCAGTGGCACGCTTTCGCTTTGAGAAGCTGAGGGTGAAATGGAATTCGCTAAGAACAGATCTCGTGAAGAAACTTGGGGCGGTTCAGGAATGGGTGGGCTTCCAACCGACAATGAAGATTGCTCAGCAACTGCAGAGAGCGGGGGCTGCGAGTAGACTCGTTCAGTTGCTGATGGTCGTATTTCAGGTGTCAATCGTCCAGGATGTAGAGGAGTTGGAATAATTCCCGGAGTGATTTTCGGTGAGTTGAACTCTGCATTTTCCTGATGATCCTCCGGGAGATTTTTTGTCAGTGGAGCAGTCGGAGGAAACGTTTCTGGTGAAGAGAACGGGGTTCGATCCACGGTGGCCGCGTCGAAGAAAAGAACTGAACCTGGAGCAAGCTTCACTGTTCCAGTGCGTCCAAATGGATCCATGATCCGAATGGTTGATCTGAGTTGAAACGGTTGACGCAACTTGGCGATCAAATCATCGACAGTGCGAATATCCGGAGAAAGTGGAAGGACAACCGGTCGGCGAGCAAGTCCGATGCACGCGACAGGGACAACCGGGTTATTTTCATGGATCGATTGAACTCCCGCTTTGGGAAGAACGACAATCACATCGCCAGCATGAACATTTTGCTGAGCCGGATTTTCTGGATTATTAAGGAGTCGATAGCGATCCTGTCCACCTCGGATCACGCGTATTGATGAACGTGCAGAATCAGTCAATCCACCAGCAGCTTCGATGAGATCTTTAAGCTGAATCTTTTGCTTTTGCGATGTGAAGACCCCCGAACGATGAACAGCACCGACGACCGTGAAGTGATTCGCTCCACTCGTTTGTGAAGTCACTTCAATGACACTCATTTGAGGTCGACTATGTGTTACTTGAGGAGCTCTCGATGCCCTCGCAGGTGCCTGTGCATACACCGCAGGACTGGCAACCACGACGAGTGTCGCGAAGCAGGCCAGATATCGAACAATAATCCTACGCAATGACATGAAACATTCTCGAAATTGTTTAGAGCAGTTTGCTCTAAATTGTGCCCTTGAAGAACGATTTCATGTAGGTGACACGGTGCGTTCCACGATTCGGAATGCAGGCATTCACTCAAAAATAGATCCTTCTCCGTCGTCATCGGCAGAATTGGGTTGTCCGCATCAGGTAAAATATAACTCTCGTACGGAACACGAAGCATACGCAGTCCAGGGGGAATGGGGGCGCTTGCTTGTAAGGGGAAGACCAAAGTGATTCCAACTCGGCAAGATTGAACACAAGTTGAACCGTGTCTGTTTTCAGTCGAAGATGAGTTCTATTTCTGCAATAAGAAATAAGGTTGGCACCAGATGATGTCATCGCCAATGTCTGCTTGTTTTCCAAAATCGACTTGCAGTTCAAGATCCTGTTGCGGCTGTATTGGAATCGGAGGGACGTTCACAAACGCCTTTTGTTGATGTGAAAGCGAATCTTCCCACGCCACTTTGCCACCGACCACAACTCTCACATCAACAGCCCCGGATTCCTTGATGTGATCATCGAAGCCGAGCGACACAATGAAAGCAACTGCATTCACCGGCACTTCGAATATCAGATTCGAGCGACTCCGTACAGCAAAGCCACTTGTGTAGACCGATTGACCGCAGACAAGAGTTTGCCGCGACAGGGTTCGATTTGTTTCAAACGATAGCGAATTTCCGAAGAAGTTTTCACTCGTAAACCGAGTCGGCGAGAGTCGGCTCAAGGGAAGAATACTCGGGTTCCAAAACTCGATGCGTATCAGATCATTCAGTTGAACTTTCAAATGGTTGGAAGAAAATATTTCGACATGAAACTGTTTTAAGTTTGAATTGTATTGCCACTGTGAAGCAGTCAGGACTGATCCATTTTGAAGAAAGAGTTGTACGAATTTGTCGGCGACTGGAACCTCGGCAGCGAGTTCAGGATCAAAAGTCATTGATCGTATTTGAGACTGCGGGAATTTCAATTTCCCCAGATCAGTCGAGACTTCGACTTTAGTCTGGTTCAACAAGACGAGTTCTCCACGGACAACATCACCATTCTTGAGAACCAGCGTATCGTTCCCATCAGTCTCAACAACCGGTTCCTTCAATTCGAATACAGTAGTTTCAAAAAAGACGTTCCGCACAAACTCCAAGGGAATCGTTAAATTGTCATCACCAATTTTGGCAATGAATGCATCTTCGAACAACGAGATTGCATCGACAGGAAAAAGGTCCCCGTTCGTCAATTGAACGATCGTTTGCCGTTCAACATATTCTTTCATCTTGCGATCAAACGAAATGGACTTCAGTTCCCCAAGTCGTATCGATTGTTCGGCGCCTTGGTGATCGCGAATGGAAAGGGCGTCTCCACTCAATTCGACAAACTCTCCCATACGTCTGATACCATCAAGCATCTGCAGCTTGATGTCATCCGCGAAAACAAAATTCCGCCCACCCAGAACAGTGGTTAACAATAATGCCAAAATGACGGTTTTATAAAACATTAGCGTTCAAAAATCGGTACCAGATCCTTGGGTAACTGCAAGACAATCAGCGCCATTGCCGTTGCGTATTCGTCTCCTGTCACGGAGTCCTTCCAGTGCTTGTCCTCAACCATCGTAAGCAATTTGTTACGGTAACGTGAGAAGGCAGCATACCAGGTCGCCCGATCTCCCCGATGCCAGTACGCCTGCACTAAATAGTATTGAGAATAGAAAAAATACTCACTCTCGGCTTTCTCGATAATTTCGGGATTGAGATACTCAAACCCTCGCTTGATCACAGGTCCTTCTGTGATCCCTGCAGAGTAAAGGGCGACCAACGCCGCTGCTGAGCGAGCCACTTTCGACTCCGCCGGATCGAAAAGGCGATATCGAAAACCTCCGTCGGGGTTTTGACATTTTTTGATGTAATCAACAGCGCGGTCTATCACTTCCTTCGGAACCGCAATGCCTGCATTGCGAGCCGCTCGTAATGCCATCACCTGACAGACTGTGACGGAAATATCCGCCTCGTCCGGAACAGGTTCGTATCGCCATCCCCCTTGTGGATTCTGCGTTGCGATGATGAGATTGACAGCTCGCTTGAGCGCATCTCTTACGTCTTTTCGATGCGTCATCCCGTAAATTTCCGCCAGAAACATTGTCCCGAATCCATGTCCGTACATCGGTCCATGTGTCTTCACTTTTGCGTCGTTCAGATACCCATTCGGATTCGAACACGAGAGAACGAAGTCAGCGCAACGTACGACCTGCTTGGAATAAGGTCCAGCCTCTGGCACACTCCCAGAACATAGAAACGCCAGTCCACAAAGCGAAGTGACTCCAACATCTTGTGAATATTCTTTTGCGGAGCCGAATGAGCCATTCTCGTTCTGTTGGTCGGCAAGCCACTGCAATCCCTCTGCTGTTGCCCGCTCCGTCCGATCGTCGATCAGGTTTTCTTGCAAGTAGGGTTGAGCGTGAACTGTTGACGGGAGTTGTGAAATCAGAATGAAGAGTAAGCAAAAGTGTATCGAGAGCAGAATCGGCTTGAATTTTTTTTTCATTCTTCAATCCTAAATTCAAAAGCAAGTCGTTTAGCCGCACACTTGAAGTGTACGGCTAAACAATCAAGCAAGATCAAAACAGATCTGTTCCTTCGATTTCTTGCAACTGTTCGACAATTTGTCGGACCAGTTCAGCGAGTCCTTCGCCTGTCACGGCCGAAATCTGCAAGACATCGCGACCAATTTCCTCAGCCAGGAGTTCGGCGCATGCTTCGGCGTCTGGCAGCTCACACTTGGTGACGACAACGATCACTGGTCGGGAATCGAGCGTTTCGTCGTAAAGGTGAATTTCCTTGCAAATCTGTATGTAATTATCGATGGGGTCCGTCTGGTCCATCGGGGCAGGTTCAACAAGGTGAACGAACAACCGTGTCCGTTGTACATGCTTCAGAAACTCATGCCCCAACCCGACGCCCTCATGAGCGCCTTCAATCAATCCAGGAATATCGGCGACAACAAATTGGTGGTCGTAGCCGACCCGAACCATTCCAAGGTTGGGATATTTTGTTGTAAACGGATAAGCAGCAATTTCCGGATTGGCTCTTGAAAGGCGGCTGAGCAGAGTGCTCTTGCCTGCGTTAGGCTTTCCAATCAACCCGACATCGGCGATGACTTTCAGTTCTAACTGCACTTCGCGACTTTCGCCAAGCGTTCCCTCTTCGAATTGTCTCGGTGCTCGGTCAGTGGATGTTGCGTAGTGCTTATTTCCGCGACCTCCCCTCCCTCCCTGAGCGATCAGCAGGGTTTCTCCATCTTTCAGCATTTCCTTGATGATGAACCCGTGCTCAATGTCTTTCACGACGGTTCCAGGGGAGACGAGAATATAAACGTCGTCGCCACCTCGTCCGGACATCAGTTTCCCTTCGCCTGGACGCCCTTTCCCGGCTTTCCAGTGACGATGGCCGACAATGTTTGCCAAACTGCCAACATTTGCGTCGACTTGAATGATGACACTCCCGCCATCGCCGCCGTCACCACCATCTGGCCCACCGCGAGGAACATGCGCCTCTCGTCGGAAACTGAGGCAGCCATTTCCCCCATCTCCAGCCTGGCAAAGAATTTCAACGCGATCGACGAACATTTCAGGGAGGTGCCGCTTTAAAGGGATTTTCGAGACCAGATGACAAAACATCCGTTGATGGAACAACTTACGACCGCTCAGTGTACACGATTCAACCAAAGATGCGAGAAACTTGTTCCCACACTCAATGAGCGACCAGATCGAACGCCTCAGACTGGGGTTGCTGTAAAATAATGCATTCGATACGACGTTGACTAAATGCCTCCGTTTGAAACGACTTCGGCGAAGGTAGTAGTGTCTTTACTGGCATTCACAACATGTATTCGCAAGCGACAATTGAAACATGTCCAGCGAACAAACTTTGAAATTTCCTCAGGGAGGAATCAGGATGTTTCAGAAATATAGAGGGGCGATTCTATTCGTTGCTATCGTTGGACTGAGCGGATCATTGTCAGATTCATTGGTCGCACAGGATGACAACGCAAACCTTGAAGCGTTGAAAGAGCAGGCGGATGTCGCCTATCGGCAACGAAATTTTCCCAAAACGATCGAGCTTTCGAATCAAGTTCTCAAGACTGCTGCCAAAGACCATGTCGCACTGTATTTACGAGGCAGCGCACGGGTCGAAATGGGGATCGTCACAGGCAACGCCGAGTTTGTCAGGCAAGGCATCGCCGACGCTCGTGAGGCAATTCGGAACGAAGGGAAAGGGAAAGCCGAGTATTACCTGCCGTACGTCTACGGGATGAGTAATCTCGCAGACCTGGAAGGGAAGATCAACCACGCGAAAACCGCACAAACTGTCGTCGAGTCCGTCTTGGGACGCGACGATCTCACAAAAGTACAGCGTGCCAACTTACACTATCAACGTGCTCAAGCTGACATGCGACTCAAAGATGTCGCCGCAACCGAAACAGATCTGAATAAAGCAATCGAGCTTGATCCTACGCACCTTGCTGCACACATGGCGAAGGCAGAACTTGCCGCGACCTCGAAAACTCCGGAAGAAGCCGTCGCGGCGTTCTCAACAGTCGTCCAAACGTTTCCCAAGAATCCGGTTGCCTACAACAACCGAGGAATGTTTTTCCAATCGCAAGGCAAAACAACGGAAGCAATCGCGGACTTTGCACAAGCGATCAAGTTGGATGGCCGGTTCATTCCAGCTTACATCAATCGAGGCTTTGCATTCCTTGAAGCTGGTGACGCAGCAAAAGCCGAACTGGCATTGTCTGAAGCACTCAAAGTCGACCCGAACCAACTCGGTGCGCAAAGCCTGCGGGCAACGGCACGTTTGAATCAAAACAAAGTTGATGAAGCTCTCGCCGACTACAAACAAGTTGCTGAAAAAGCTCCGCAAAATCCAATGTCGTTTGCGGATCTCGGTTTCGCGCAGTTCTTCTCAGGAGACTTCGCCGGATCGTTCAAGTCGTTCGACAAGGCACTCACAATGCAAAAAGAAATGCGGTTCCTTCTGCCATGGAAGCTTGCGAGTGCGATACGTACCGGGACGTACAAGCAGGCAGATTACCAGGAAGTCCTGGCGAAGCCAGAAGGTTCCCGTGACTGGATCGATTCATTGGTTCTGTTTCAACTCGGTCAGGTCGATGCAGCAACGTTGCTGAAATCTGTCCATCCAGACAACAAAGATGCTCGGTCCGCTCAATTCTGTGAAGGCTACTACTTCATCGGTATGGAGCTACTACGACGAAATCGTCAGAAAGATGCCATCGGATACTGGCAACAGGCGACACGCTCAAAGCTTCCGAAGCTCTCCGCATACCGCGGCGCTGTCTTCGCTCTGAAAAACTCAGGCGTCGAAATTCGGTAGCACGTTCAAATGAGATTCCACAAGAAGCAAGAACAGCCAGCATTCTTTTTTCAATGCTGGCTGTTCTCATTCGCGGGGAGATTTCATGCTCCCGCTGGTCAGTTTGCTGATCTGGTGTTTATGATTGAGGGGACCGTTGAACGTGTTTACCTTCTCAAATTATCTATGTCTCGTAAGCAAATGAGTATTCCAACTTCTTCCCAACTCGTTTCTTTCGGATTGCTGTGGGCAGCGACCGTTGGCATCTTGCCGGAACATCGCGCTTGCGGTGATGACCTCAATTACAATCGGGACATTCGCCCGATCTTGTCGGACAAATGTTTCTATTGCCATGGACCGGATGAAGAGGATCGTCAGGCAGATTTACGGCTTGATGTTGAAGAGTCTGCGAAGGACTCTGCCATCGTCTCGGGCAATCCAGATGAAAGTGAACTCATCGCCCGTATTCTTGATGGCGACCCTGAACTACATATGCCTCCTTTTGATTCCGGAAAGAAGCTAACCAAAGATGAAATTGAGAAGCTGACATCTTGGATTCGGCAGGGCGCAGTGTACCAACCCTTCTGGGCTTATGTCCCACCGAAAAAGTCGAACGTTGCAAATCAGAACGAGAACGCATCAGCCCATACAGTCATTGATCATCACATCAGCGAGCGACTCAAGCAGCAGCAACTCAAGCCCTCTCCGCCCGCTGATCCGGTGACTCTCATCCGTCGACTCTATTTCGATATAGTCGGACTTCCACCTTCTCCAGAAGCTGTTGATACATTCGTCGCCGACCATTCCGCTGGCGCCTATGAAGCACTGGTGGACGAACTCCTGGCGTCCGATCACTTCGGCGAACGCATGGCGATCTACTGGCTCGATCTTGTTCGCTACGCGGATACGGTCGGCTACCACGGCGATCAGGACCACAGTATCTCCCCCTATCGAGACTGGGTCATCGACGCCTTTAATGACAATATATCCTTCGATCAGATGACGCGCGAGCAACTGGCAGGCGACCTCCTTCCGGAATCGACAATCGATCAGAAAATCGCGACCGGCTACAACCGACTGCTGCAAACTTCGCACGAAGGGGGCGTTCAGGTCAAAGAGTATCTCTCCATTTATGCTGCCGACCGCGTGCGGAATATCAGTTCAGTCTGGATGGGCGCGACGATGGCCTGCTGCCAGTGTCACAACCATAAGTTTGATCCTTATACAATGAAGGACTTCTATTCACTCGCAGCATTCTTTGCCGATGTCGACGAAGCGCAGCACTTCAAACTCGGCAACAACGATCTACCGACGCATCGACCTCCTGAACTTGACGTCCTGACGAAACGGCAACGTAAGCGACTCGTAGAAATCGAGGAACTTTTAAAGCAAATCGACGAAGGTGAAACCAAGAGTCGAGGTGCCCTGGAAGCAGAAAAGAAAAACATTGAAGCGAGCGCCCGACCAACAATGGTCACCGTTTCCATCGCTCCGCGAGAGATGAGAGTCCTCCCACGCGGCAACTGGCTCGACGACAGCGGACCGGTCGTCGTTTCTGCCGTTCCGGAGTTCCTTGGTGAGATTGGTGGGAACGAACGAGCAACGCGTCTCGACCTCGCGAACTGGTTGACCGACTCTGAAAATGGAGTCGGCGGATTGACCGCTCGAGTGCAAGTCAACCGGTTCTGGTATCTGCTTTTCGGCACTGGACTTTCGCGTTCCCTCGACGACTTCGGAGGGCAGGGAGAACCGCCAACTCATCCTGAACTGCTCGATCACCTGACAGTTGAATTCATCGAGAGTGGCTGGAACATCAAAAGTCTAATGAAAGAAATTCTGCTCAGCGAAACCTACAAGCAGTCCTCCGCGACCACAGTTCACCTCCTCGAAGTGGACCCATACAATCAACTCTTCGCCCGTCAGGGAAGCTATCGACTACCAGCGGAGGTCATTCGCGACAACGCTTTAATGATCGCAGGACTTCTTCACGATGAATACGGAGGAGCCAGTATTCGACCGTACCAGCCTGGCGGATACTACCGACACCTGAATTTTCCGAAACGAGAGTACACTTCAGATAAAGATGCACAACAATATCGACGTGGCGTGTACATTCACTGGCAGCGACAGTTCCTGCACCCCATGTTGAAAGCCTTTGACGCCCCCAGCCGCGAAGAATGTACGGCCCAGCGTCCGCGTTCGAACACTCCCCTGGCGGCACTGGTCCTCTTGAACGACCCTTCATTTGTCGAAGCAGCAAGAAGTTTTGCCGAACAAATCCTGCTCCACGGTGGCGCAACAGACCAGGATCGACTGACCTTCGCATTTCGAAAAGCAGTTTCTCGTGCCCCGGATGATGTCGAACTCAAAGTGGTGCTAGGTCTCTTAAACGACAACCGAAAGCACTACAAAGAACAATCAGCGGCAGCCGACGAAATCCTCGGTGTCGGTCTCGACGAAGTCGAAGAAAACCTCAACCGCCCAGAACTCGCCGCTTGGACGGCCGTTGCGCGAGTGATTCTGAACTTGAATGAAACGATTAGCCGGAACTGAGCAAATTATAGTTGGCTTCTATTCCAGGAAGTGGAACTCTGAATTGTCTCACTCAATTCCTAGCAACTCGTCACTCTCTTCGCGGCAGAGATATCTTTTCCCTGCTGCGATGTTCGTGTAGGTCTTCAGTTCTGTTTTATTCCAGTGGACAATCAGCTTTTCAATGGTTTCATGATCTCCAACGCCAAAGGTGAGTGACTTCTCGTTGGCAACTTGAAAACCGTTCCCGCTGGTTAATTGCTGAGTCCAGGATTCGTTGCCGATTTTGATGGTGACCACCGTTCCGATCGCGTCTCTTTCGCCGCGTGTGGCGATCAACTTGAATTTTACATAGTTTCCAGCATCTGAAGTTTCATTCTGGAACAATGAAAATGGTTGGTCGAGATGTGTGATGCAGAAGTCGGTTCGCCCATCTCGATTCCAATCGAGCGTTGCGACCGCCCGACCGAGAGCTGATTTCTCGAAGCCGCTTCCAGTTGAGGAACTTCGCGCGAGTTCCAGACGCCCCCCTCCGGTATTCAAATAGAACTGCGGTCGCATGAGGTCAGGTTCGCCGGTGACGGATGTTCTGTCCACATGCCCATTTGCAACGACGAGATCAATGTCACCATCGAAATCGGCATCGAGGAACTGCGTTCCAAAGCCGAGCATTTGCATGCTGCCAGACTTC
>DAOUPA010000560.1 GCA_030626405.1 Planctomicrobium sp.
TACCGCTTCTGGTTCTCATAATGCGCGGGATTGGGAGTCAGATATTTTCCATCTGGGCAGCGAAAGCGGTCCAGTTCTTTCTCGTAAACCAATCCGTTCTTCAAATATTTACTGTTTCCAACCCGACCGCTCCAGAGTGGAATGAAAGTTCTTTTCCCTTGCTCCTGCAAAGACCTGATGATTGCAGCTGAACCGTATCCACGATCGGCTGTCGCTTCAACAATCGTGAGGTGGAATCGCGTTTCGATTCGTTTGAGTTGCTCCAGATAAGGCTGATTGTCGTGCCGTGCTCCGGTCGTGACATGTGTGTCTAAGATGACGCGACTGTTGGCGTCAATGCTCTGGTGCACCTTGTGTTTGAGCTGCCGAGGTGATCCTTTCTTGCGAGCCAACGAGGTGTCGGGATCGGTGCAGCTTGAGTGCGACTTGCTGGAAATCTTGCGTGCGGATGAGCCATCTCTCTGTCCACGATTTTGCTGTTGGCTCTCCAATTCCTTGTCTGCTGTCTCGATGTCATTGTGAATTAACGAATTCAATGAGGCATCCGCTGCGATCAACGTCGCGTCAGTCATCACACAACACGTTTCTCCGAATAAACCATGCTGTTGACAGAGTTTTACGATTTCATAGAAAACGTGTTCGTACACTTCTGCCCCTATCGATCCCTGATCCGACTGAACGACGAATGGTCAGGCACTTCATCTTCGAGAGAAAGTCGACAAAACCAGCGGTATGCGAGATTGAAATGGACTTCTTCACAGAGACGCCTACGTTGGACGTTTCCACGAAAGGTTGCCTTGCGCATTCCGCGCTGGCATCTGCAGACCTTCTTCCAGAAACCATAGCAATGTTTGACGTAGACTTCCCAGTTCGAAACATTTGCGAAAAACCAATGCAATCGCCTCACGAACGCGCGCATCGGGATCCTTCTCAAGACGCTGGTCACCTGCCCGAGTTGATCCTGTGATTAAAAATCCAATCGGCGCCGACACGTACAACTCACCACGTTTCGCCTTTTCATAACGAACTTCGACCGAGCGTTGCCGCAATAGATCGAGTTCATATTCATTGAGACTTCCCTTGAGCCCCAACAGAAATCGATCATTGCTCTGACGAGGAGCATAAACCATTTCCTGATCAATCAAGAGCGTATCGACGAGGCGACACACTTCGACCAATTGTTGCCATTCCTGTGAGTTACGGGCAAAGCGAGAGACTTCCCTCGCCGCGAGTGCCCCCACTTTTCCTAAGCAAACATCGGAAACCATCCTTTCGAACCCCGATCGCACGACACTGCCAGAGGCACTGCGACCAAGATCTTCATCAATCACTTCTATCTCTTTCCAACCAAGCATTTGCAGTCGATCCCTCATGGAGTATTGCAACTTGCGAGACTCCTGATTGTGCTGAACTTGAAAACTGGAAGATTGGCGGACGTACAGAATCGCTTTACGTTGAACATGTTGAGATTCAATTTTGTCACTCATTGCACTCCCTTCCGTGGCTGAGTGTTGAGTTGTCCATCGGCGAACAATTCGACTGAGTGATCTGCTGTCGAATCAGTTCCGCGAGCCTTCGAATGACAGTTTGTTGCGTCGTTGTTGGAAGATGTGCCCACTTCGGAACAATCGGAGGTGGGACAAACAGGTTCAGTTGATTCTGGATTCGCTTGTGTTGCATGGAAGTTATCGTCATCTCCTGTTGAAGACTGGAAATGACGATTTTCTAACACAACTTCATCAAGATCGTTGAAGTGACGTTTTCGTTCACTGACGAAAATCTTGAGATTCCTCAACGCTGCAACAGAAACCCGAGGTTCATCAGAAAATTCCATCAAACAACATGTTGCAGTCTCAAACATCCACTGTGGGACGTCCCGCGACCGAGACTTTTCATCTATAAGACGACAGCGATAGATCGACACGCCTCCACGAACCATGGACGATTCAATGGCAACTCGTCGACCAAACCACGGATGCCAAACGTAAACCACCTCAAGTTCGGTAACATGGGCGTCTGATTGTGCGGTTGTACAATACTCAACGACCTCATAGCGCTCTGGGCAATCTGGCCCCAGGGAATTCGCTTCATCTGGCCAGGCTAGCCTGACCAGATGAAGCCATTGAATTTCTCACCAAGATTGGCTCAGAAAAGTGGAGCAGGTCAAGTATGACGAATGTCAACCAAACACTGGTACCGTTATAAGGGGGAGGGTCACGCGAGCCAGAAACGGAAACATGAAGTTCATCGGAGTAAACAATTTCATGCTCTCGCGGACGTCTTCCATTGTGGAGACGTCCGCGCCCTCAGGAAGAGGAACCACTGACATTCCAAAGTTGACCAATCCAAGATTGACCACGCTGCCAATGACAAAACCGACAATCGCCGCCAACATGTTCTTTGCAATGGGATTCATAATCAGAGTGGTTCCGATGAATGTATGGTTGCCGCAGTGTGCCAGAGGCACACTCATTTTTTCCATTCACGTCAGTGGGCACTCAGCGGTTGGCTCATCAGCATTGTGAATTGACGACAATGAATCGTTCGATTTGTGAGTGAGATGTGAGAATTGCGTAATACCGATCCAAGTTAAAACGATGGTGAGTAACTGAATGTGTATTAGCAACGCCACGAATTGAGAAATCCAGCAAACAGTGAACAGCGTCAGTAACTGCGAGCGAAATTGAAATGTCTGTGCATCTTTTTCCGTTGACTGATTTCGGTTTGCATCGAGCAACCCATGCTCTTCCGACAAACAAATTAAGGCAACAACAGCAATGACGACTTCGTACATCCCGACGTAAACATTCATCACCAGAGTCCACAGGATTGTGTGACTCCAAAGTAATTTAGAAAATCGAGCGTCATCACGCTCTGGAAGTTGAAACCAAAGACGACCAAGTAAAGTGATTGCAAGAAGAATCCCCGAAAAGCCAACGTAGCTCGGTGTTTTCGAAGTCGTCCCGGAAAGCAACCTTACAAATGATGCGATGTCGACATATTTGTAAGTGCGGAAGCCCTCCTTCGTCAATTTTACGTAACTGAAAAGAAACTCAAGATAGTTCAGGAACGGCTCGAAACCGACAACGCAAACTGAAATAGCGGCCAAAGCAAAACAACCATAAATAAATCCTTGAATCAACTTCCATTGTCGTCCTATGAAAACAAGAGGAAGAATCAGCACTAACAATGTCGGTTTGTATGTACATAAAGACAATGCCATTCCCGCTGATACTGGCTTGCCATGATGCTGAAGCGCGAATGCGAGTGAAAATGCAAAAAAACCGAATGGAGGAGTCTGCCCTGACAAAACAGACTCCATGATGAACGGAGGGAATGCAGCCGCGAGCAATAGAATCCGCAGCTTGATTTTCCGATTGAGTGGCCCCATTGTCGAACAGACAAGTAATACGCCGGCAAGATACAAGCCAACCAGAATCAATGCCCACAACAGAAACGAAATATGGTAAGACGTCTGCGATAGAAGAATAAATGGAACTGAGAAAAAGGGAGGGTACACATATGGCAAATAAGACGTCTCACCTTCGTTTGGAAGTATCTGGTGATAATATTCTTGCTGCAACTGCAAGTCATAGAGTCGATCTGCTTGTCCTGCACGAATCAGTTGGCCTGCGCAATAAAATTGAGGATAATCGGCGCCTAAACCTGGTCCGAATATCGAGTAATTATCTTTGAGAGTGAGGAGTGACGTCAGCAAAACAAGGCTAACAAAAATAATGGTGGTCACGCTCACGACGACGGCAGGTTCCAGCCTCGCCCAACGGTTCACGATGAACTTCCAAAATCTCATCGATCCGTCCTCTTTTCGATGGTCTGAATCGGAGGCATTTTACCCCACAATTCGATGTCTCCGCGTTTCTCGATAACCGCAAAACGTTCGCGAAAATAAACGATCAAAGGCGAATTAGCTGGAGGTGTGAGACGCCCCTTGTCGTGCACAACCCGCACGTCATGCCTGTTCTCGAAGTTCTGAATCAACTGTTGCTGCTGCGTGTCGGTCAGCAAACGTGGCCAATCCGTTGTGTTCAACCCCATCGGTGGATCAATATCGCACCAAAAATAAAGACTGCACACACCAGCAGGGTCACACATGAAAGTACCCGCTCCTTCGTTCAGCTTGGACGCAATCCACTGGAATTCATCTACTTCATCTGAGGGAAGTCGTAAGAGCGTTGCTCCCTTCAGTTCCAGGGGCTTGTTATTCGCTCGTCGTTTTGTGTTGACAAAA
>DAOUPA010000637.1 GCA_030626405.1 Planctomicrobium sp.
CATGACGGTTCTCGGTGTCGACCCGCTTGTTGATTCGATTCCAGATGTCGTTGAAGAAATCTGGAAGCTTGATCGACTGAGCGACTTGCTCGCGCAGAGTGACTTCGTGGTCATCGCCGCACCGCATACGCCAGAGACAGTGAAGCTGTTTGCCTCGGCGCAGTTTCAAGCGATGAAGCCGACAGCCTGGCTCATTAATATCGGTCGAGGCATCATTGTCGACCTCGCTGATCTCACAAACGCTCTTCAATCAAAAACAATTGCCGGCGCAGCATTGGACGTTTTTGAAGAAGAACCACTTCCACAAGACCATCCGTTGTGGGGAATGGACAACGTCATCATCACTCCCCATGTCGCCGCCGCCTCACCGCAAATCCCTGAACGTCACCTGGAAACATTGCTCACCAACGTACGTCAACACGTACAAGGAAATCCACCAATCACCTTGGTTGACAAGTTAAAATGGTTCTAGTTTTCCGACGCATCCATTGATCATGAATGAGGTTTTTGAGGCTGAAACATCGCCACAGCTTGCGAAAAATGGCCAATCTCTAGCCAAAGTGACATCAATGAAGTACGATTTGAGGAGAGTTACCCAACCTTATTGAGTCCTACGACTCACTTGCCCACTATTATAGCGTTCATGTTAAAGGTTGACACACTTCCCCTAAAGTCATGCCACGGGGTAGAAGTGTCACACCCTACACAGAGCAAAATACCCGCACAACGCCCCAGGATTCCCCCACCGCAGCCTCTGTCCTGATCACCATTTCTTGACACGCAGGCGGTTGTCGATATGTTCAATGTTTTCCAATCCCACGGTTTCACTTCCGAAGTGAAGCGGGAAGAGATCAAAACTTGATATGAGGTCATGGAATGAAATTGGTCCGATTCTTAATTCTACTCGGAGTTCTTGCTCCTCTCACGGTTACTTTTGCCGTGGATGCAGCAGAGGCGAGTTCTCTCGGTCCCATCGAAGTGTTGACCATTGGTCCGAATCTGGGAGCGGACTTACAGATCGTCGGCAAGGACGCACGCGTTCAAATTTTGGTGAGTGCCACTCACCAAGGTGGACGTCAGTCGGATGTTACCCGAACATCAGCTTTCAAGATTGATCCAGAAGGGATCTTGGGGGTCGATGAAACCGGTTTGATGACGCCACTCCAAGATGGAACCGCCAAGGTCACTGCATCACTCGATGGCAAAGCTGTCACAGTGAATGTGCATGTTTCAGACATGGCAAACAACAAACCCATTAACTTCAAAAATCAAATTGTTCCGGTTTTCACAAAGCTTGGCTGCAACAGTGGAGGTTGCCACGGAAAAGCGAGCGGTCAAAACGGGTTCAAACTTTCATTGCTGGGATTCTATCCCCAAGATGACTACGAATTCCTGGTAAAAGAAACTCGCGGACGTCGTATCTTCCCTCCTGCTCCTGATCGTAGCTTGCTGCTGACAAAACCGATTGGTCTCTCCCCGCACGGTGGTGGGAAGCGAATGGATAAGGACTCATACGAGTACCGAATCGTTCGTCGGTGGATTGAAAAAGGAATGCCTTACGGTGAAGAAACGGATCCAGTCGTCACTGGCATTCGCTGCTATCCCGAAGGGCGAGTCATGGGGCAAAATTCAGAACAACAGATCACGGTCTATGCCACATATAGTGATGGATCTTTGGAAGACGTCACGCGTATGGCACTCTTTGAGCCAAACGATACCGAACTTGCTGAAGTCGCCGAAACCGGTTTGGTTTCCACTCTCGACCTGTCTGGCGAAGTCGCAATCATGGCTCGCTATCAAGGACAAGTTGCCACCTTCCGTGCAACAATTCCTCTCGGAGCCGAAGTCGCGAGCTTGCCGCCGGTCAAAAATTTCATTGACAATGCAGTCTTTAACAAACTGAAACTCCTCGGAATTCCTCCTTCTCCTCTGAGTGACGATTCAACCTTCCTGCGGCGCGTCCATTTGGACATTACCGGCACACTTCCATCAGAAACAGAAGTTCAGGAATTTCTTTCCGACCAGAGTCCAGAAAAGCGAGCTCGCCTGATCGACAAGCTTCTCGATAGTCCAGAGTACGCAGACTACTTCGCCAACAAGTGGAACATGGTTCTGCGAAATAAAAAACGGCAAGCTGAAGATCAGGCAGGAACATACATGTTCCACCAATGGATTTGGGACAGCCTGTACGAAAACAAACCTTACGATAAATTCGTGAAAGAAATTATCACGGCATCTGGCGACCCAAACATGAACCCTCCCGTGATTTGGTATCGCGAAGTTGCTGATGCGAATCAACAGGTTGAAGATGTTGCACAGCTATTCTTAGGACTGCGTATCCAGTGTGCTCGGTGCCACCACCACCCATTCGAGAAGTGGAGTCAGGACGATTACTATGGACTGGCTGCATTCTTCAGCCGTGTTGGTAAGAAGAATTTGGGGGCGGAATCTAACACCCGTCTTCGTGACCGACGTGTCTTTCACAATGAAGGAACCGCTCAATCAAAGAATCCTCGAAGTAATGTGAATCTCAAACCAGCAGCGCTCGGTAGCGATACTTTTGAAATCCCAGTTGATCGCGATCCACGTTTTTATCTCGCCGACTGGATGGCAAAGAAAGAAAACAAGTTTTTCGCCAAGTCTTTGGTCAACCGTTATTGGAAGCACTTCTTCAGCCGGGGAATTGTTGAGCCTGAAGATGATATGCGGGAAACGAATCCTCCATCTAATCCAGAACTTCTGGATGGTCTTGCGAATCATTTTGTTGAGTCAGGGTTTGATCTTAAAGAACTCATCCGTACGATTTGCAACTCGTCGGCATACCAACTCAGCGCATTTCCCAACGAGTACAACCTCAAAGACAAGCAGAATTTCTCTCGCTATTATCCGAAACGACTCACCGCTGAATCACTTTACGATGGATTCCATCAGGTGACCAACACCACTCAGAACTATTCCGGTGTTCCAGCAGGAACGCGTTCGGTCCAGCTACCGGACGCCACAGTCGGGACTTACTTCCTCAAGGTCTTCGGTCAACCGCAGGCAGACACTGCGTGTGAGTGCGAACGATCGCAAGAAGCGAACTTAGCCCAAAGCCTGCACTTGCTCAACAGTAGTGAAGTACAAACCAAGATCAGTTCTGGTGCTGGACGCGCAGTGACGCTCGCGAATCAGAAAGATCGACCGCATGAAGAAAAAATCGGCGAGTTGTATCGATGGGTTTATTCGCGTCAACCAGATGCAGAAGAACTGAAAATTGCCCTTGGGCACATTGAAAAGAACAAAGACGATGTGAAAATTGCCTACGAAGACATTTTGTGGGCACTGATCAACACGAAAGAATTTTTGTTCAACCACTAAAATCATCAACTCAAAAACGCTGGGACATCCAGCGTTTTTCCATAAAGAGCTTCACAAGAAGCCCTTCCTAAGTTAGCGATGTGTCGACAGCGCTCACTTTTCACAACCTCCACGATCCTCCCTCCACGGTA
>DAOUPA010000401.1 GCA_030626405.1 Planctomicrobium sp.
GAGATGTTCGCTTGTGGGTTGTTTGCCGCGCGGATCGCCTGAGGAGCAATCTTCTTCATTCAACTCGTATCGGTATCAGGAAAAAGTGGAACATTTTTTGAACCGGTCAGTTCATTCCTGCGTTCGGGGTCTTGGACTCCAGATCTCAGCAAGGTCGAAGGAGATTCATCTCCTGAAATTCTGTCGGAGCAGGACGTGTACCGATTTTCCCTTTTACGTTCCCCTTTTTTTGCCAAAGTCGTTTTACTGATCATCGGAATCAGTTGGTGCATTGCGATTTTCAATCGCAGACACGAAGACATAGAAGCACTTAAGGTATCGAATGACAAAGTTGAAAAGTCAGTGATTGTCGGCTTCTGGATCTTCACAGCATTCATCGCCGCTGCGGTTTGCTGGGGCGTTAAGTCACTTTTCGGTCATATTCTTTGAGAAGCGGAGTTATGTACGGCCGGTTTTACTGGCCAAGAGCAGCTTGAGCATTCAATGGCCGGTAGAACAGGGCCTACGATTACTTCAACTGAAACCGATCAGATGTTAGAGTCGGAAGAACCTTGCTTCCTACCCCTGAACGGACAATCTTTATGTTGCGCTCTGTTTTCCTGTTGGCGATGAGTTGTTTCTCTCTGCCTGTCTCTAACGTGTTTTCTGACGACCACGTTTTACAGAGAAAAGCCCCTACGGAATTGGGCCTCAAAACTGAGCGATTGAACCGGATCGACCGGGTCGTTGCTGATGGTCTTCGTCGAGAGAATATGCCTGGCTGTGTGGTCCTGGTTGGATACAAAGGGAACATCGTCTTCGAAAAAGCGTACGGGTTCCGCCAACTCAAGCCAACGAAAGTACCGATGACACTCGACACCGTATTCGATATAGCTTCGCTCACAAAGCCAATTTCAACGGCAACCAGTCTCATGACCTTGGTTGAAGAAGGGCGCGTCGATGTTGATACCCTGGTTTCCCAATATGTTCCGGAGTTCACTTCACACGGAAAAGACAAAATCACGATCAAGCAATTGCTCACACATCAGGCTGGTCTCATCCCTGACAATTCTTTGAATGACTACAAAGAAGGCCGCACGGAAGCGTTCAAGAAGATCAATGACCTGACTCTTCGTGCCGAACCGGGAGAGAAGTTCATCTACAGCGATGTTGGCTTCATTCTGTTGGGAGGGATCATCGAAAAATTGACCGGCAAAGATCAAAATCAATACACTCGCGAGCGACTCTTCGAGCCTCTCGGAATGTCCGAGACCGGCTACCTGCCCAGTGATGCACTCAAACAGCGCGCAGCAGTCACTCAAGAGCGAAACGGCAAATGGATGCAGGGTGAAGTTCACGACCCCCGCGCTTATGAGATGAACGGAATCGCCGGTCATGCAGGTCTGTTCTCAACAGCACAAGATCTCGCTCGCTTCGCACAGATGATCATTAACGGCGGCAAGCTGGATGATGCTCAAGTTCTAAAACCAGAAACGGTCGAGTTGATGTCGCAGTCAATCGAGGTTTCGAACGGCATTCGCTCTTTGGGCTGGGATAAGCAAACTGGATATTCCTCGAACAAGGGCGACCTACTGAGTGACAAAGCTATTGGTCACGGTGGCTTTACTGGAACAGCAATGTGGATCGATCCAGAGCAAAAGTTGTTCGTCATCTTTCTCAGCAATCGAGTCCACCCAGACGGTAAAGGTTCCGTGAACGCTTTGGCTGGACGAATCGCAACACTCGCGGCAGCGTCGCTGCCGTAACGGAGGAATACAGAAAGCTTGTTTGCATCGCGCATAAAAAGAGCCGGACGGTTTTCACTGTCCGGCTCAATGAAGAGATCACGAAGCTGAGTCGGGGTTACTCGCTTTCTGGTCTCTTTGGTCGCTGTGGCTTGTCACCATCACGTTGTCCTCTCTCTCCACCGGGACGTCCACCACTGAACATTTTCTCGAATTCGTCTGCGGTCAGCTTTCCATCTCCGTTGCTGTCGATTCGATCAAAGTTTTCGGCCATGCGCTCTGGTGCTTCATCTTTCGTAATCACTCCATCTTTATTTTCATCGAAGCGTGCCATGAACGCCGCTGGTCCACCCCCGCCACGTCGGCCTTCAGGTCGATCACCTTCTGGGCGTTCGCCGCGAGGTCGATTTCCTTCTGGACGATCACCGCGTGGCCTGTCACCTTCTGGTCGATCTCCCCGTGGTCGATCTCCTCCAGGACGCCCCATCCTCTCGCGATCACCACCACCTGGTCGGCCTGCAAAGCCCATTAATTCTGGCATATCGAGTTGACCATCGTCATTCCTATCGAGTTCGTCGAACAATTTTGCAACTCGAAGGGCTTCTTCTTTGCTGATTCGACCGTTCTTGTCCGCATCGAGGACTCGCAAAAAGGCTGGTCCACCGGGGCCACCCGGTCCACCAAATGCAGGTCGTCCACCGCGTTCGCCAGGTCCGCGATCACCGCGAGGACGATCTCCACGTTCACGGTCCCCATCTCGCATGGGTGGTCGTTGACCGTCTCGACTCGAACGTCCCTCGCCATCGCGTGGACGATCACTTGGCCTGTCTCCATCACGACGCATCTCAGGCCTGCGACCGCGTCCCTCTCCTTCTGGTCGACTCCCTTCTCGTTCTTGTCGCATTTTTGCGAGTTGTTCCAGAGAAATTGAATCGGTGCCAAGTCGTTCAAAGAGACCTGACATGCGTTCTCTCATCTGCTCTGGAATTTCATCCTTAGAGATTTTGCCATCTTTATTTTTGTCAAGTTGTTCGAAGAATCCCGGACCGGGACGTCCACCAGGTCTACCTTCACGACCACCTGGGCCTGCTCCTGCTCCTGGACGACCGCCGCCCCGCATCATCTTTCCCAGAGCTTCGCGAAATTCATCTTTGGTCAACTCATCTTTTTTCGCTTCATCGAAGAGCCGTCCCATCCGTTCGGCAGCTTGCTCAGGGAGTTCGCTTTTCGCCAGTTTCCCATCTTTGTTCGAGTCGAATCTGTCGAACAACGAATCAGGGTTAAACTGCCTGCGGCCTCCTTCCGGGCGATCACCTCGGTTTCCTTCCGGTCGTCCAGCTGGACGCTCGTCTTCTTTGAGCGTGGCCTGGTATTCTGCTTTGGAGAGTTTGCCGTCCTCGTTTTCATCACCGGCACGAACGAGACGATCAAAGAACCGCCGCTGTGCTTCGGGCACTTCGTCTGCGACGAGAATTCCATCTTCGTTCTTGTCGAGGCTTTTGAAAATATCGTTTGATTCTTGCGCCATGCCTATCGTGGAGAGCCCACAGACCGCGATTGATGCCGCAATACGGTTCAACCATTTCATCATCGTCATCCTTAGATTTACAAATTTGTGGAAAGAGCGTGGCGGTGTCGCCATAGCAGTAAGAACACCATAAAGATTGAGAAGTTTCGGAAATGCTGGTAATGACTCCTTAAAACTTGCCACAAACCGGGAATTTTGTACGAATTTCGCAACATTTCCAAGTTCCGGCTTGAGAAGAACGATTTAGGTCGACGTATAATAGTGTCATGCGGTGATTCGCACTTTTTTTCGTGTGATCGTCGCCTTTTTTTCGCATATCATTGTTACCTTTATTTCATTTCCTTGTTTCTCGATTAGAGGCGGTTGAGAATGGTTCAAACACTCGAAAAGGAGAATGGTACTGGTCCAATCGTGGAACCGGCGCCTATCTCATCGCAACAAGTTTCATCTGAATACAACGAATTCAGCTATCGACCGGTCCCGGTCGTTGCTGTCGTGGGGTTGGCATTGGCGATGCTCTCGTCGATTGCCATTTTTTTCTGGCTGGCTTTGCCGCTCTGTCTCGTCGGATTTCTTGTCAGCGTGATGGCGTTCATTGTCATCCGTCGAAACAAAAGCGTTTACAGCGGAACATTCGTTGCCCTCGGCGGCATGCTGATGTCACTCGCCTTTCTGGCGGGAGGAATTACTTATCAGGTTTACATTTTCAAAACCGAAGTCCCTGAAGGATTTCAGAAAATTAATTTTGTTCAAGACATCTCCGATAAAGGGTTTGTGACTGAAAATGGTCAAACAACCATTCATCCGGATATTCTGGCCCTCAACGGTAAGAAAGTATTCCTGAAAGGCTACATCTACCAGACAGGGTCGTTGAGAGATCTCGAATCGTTCTTGCTCGTCAAAGACAATCAATCGTGTTGCTTTGGTGCAGACCCCGCACTCGAGGACCGTCTAGGTGTCATTATGAATGAGGGGAAAATGATTGATTACAAATCCGGAAAGGTCGCCATTGCGGGGATATTTCGTCTCAATGAAAATTTCCAAAACGGGGAACGAGAACCTGTGTTCATGATTAATGGTGAGTTCTTCACGACGCGAGTCAGTGATTTTTAACTCAGACTTAACGTAAGTTTAAAACGTGTTCGTCGTTTGCACGCGATGACTTGATACACAATAGGAAGTTGTTTCAGGAGAGAATCAGAAATGCATCACGCGAAATGGAATTTCAACGTCTTGTTCTCAAGTGTTGGGTTGGTTGCGATTGTCTTGATTTTCTCCGGCTGTCAAAACAGCGATGATGACTATCAGGTCATCACCGAAGAAATGAGCCAGCCGGTTGCCGAAGGAACAAGCCTGGCAGAATCGGACACGGAAAATTCGTCTCCTGTTCCAAATGCCGAAGTCATTATTTCGGAAACGAATGACGTCCCTGATTCTGCCACTCCTAAAGAAGAACCAGAATCTGTGACCGCCGTGGTCCCGGTCAAACCAGCGCAGGGAACTGAACAGCTCGCTCAACCTGATAAAGAACCAGCCACGGAGACGACTGTCGCAGAAGTCACGCCACTCCCTGATGGAACTTCCGAGACGCAAGAACCTGAGAATAAGGTCAGCGGCTTCATCAACCTACAGGAAGAAATTGATCGTCAAAAACGGATGCAGAAACTTGGTCTTGGTCAGAATTCAGAACCGAGCGAGCCGCGCGAAATTAAATTGCTCGTCAAGGACCGCGAGTTTCCCAAAGAGTCTGCAACAGATGCCTGGCGAGTCAGCTATAATGACCTTGACCTGTTGAAAATCTTGAACATGGAACCGGTGCCATTGAATGCACAGGACTATCTGCCGGAGTGGTTAACAGCTTTGGAAGGCAAAAAAGTCATCCTGCGCGGCTGGATGTTCCCACCACTGCAACCTGATGGGTTGAAAGGTTTTATATTCGTGCGGGATAATCAGGTCTGCTGTTTCGGACCGAATGCCAAGGCGTACGACAAGCTGACCGTTCGCCTGAAAAAAGGGAACACAACGAGTTATATTCAAGGACGCCCGTTTGATGTCGTTGGAACATTCAAGCTCGACTCATGGATTGAAGACGAGCGCGATATGCGAACCGGGAAATTCATCGAGAAACTTGGTATGCTATACCACATCGAAGATGCAGTCGTTATTGACCAGTAATTTTTCGACTGACACACATCACACCAGAAAACTGAATCATTTAGGGTTCATCCAATGCGTCTGAAAATTTCTGCAATCGCAACGTGTCTCGTTCTACTCGCTGCCTTCGTTCTCTCTCCCAGGCAGGCAACAAGTTGCCCGTTCTGCGATGCCCCTTCCCTAACTCTGGCAGAGCAATTAAGTGCCTCCCAGACTGCTGTTCTCGTGCAATGGGCTGGGGGCGAGAAAGCTGATCGAGAAAAGAGCTTTTCCGGAACAACGAACTACGAGATCGTTGAAATTGTTGAAGATGAATCTGGCAAGCTCAAGAAGAAAGACATCGTCAAGCTGGACCGCTACCGAGCTTCACGCAAAGGAGAGCTCTTCGTCTTGCTGGGGAACCTCAGTGATGATCGCGTTGAATGGGGAAGTCCGCTGGAAGTGACGGAAACCAGTTTCAACTACATGAAGCAGGCACCGACTCAAGAAGCACCTACACAAGAGCGGTTAGCCTACTTCATGAAGTTTCTGGAGTACCCGGACCCGTTGATTTCGACCGATGCCTACTCTGAATTCGCGAATGCTCCGTACAAAGACATTGTCAAGTTACGAGCCATCATGCCACGCGAGAAACTCCGCGAATGGCTCACGAATCCGGAAGCCGCTCCCAGTCGAACAACGCGCACAGGCCTCTACGGACTGATGCTCGGACTCTCCGGAAATGAAACAGACGCCGAGTTTATGAAAGCGAAAATCCTCGAAGAGACTGAAGACTTCCGCCTCGGCATCGATGGCGTCATCAGTGGCTATTTAGTTCTGGCAGGCGCCGAGGGGTTAGACGTCATCGATGAACACAAACTCGGAAATCGCAAAGTTCCGTTCAGTGAAACCTTCGCCGCCATGCAGGCGCTGCGGTTCATGTGGACCTACGGCGACGACCAGATTCCCAAAGACCGACTCCGCCAGTCAATGCGAATTCTCCTCGAACGCCCGAATCTCGCCGACCTCGTTATCGTCGACCTCGCCCGCTGGAAAGACTGGGGCGTGATGGACCA
>DAOUPA010000710.1 GCA_030626405.1 Planctomicrobium sp.
CAGATATTGGAGCATATGAGTTTTCACAAGGAACAAAAACAGCGGCGCCAACCGGACTAAAAGTAAAGGAGCAATCAGGGTCAAGGGTCTTAGGAAGAAATGGCGAATGGGGGATGGGAGGGAAGAAATCAGAATCGGACAGGGATGTCACCACGAAACGGTAAAGATTGGAGGTGGTAAAGAGTGGGAGTACCCACTAAAATGTAAAATACGCACGCATTGGTTGGGGATAGGACGCTAGTGGTCTGTCCAGTTTGACTTTACTAATTGTCTCCATTTTCATTGAAACCGGGGACAGTCACCGATTTTTTGTTGGTCGGCCACGAAAAAACCGAAAAATATAGGTGACTGTCCCCGGTTTCCCCCATGACAATCTACGTGTCGAACGTTATCGAGTGCCTGAAGGAACTCAGCGATGTTGAGTTTCAACGACGAGTGTGGTGTTCGGCGTCAATTAGCTCCGCCCTTTAGCGACAATTAGGTTGCCCGAGGAGAAGCGTGAGGTTGCTATTCTTCGGAGCCAGGTTTTGACTGCGGAGAACCGTGTTTGGGGTTCTTGTTTTGCTTGGCCGCTTCGAGGCGATAGCTGGGGATGTTCAGTTCGATGATCACCGAATGATGGATCAATCGGTCGATCGCCGCGGCGGTCGTCATGGGATCCTTGAAGATCTGTTCCCATTTGCTGAACGGCAGATTGCTGCTTAACAGCAGACTGCCGCGCTCGTAGCGTTCGGACAACAGAGTGAACAGGACCTCCATTTCTTCGCGGCTCTGCTGGACATAGCCCAGGTCGTCGATGATCAACGCCTCGTACTTGTGCAGCTTCTTGATCAGCCGCTCCAATCGCAGGTCGCGTTTCGCTCGCAGCAGTTCCTGGACCAGCATCTGGCACGTCGAGAACAAGACCGATCGGCCCCGCCGGACCAGTTGGTCCCCCAACGCGGACAGCAAATTCGTCTTCCCCGAACCGGGTTTCCCGAAAATCAGCAGGTTGTCCTGCCGGTCCAAAAACGCGCCGCTGCGAAGGGTCTCGAACTGCTGCGTCACGTGCAACGGGACTCGGGACCATTGGAATTGTTCCCACGTCTTCCCCGTCAGCAGGCGTGAATTCCTCATCAATCGTTCGATACGATTGTGCTGTCTCGCCTGGCATTCCTTCGCCGTCAGATCCGAAAGGAACCGAGGGTGTGTCCAGCCCTCTCGCGCCGCCTGTTCGGCAACCGCTGGATACTGCTCCCGAAAGGTCGGCAGGCGTAGTTCCTTCAATTGATCCGACAGTTTCGACGTGTCGATCGTAGGCTTCGAGTTGCCCCTTGATGAGGCAGCTTTCTTTGATGCGGGCGTTCTGGCGGTCGACTTGGCTGTCGCCGGCGCGGCTTGCTTCTTCATCATACACTTCCTTGTGTGAGAGTAGAGAATCGAACGTACAAAGGTCGGGCGGCTCGACGTTGACATCCGTCGGGCCGGGGATCTGTTGTCTGCTTTGCACGACCGCCAGGACTTCTTTCGCCGCGATGGCTTTGCCTTCGGACAAGAACCATCGCAAGACGTCGTCCACCAAGTCCAGTCCTTCGTGCTTGGCGGCATGCAAGATCTTCAGATACTGCTTGACGGCGGTCGCTTCACGGGTCCGCGCGAGCAACTGGTCGTGGGCCATGCGGAACCGGGTTGTCGGATACAGGTGGTTGACGTATCTGTAGTTGGCGAACGCGCCCGGCTTGCGGATCAGCGAATCGATGACGTGGCGAAAGTCGATCCGCTCTTTGCCTTGCCCGAACAGTCTCGGCAGACGCTCCAGGCACTCGTTGCGATACCAGAGTTCAAGATGGTCCTGGTGGATCAGCACGTCCATTTCCAGGCCGATGTACTTGCTGCTGATCGAATAGGTGTTTCGCTTGATACGCAGGATGCAATCCGATTTGACCCTGACACGCACCGGCGTGAAAGTTCTCAGCCGTTGGTGCGGCAGCGGTTCCAAGGCTTCGCATTCTTTTCGGAAGATGTCGGCGCGTTCCTCGTTACGCCGCGCGACGAGTTGCCTGAGAAAAATCAGATACTCTTCCCAGTCGGAGAAATCACGATTGCCACGCAACCGCAACGCTTGATCGAGCCACGACTTCAGATGCCCATGCGCCGACTCCACGTCGCCGTTCTCATGCGGCTTGCGGACATTGATGCGATGACCTCGGACGCCATAATGATCGAGCAGCGTTTGGTACTGTGCCGCGAACTGTTTGTCGCTGGAGAGGTTGTTGACCGCCGCGCTGAGGCTGTCGCTGCGGACCCGCCGGGGCACGCCGCCGGCCGTGTGCAAGGCGTCTTGAAGACCCGCCGCCAACGCCTCGAACGATTCCGAGTGACAGAGGTGGACGTACTCCCAGTTGGAATACGTGAAGACGGCGTGAAACAGCATGTGCTCGTACGGACGTCCCCCAATCGTGACCCGCAGAGCATTCATAACGACGAAGTCGAAAGCAATCACGTCGCCCGGATGATGAACCTGGGGAAAGTGGACTTCCTGTTGCACCCCGTGCTGCAGCTTCCATCGTTGAACTCGCCGCTCCAACGTCCGTCGAATCGAATCGGTGATCCGCTGCTCGCCTTGGCCACCGTCCGGGGGATTGTATTTCTGCTTCAGCCAATCGAGCAAGGCAAAGGGTCTCAGCCGG
>DAOUPA010000742.1 GCA_030626405.1 Planctomicrobium sp.
GCCACGGAAAAACACGGCGTGAGCTCTTACAGATTGGAACTTCGACCGTGGGGGGAATCTCCCTGGCATCGTGCTTCGCCACTCAAGCCCATGCGGCTTCGGGCCGAAACGCCCTTAAGGACAGAAGCGTTGTCATCTTGAACTTACAAGGCGGCCCGTCTCAGTTTGAGACGTTCGATCCCAAGATGACCGCGCCGGCAGAAATCCGCAGCTTCACCGGAGAGACGAAAACGAAGATTCCGGGAGTCACGTTTGGTGGAACCTTGCCGAAACTCGCAGCCTTGGCTGACAAGATGGCGATCGTGCGTTCGTACCGTCACGGGATTTCCAGTCATGGCCCCGCCGCCATGCATGTGATGGCCGGTGGCAACCCGACCGGCGCAATGATGGGGGCTCTGTTTGCCAGCGTTGCTGGATTGACCGACTCAGAAACCGGTATTCCACAAAATGTGCTGGTCACGCCAAGTGTCGTCGGATCGCAATATAAAAAGCTCTACCACAACGTTGACCGTGTTTCGCAAACCGGCACGCTTTCATCCGTGTTCAAGCCCTTCGACCCCAGCGCCGGGGGTGAAGTCCTTGACAATATGAAGCTCAGCCTCAAAGGAAATCGACTGGATGATCGACGCTCTCTATTGTCAGAACTGGATCTCTTGAAACGCCAATTCAATGCGAATAGCGTTTTGGAATCGGCCAGTCGGTTTCAA
The DNA here is from genome assembly GCA_030626405.1 of Planctomicrobium sp. Lineage (GTDB taxonomy): Bacteria > Planctomycetota > Planctomycetia > Planctomycetales > Planctomycetaceae > Thalassoglobus. The sequence continues at coordinate 708 of DAOUPA010000742.1, forward strand.
CAACAGGCGTTTGATGTACTGACGCGCGGCGTCTCCGCTGCCTTTGATCTTTCTCAGGAAGACCCTCAAACTCTTGCGAGGTACGATACATCCGCTTTCGAACCGACCGAGGCGGTGAAAAGTCGCAATAGCTATGCTGCGCAGTTTTCACCGGTGGCTCTGGGTAAGCAGATGCTCCTGGCACGGCGGTTATGCGAAGAAGGCTGTGGGTTCATCACCGTCACTTGTGGTGGCTGGGACATGCACGGTGGAGGCAAAGAATTCACGATGACCGATGGCCTGAATTCATTAACTCCGGCTGTCGATAAAGCGGTCTCTGCATTTATCGAAGATGTGGAACGGCGAGGGCTGAGCGACAAGATACTACTGGTGATCACCGGTGAATTTGGTCGCACTCCAAAGATTAATAAAAATGGTGGACGAGACCATTGGGGCAACTTGTGTACGCTGGCTTTTGTCGGCGGCGGTTTGAGCATGGGGCAAGTTGTGGGACGGTCTGACAAGACAGCCAGCGTTCCGGCTTCCGAACCGATCAGCAGCAAGCAAGTGCTGGCAACGGTTATGCACGCGTTGTTCGACATCGGCGAAGTTCGACTTTTACCCAGCGTGTCCCAGGAACTGAAACGGATCATCACAGAGACTCAGCCGATTCGTGAACTGGTTTAATTACAACGCGATCTCGCATTCACCGATGTGCTAGTTTTCGTTCACACTGCTCGGTTCGCCTCAAAGCCAAGACCACAAGCTTGTCGTTACGAGAGCGACTCATCAAGTCAAACCATTCAGCGGGCCGTTGCTATCTACGAAGCTCTCGGTCTCGAGTCCCAACGCTTGTAGCATGGTCACAAAGAGATTGGACATCGGAGTCTTCTCGTCAAAGTGGAGGAATTGATTGTGCTTGATGCCGAGCTTTCCACCTCCGGCGAGAAGCAGTGGATAGTTGCGGTTCTGATGCGTTTTGCTGTTGCTACTGCCGTAGAGGACAAGCGTGCGATCCAGTAAATTCGTTTCACCTTCAGACGTTTCTTTTAACCGAGTGAGGAAACGCGCGAGGTTTTCGGCAAGGAACTGATCGAATCGCCCGATGTTTTCTGGTCCACCTTTTTTTCCAGCGGCATGAGCAAGTCCATGCCAGTCGGGCTTCAGCCCCAATGCGCCGGGAAACGTCCGCGCTCGCGATGGTCCGTAACTTCCGATCTGATAAGTCGTAATTCGTGTCAGATCCGTTTGGAAAGCGAGAAACTGCAGATCGTAGATTGCTTTAAGGTATTCTTTCGGGGCATCGGTCGTCGCGTCGAGGGCGACTGAATCCTGGTCAACGTGGGAGAGGGGGACGTCCAACCAACTTCGTGATCGCTCAACTCTCTGTTCAACTTCGCGAACCGACGTTTCATATTCTGCCAATTTTCGCTGATCCGCTACGCCCAGCTTTCGGTTCAGAGATTTGGATTGATCCATAACAAGATCTAGAATGCTGCCTGTGTTTTGAAGTTGACGACGGTCTTTCTGACTCGCAC
>DAOUPA010000226.1 GCA_030626405.1 Planctomicrobium sp.
GTGTTTGGCCAGATCAAGGCATGTCGCCTCTTTCAAGCCTTCAGTTTACGCGGACTTCAGCAGATGCAAGGTGAATGGACATTAGTCTGCCTCACCCACAACCTGCTGAAATTAGCAGCCACCGCCGCAGCGTGACTTCCACGCTGCACACAGCAAAAACAACCTGAAACCCCAATTCCCAATCTATTCAGACAGACTCCTAGGGGAGCCAAAGTCGATAGTTCTACCACCATTGTTGGATGGTTTACATAGTCCAGACTTATCTGAACGAGAACGGATGCGATTTGTAAAGCCACTTCTGGAATACGGCGAGTCGCATGATGAAATCCTGCCCGTTGTCATTCGCGGACTTGAAAATGCCTCCGACTATTCGGCCAAAATTGAGGCTTTGGAAGTGTTGGGTGGGCTGGGAATCGCGGCTCAGCCAGCGGCTGAATTCATCGAAAACGCAATTGTTGATGAGTCCGAAGAATGGGGCATTTAGATTCCGACGGCTCGAACGCCTATGTAAATCGGGGTTAGGGAAGACGTGGCTTACCCAATTTTACTTGCAGAATTAGATAAAAAACTCGATCCCTACGAGAGAGCCGAAATCATCGGTGATCTTGGTCGTTCTGTTTCTTTCGATGCAGAAAGTCTAAAACGCATTTCCAAAGAACTCGACGCCGAGGAATTGTCTGTGCGATCTACCGCCGCATCTGTGCTTGCCCGCAACGAGGTTGATTTAGAACGCTCGCTGTCAATTCTGACCGAAGCGTTTGATGATCCAGATGACGAAACTCGTTGGGCTTCTGTTGTAACCTTGGGGCAACTCGGCACGACTGCAGCCCAAACGGTTGATCGGTTGATTCAACTTGTACGTGATGACGAAACACGGGCCGTCCAGCTGGCAGGAGTTTGGGCATTGGGTGCCAAGAACGCTCGGTCAAACCTCTTTTGGATGAAATATCACAGGATGCCGACGAAGAAGCTCATCGTATCATCGATGATGCTATGGCTCAGTTTGATGGAAGGCAGCGGGCGAAGAACTAACAAATCGAAGACCCTGTTGGACAGAGTGGAACAAAAAGTTCAGTCTGAGAAGAGAATCTGGTTGGTAAGAATTGAACGCGTGGCCAATTTGTCTCGTCACCTGAGACAACAAAGTTCGCTTGTTTGCCAGGCGCGGGCGATCGCGCAACGGTCTGGGGGCTGTACAGTACCGATTGTACAGTACGTCATGCGATGATCTCTTTCACAACTCGAGCGTCGGTGATGACTGCGTCGGTCAGTGATTCGGGGCGGCCGTGATGAGGGTACGTCAGCTTGTTGTGGTCGAGGCCTAACTGATGCAAGATCGTTGCGTGCAGGTCATTGACGCTGACTCGGTCTTCGACAGATCGATAGCCGACTTCGTCGGTGGCACCGTGAATGTGACCAGATTTGAAGCCGCCGCCGGCCAGAATCAGACTGAAGGCGTTGCGGTTGTGGTCGCGCCCCGAACCGTTTTGCGAAACCGGTAAGCGACCGAACTCGCCGCTCCATAAAACGATTGTGTCGTCCAACAGGTTGCGTTGCTTCAGATCTTTGATCAACGCCGACGATGGTTGATCGCACGCGGCACAGATTTTCTCGTTCTGGGTCTTCACATTCGTGTGGGCATCCCACGGCTGAAACTGCGGCTTAACGGGCGGGAAGATCTGCACGAAGCGGACACCTGATTCGACCATCCGCCGAGCCATCAGACAGCGAAGACCGTAGCCAGCGGTGGTGGGATTATCCAATCCGTAAAGATCGCGTGTCACTTTCGATTCCTTCGAGAGGTCCAGTAACTCAGCGGCTTCAAGTTGCATCCGGGCAGCGAGTTCATAGTTCTGGATGCGCGCTTCCAGTGCCGATTCACCGGGGTAATCTTTTTGATGTTCGCGATTCAGCATGGCGATCAAATCAAGATTGTCGCGCTGCACGTCCGGTGCAATGGGAACTGGCGACTTCAGATTCAATACCGGCGTGCCTTTGGTGTTGATTTCCGTGCCGCGATACAAAGCCGGTAACCAGCCGTTCTGCCACAACAACGTTCCGCTGGTGTTGTAGCCTTCAGGGTCACGCAGCACGACGTACGCTGGCAGGTTCTGGTTTTCAGTGCCGAGCGCATAACTGACCCACGAGCCCAGCGCGAGCCGGCCGAAGAAGATTCTTCCTGTATTGATTGCCACCAGTGATTCTGTGTGGTTGTTGTGATAATTGTGCATCGAACGAACCAGGCAGATGTCGTCGGCCACCGAGCCGAGATGAGGTAGAATCTCAGCCATCTCCATGCCGCACTGACCGTACTTGTGAAACTTCAGCGGACTGGCGAGCAGTTTGTTGTCTTCGCTTCCCTTATGGAACATTTCGACTTTTTCGGAGTAGGTTTTGCCCGCTGATTTGGTCAATTGCGGCTTGGGATCAAACAGGTCCATTTGGCTCGGTCCGCCATTTTGCATCAGCATGATGATTGCCTTGGCAGGGGCGGGAAAATGGCCTGATCTGGGCCGTAGATTGAGAGCGAGATTCTCCGACGCATCAGCTTGCGGCGAATCAACGAGACCGGCCAGGCAGGAAAGCGCCAGGCTGCCGAACCCCAGCCCGCTCGTTTCAAGCATCTGTCGCCGTGTCATTATCCTGACGTTTGAATTGTCACAAGATTGGTTTGTATGGTTCATGGCAATCTCCTGATAAGTAGCAGGCAGCACGTAGGTCAGTCTCCCCGAGACTCGCCTACGTGACTTGTTCACAGCGCACCTTATCGCACACTCGTATTCAACAGCACGTGGCACAAGTGTGTCAGTGCTCGACGCCTTGCCTCTTTGTCCGCTAGGTTGTCCTGACGAAAACGCTCGGCATGCCGCGACAGCAGCTCGCTGCACGCGCTGGCTTCTTTAACTTTCGGGCTGCGCCCTAGAGCAATCTGGAATGCCAGATCGATTTGTTGCTCCGTTTTCGATTGTTCGGCCACGCGCTCGGCAAAGAAACTTGCGTGTTCTAATACGAAACGATCGTTGAGCATCGTCAGTGATTGCGTGACGACTGCCGATGGCGTGCGGCGCGTGCAGTTGGTCGCAACAATCGGCTGGTCGAACATGGCGAGCATCGACAACTGATAGTTGCGGCGGGCCAGCACATAGATGCTGCGGCGCCATTTGTTCGTTGGGTCAGGAAGGCCCTCGTTCTTAATGACAACGCGGCCATCCGGTTGCACTTCCAGTGGCACCGGATGGCCGCCTGCAGTACGGTCGAGCTTGCCACTGACCGTGAGGATCGCATCGCGAACGATCTCTGATTCCAATTGTCGCAGTCGCATCTTCCACAGCAGGTCGTTGGCGGGATCGGTCTTTTCAGAGGCCGCTTCCGCGGCAACGTTCGTTGAAGCCTGCTGGTAGGCGCTGGACGTGACCAACATTCGGATTAACGATTTGGGCCGCCAGCCGCCGCGCATGAATTCGATCGCCAACCGGTCCAGAAGCTCTGGATGAGTTGGCCGACTGCCCGATACGCCAAAGTTGTCACTGGTGGCGACGATGCCTCGTCCGAAGAGATGTTGCCAGAATCGATTAACGATCACTCGGGCGACGTGCCCGCCTGCGAGTCTGTTGGGATCGGTAAGTTGTTTTGCGAATGCCAATCTGCGGCCGCTGGAGTTGCTGGCAGAATGGCGGTCATCTGGTCGTCCGGTTTCTGACTCAGAAAGGATTGTCAACAAACCTGGTTGCACCTCGATCCCTGGCCGAAGATGATTGCCGCGTCGCAACAGAAATGAGGGAGATGGCGGACTGGCCTCCTGGACCACTTGAATCGTGCCGTGGCTTCGTCGCTGTGCATCCAGGGTGCTGATCTGCTGGGTCAGGTCGTCAATCAACGACTTGTCCGCAGCCGTGACATCCTCGCCTGTTACCTTCAGCAGTGGCCCAAGTTTCTCGGCGAGGTACTTTTGAATCTCGCCACGATCTTTCGCTGGCGTGCGGACAGCCGTCTTCACATCGTCACGAATCGGGGTAGACAGATTTGACAACTTCGCCTCGAACAGACGTTGCTCGTAACCGCCTCGAACATCCGACTGACGTTTCTTCCAAGCCTCGATCTGTTTGGCAATTGCGTCGTTGTGCCGATCAATCTCCGCCTTTTCGATGGCCGAGACATCGGGGATCCCATGAGCGTCTGATACGACCCAGCGCTCGGGATTGAAAGACGGTGCGAAGATGGCGAGGAATCGGTAATAATCCTGCTGTGGAATCGCCTCGTATTTATGATTGTGACACTTTGAACACTGAATCGTCGCGGCCAGAAGATTGCTGGCCACGATTTCGCCCGTCAATTGCAGTACGCCATGTCGTTGTTCCGGCGTGTTCAACTCCGGCGCGTAAGTATTGTCGACAGCAGCAAGCAGGAATCCGGTCGCGGTCAACGACTCAATCATCTCAGGCGTGAACTTCTCCGCCGACCGCCAGTCGACCAGTTCGTCGCCGGCAAGCTGTTCGATGATGAACTTGTCAAACGGCTTGTCCCGATTGAACGATTGAATGACATAGTCGCGATATCTCCACTTTCCTGTCAGTGGTTTGATGGTGCCCGCATCGTTATCGCCGCCGTAGACATCGACATAGCCGGATTCATCGAGCCAATGCCGGCCCCACCGTTCGCCAAAGTGCGGTGACTTCAGCAGTCGATCAACGAGCTGTTCGTAGGCATCAGAGCGTTCATCGGTCAGGAAATTAGCAATTTCTTTTGGCGAGGGCGGAAGACCAATCAGGTCGAGAAAGACTCGCCGCAACAGCGTTTCGCGGTCCGCGTCCGGTGCGAGACTCAATCCCTTCTCTTCCAGTCTGGCGAGTATGAAGGCATCGATCGGCTTTCGAACGCGACCACTTTGTCGAACAGTTGGTGGTTCGTGCCAGACCGGTTTCTGATACGCCCAGTGACTGCGATCTTCTTTGCTGATCAGAGCGGCGGGGGAGGGTTCGATCACCTTTTCCTTTGCCGGCGCGTTGAATCGAATCCAGCGACGCACCAGTGCAATCTCATTCGCGTTGAGTGGATCGTCTCCGTCTGGTGGCATTTCGCCGCTGGTAATCATTTCCATCAGCTCGCTACGGTCTGGGTAACCACGAGCAATCACCGGACCGCGCTCGCCACCGTGCAGCATCACTGTGACCGTACGCAGATCGAGATCTGCTTCCTGCTCGTCGGCACCGTGACAATCGAAGCAATGTGCCGCAAGGATCGGCTGAATGTCCTGCTCGAACTGAGGCACACTGCCGTACGCCGTGTCCAATCCGTACTTCTGTTCGAGATAATGTCCGACCGCGTTTTGTTCAGTCGCGGAGAGCGGGCGATTGTAAATCAGCAACTCCGCCAGATCACCTTTGTAGTAAGTGTGCTTGAGACTCAAACCACCGTGCTGGCCGATGGACAATCGGACGTCCGATTGAAATCCGATAAACGTCCTTTTCGAAAACGTCCCGCGTCCATCCCGGTTACCGTTCAGGTATTGTGACCAGTTTTGCGATCCGTCGTAGACGATTTCCAGAACGTTCGGCGTCCTGCTCCACGCGACACTGACTGCCTGTCCTTCATCGCCATTAATTATGCCCAGTCGATTCCTTCCGTTGGACTGGTAACCGACCCAGAACCCGCGTCGATCGGCAGCTTTTCGATCCTCGCCCTACTGGAGGCCCAGAGGTCTCGGATTGGTATGCGGAGCGGTGGCTGTAGCCTGCATCACAAAGAACACATGAAACGGCTGGTCGCCTGCCGACAGACCATGTGCAATTGACTTTCTCAGCGCATCCTTACCGTGAAAGCGGACGACCGGTTTGCCACCAACCGCCGCCGGTTCGAATGTTGGTCTCTGTTCAGCGATTTCCTGTTCGACATGGTTACCTTGACCGCTTTTATCGGCCCATTTTCTGATCGGATGACCAGCCTGCGGATTGTTTGATACCTTTCCGTCAGCATCAATGTCTTCTGCATCCAGCCACAACACCAGACCGCGGGTTGGCGGCGATTCGGCTCGTGCGACAGTCGCTAGCGTAAAAAAGAGATTGAATGCGAACGCGCAGACAAAACAAACCCACTTTGTTTCGTTCGTCATTATCACGCCTCCTGACTTATGCTTGTTTTACAAAGCGACTCAACAACTCTGGGTGTTTTGCATTGCAGCAACATCTGGCGGGCTTTCTCCCGGAACTTGTCGCGGACATCTCGGGTAGGTGGCCGGCAACGGCTCGAGTCGAGGCCGACCAGCTCCATGCAAAGTTTGTCGAGGTAACCGTCTCCGCTTGTATATGTTTCCATCTCCACCCAGAGTTGCATGAAGGGCAGAACAACGCGGATCATTTCCTGCTGCGCTGCCACGTAGTTTTGTTCTTCCAGTAAACGCCACAACCGCACGCCGAATTGTGGCCAGTGATTGCAGATGTGAAGTTCAATACTCCGCGCGCCGAGAATGTGACTGGTCAGGAACCGGATCTGATTGTCGATAATGCTCAGCTGATCCGAAAAGCGGGACACCATGTGCTCGAAAGTCATGAAGTTCGCATCGCCCACAGCCCATTTCAGACCAATCACGTTGGGGATCTCGATCAGCCGCTCGATCATTTCTGTCGATACGCCCGTGCTGGTCCAGTAGGTGTTGTAGACGATGATGCCTACGTCGGCGGCTTCGGCTGCAGCGGCTACGAATTCGAAAAAATCCTGTTCCGTGTGACCGAAGTAAAACGGTGGTGAAACCTAAATGTAGTCGGCCCCCAAACGCTCGGCCGCACGAGCCAGTTCGACCAGTTCGCGCGTGCTGGCCGGTCTGAGCGCCCATCACGACTGGAACCTTGCCATCGGCTGCGGCAATCACCGTCTCAGCGACCTGCAATCGTTCGGGAAAAGTCATCGTTGAGAAATCGCCCACCGCGCCGTCAGCCAGCAAGACGCCGGTCTGCTCGGCAATCTCGCCGTCGAGAAGGAACCGTACGTGTTGGTGAATCGCCGGCAAATCGAGTTCCAGATCATCGTCGCGAAACATCGTGGGGACGGTCACGTAGCACCCGGTCAACGTTTTTCTCAGTCGCTCTCGATCCATGGGAACCTGTTTTCTTGACAAGAGGATCACTGGCTTTCCTGATTCATTGAGTCGCCCTTGGGTGGACACTGCTGGCAGGGAATTCAGCCTCGCGAATACTAAACTCCATTGAGTTCACAGTTAATATTGGTAACAATCAAGAGTTAAATGCATTAGTCCATTTAATTTAATGGTAAACCCATGAGCAACTCGACCTCTGATAACGCCTATCAAGGCATCCGCCAGATGTTTGTTCGTGGCGAGTTTCAACCCGGCCAGCGCGTTTCGCAGAGCAAACTGGCCCGTCAACTGGGCTGCAGTACCGTCCCTGTCGTCGAAGCAATGCGGCGTTTGGAAAGTGAAGGATTGCTCGTCAAACAAGCTCGCAAGATGGCGAAGGTGCGAGAGCTGTCAGCGGCAGACCTGGAGGGTCTCTATCTTCTGCGGGAAGGTCTGGAAGCGATCACTTCTCGTTTATCCGCACAGCGCATTACGGACGAACAAGCCGCCGAACTACAGGAGTTATCACAGGTGTACGAGTCCGCTTGGGAAGCGAAGCGTCTGGAAGCGGACGCCGACATCGCCATTCATCGGCACATTGGGCGATGTGCCGGTTGTCCTTTGCTCAGCGACGAACTGGAACGACTGATGTTGATCGAACACACGGCGGGCCGAGTAGTGCACGACTCGTCGACACGCCTTGGCCACGCTCACATTCATCGGGCGCTCGTACAAGCCATCATCGATCGCGATGCCGACTCGGCCGAGTACTTGATGAAGAAACACATCCAAAACGGATACCGCGAAGCGATGCGTGAGTTCGCGAATGTCCGTTGAGCAGCAAACACGTTCTTAGACCTGGAGTCTGCAGCATGATCCGCCGTTCGAGTTCCGTTCTCATTGCCGTTGCGCTTCTATTTACGATTCGGATTGCTGCTTACGCGGAAACTCCGGTCGGAATCAAAGCCGTTGCCCAACAGCGAGTCCATCCCGTGCTGATCCGCAACGATCACAATCCGCTATTGGAAGTGAAGGTCGAAATTACGCAAAAAAGCGTTTTTCTCCACTCGCTCACTTTCTCACTCGAAGGAACGGACGACCTCGGTGATGTTGAGAGTCTGCAGGTCTTTTCACCCGGCGACAAACAGAATTACTCAACACTGGCCACGTTTGGTGACCGTACGAAGCCGACCAGGGAGGTCGTCTTCCGCGGTAACATGAGACTTCGACGTGGCGTCAATATTCTGTGGCTCTCGTGTCGTCTTAGCTCCACTGCCAGCCTCAGCCACAAGGTCGACGCAACATGTATGAAAATTGAAACGTCCGCAGGCATCATCACTCCTCGGCCTGAAACGGCTGGCGTCCGTAAGCGAATTGGAATCGCACTGCGTCGGCATTTTGACGACGGCGTGCACACATATCGAATTCCGGTGCTGGCAACAACACCGAATGGGACTCTGCTCAGCGTTTACGACGTGCGACGACGTGCCGGTCGTGATCTGCAGGAGGATATCGACATCGGACTGCTGCGGAGCACCGACGGAGGTCAGTCTTGGGATCCGCAGCGTGTCATCATGGACATGCATGAGTACGGCGAACTGCCGCAGGAGCAAAACGGCTGCAGCGATCCAGGGATTCTCGTAGATCAAGTGACCGGTGAGATCTTTGTCACAGCCGTCTGGACGTGGGGTCGCCCCGGCACTCATCAGTGGTCTAAAGATGGCTCGGAACCAGGCTTTGAAATCGGCAAGACCGCCCAGTTCCTGATGGTTCGTTCGAAAGACGATGGTCGTACCTGGTCAAAGCCAGAGAATCTGACTCGGAAACTGAAGAAGAAAGAGTGGATACTCTTTGCTCCGTCACCACAACAGGGCATTTCGCTGCCCGACGGAACGCTCGTCATACCCACTCAAGGTCGCGACGAACAGGACCGGCATTTTTCCAACCTCATGATCAGTCGTGACCACGGAAAAACGTGGACGCTCAGTAATCCCGCCTCATTCGGGAATACGGAATGCCAAGCAGTTCTACTTGGAAATGGCTCGATCATGCTCAACTGTCGGTCCGATAGTCCGACGAAGTATCGCACGGTAGCAGTCACGTCAGATTTGGGAAACACATGGAGACCGCACTCAACAAATCGGAAGAGTATCATCGAGCCGAACTGCAATGGCAGCACGTACCGGGTCGACTACGAGGAGAATGGCGAGAAGAAACACATCCTTGTATTTGCTAACCCACATTCTCAGACGGGCCGCGATCATCACACAATCCAGATCAGCTTCGATGACGGTCGAACGTGGCCCAAAGAATACCATCGTCTCCTCGACGAGGGTCGTGGTGCTGGCTATCCCAGCCTCAGTCGCGTCGATGACCAACACATCGCCCTGGTCTACGAAGGTAGCCAATCTCAAATCGTCTTCGAAAAATTGTCCCTGGACGAATTGCTGAAACGTCGCTGATCAGGGCCGTGCGTCACTCGCCGATGGCGTCCTTCAACCGAGCAATCGCAATGATCGTGTCCAGCCCCGCGCTGGGCAAAAACTCTGTCATCGACTCAACTGTTGATGAGATTGGTCTTTGGCAACCTGGAATTGAAGAAGTGATGTCGCGAAGTGTCGGCGGGGCGCCGCCGATTCAGTGCTGGCTGCGTACAAACGGCTCATTTTTGGTGGCCAATTTACCAATCAGCGCAGCACGAAGCGACTGACGATTACTGTCAGTTCTGTTGTGCAGAAAGGCAAAAGCATGTGCCGCTTTTCGATCATAGTGTTTCAGCACCCCACCGAGCCATTCACAACAGACTTCTTCAATTCGAAAGAGAGCGGAACAAGAAGTTCAGTCAGAGAAGAGAATCTGATTGTCAAGAATAGAACGAGTGACCAATTTGTCTCATCACCTGAGGCAAAAAAATCGCTTGTTGTCGGGGTTATGAAACAGAGACATTTTGGTGAGACATCACTTGGCCACTGCTGAAACCAGTTTTGATCATTGTCTCAAAGTCTCGCCATAACCTCCCGGTCGGGGTTAACGCACTCGTCTGGAGTTCTATTAGGTATAGGGAACCGGATCCCTCAAATACTGCTACTCCGAACTGGACGATTGAAGAATTGCACAACCAGAATGCAAGCCTGGCCAAGAATCAACTTTCGGACAGATTAGTAAGTCAACCGCGCCGAGACCGCGACTGCTGCGGCTTCACTTCGATATGTGGTGGGCTGAAAAATAAAGTTTCTTTTATTGAGGTCTCGGTCGAACCACCCCAGGATGTTAAAGAAATCAAGGCGTGCCGTCATGTGATCATTCGCTTTATAGTTGAGTGCGTAGTTCAGGAATACGTTTGCCCGGAACGCTTTGCGAAAGCCCGGGTCCGACAATCTGTTATCACTGCCATTGGCTTCTAGTCGTGCATTATCAAAATCGGTCAAATCTGAGTCACCTGGAAAAGCCCAGTACACGCGGAGCGACGTATCAGAACTCCAGCAGTCGTCATGTTCACAGTGATAAGCAATTTTGGTGAGGTGCGGGGATTGATTTGCCAGATCATTTCCGAATCCGTAAGGCGCCGCACTAATGCGTTGCTCAAAGAAGGGTTGCGACAGATCAAATGGATCCGGGAGAGAGAAC